>NZ_PYWN01000006.1 GCF_003049505.1 Metasolibacillus meyeri
AAGATGAGTTTCTGAATTTATGTAGAATAGATAAAATTTACATATTTATATTGTATACATTAATTTCATTTAAACGTTCCGGCAGCGAATTTGTTAATTCTGAAATTTTACAGGAATGTTTTGAATACCGTTTAAGAAAAGAACACAATATTGACTCAACGATTAATCATTTTGAATGCATAACAGACAAATTCGCTGGTGGTCTGATTCAATTAAATATATCAACGGATAAGGCATCAATTGGATTCATTAATCCATCGGTTGAGGATTATGTTTATGAATGTTTACGCAATCTAGATTCTGAAATACGAGAAATTGCATCATCAGCTATTTATTTAGAGCAATTGCTTATTTTAAGTAAACTAAGTATAAATGCTATAAAGGATGTTGTAGTGGAAAAAATTCAAGATAAAAGTTTTTTAAGTTTAAAAAAATATACAGATTTGAGAGAACACTATCATTTTCTAAGATTTATTTTTGAGTATGATTGTAAATTCTCTAACCTTAAAGAGAGTGTGTACAAATTATTTAACATGGAGAAAGCTTTTTCGAGAGAAAGAGAGGATAATGCAAATTTGATTATGGATTTCTTTTTTGAAAAAGATATGTATACCTTTTTTGAATTGCATAATCTTTTATATAATGATTCACTTGTTGAACGAATATTTGAATACTTGAATTTCAGCCAAATCACTCAGTTCCTGCATCTTTATGAAATAACATTAAATCCAAATAAAGATGCAAATCTAGTAGATGAATTTATTGATAAATTTGTTTTTTTTATTAATTGGGAAATAGAATTAGACATAATAAATAACAGTAGAACGAGACTAGATGAAGGAATAGCTGAACTGAAAAAAACAATTGGTGAACTAGAAGATCGGAGTCGAGAAAAGTTTGATAGTTATAAAAGAAGTTTTATTGAACAATGTTTAATACCGTTAGTTAACGAAAGGAAAAAGGATTTGGTGTTTAGTCCTATTGTTGAACATCTAAATATAAATGAGGAAAATATTCTTAGTGAAATATCTTTTCCTGAAGCTCTATTCTATGATTCATCGGAAGAGTATGGATATAGAGAAAACAAAAGCCGAAATCACTTGTTAAATGATTATGAAGCAATTGTAAACCTCTTTGATGCAGAGTTTACCTCCTAATAAACTTATAACTGATTAATTATAAATGTCACTCCCAATAGGTTCTTACACAATTTTGGTAAAAAGATGCGAGTATATGTATTAGATTTTTTGATTTTATTTTTGGTATTCATTCGTACACGTTCGTCAAATTTTTTTAACTTCTTTTTTCGTAAAGAGGGCAGTACAATCCCTTTAATATCTACTGCGGCATTAGAAAAATGAATCTTCTACGAAGCGTTAGAGAAGTATAATGATTACTATAACAACACAAAAATTGGCCAGCATGAGCTCAGTAAAAGATCGAACTCATGCCAGCCGATTAGCTGCATAAATATAACGCTAACTTTAACTAACAGGGTTATCCCTTACGTGTAGCTTCAGCTTTATGCTTTTGTTGTAACGCTTCATTTTTTTCAGCGAAGCGGTCATTGTGAGAAGAAACGCCAGCCATTTTTGATTCTGTAGGATCAATATATAATTTGGCGCTATTGACAGCGAGGACCGCATCGTTAAATGCGCCTGCAATCAGCCTGATTTTTCCTTCATTCGTTATACAGTCGCCTGCGCCAAAGATGCCAGCCATGCTTGTGCACATTTTGGGTGTAACGGAGATGCCCCATTCCTCAGAGGCTAAGCCCCAATCCATAATAGCGCCACCAAAGTGTCGGTCGTACCCATGATTAACAAGCACTTCGTCTACTTCAATTTTTGTCGTAGCATGTGAAGCAACATGCTGTAATAGGACATGTTCGATTTTATTGCCATTGCCATGTAAACGAGAAATCGTATAAGGCACAAAGGTTTTGGCGATAGACTTCATGTGCGTTACAGATGATTCAAAGGCACTGAAGTCATCTCGTCTATGAACGACGTACACTTCTTTGGCGATAGGAGCCATTTCAATAGCCCAATCGACAGCGGAGTCGCCACCACCAGAAATGAGTACACGTTTATCTTTAAATTTATTAATGTTTGTTACTGTATAGTGCAGATTGTTTAGTTCATAACGATCAGCGCCTTCAACCATTAATTTCTGAATACGTGTAATACCACGTCCTGTAGCTAAAATAATCGTTTTTGTATAATGTTTCTCGCCTGTTTTTGCAGTTAAGACGAAAATGTCATCATTGCGTTTTTCCATGCCAACTATTTCTTGACCAAATACGATTGTTGGATTAAATGTCAGCGCTTGCTTGATTAAGGAGTGAATAATCTCTTCGCAGCGAACAGGCTCAATGCCGCCGACATCCCAAACTAATTTCTCAGGATAGGTGCGCATGAACCCGCCTAACTCCTGTTTTACTTCGATAATCTTTGTTTTCATTTCACGCATGCCACTGTAAAAGGCCGCATACATGCCAGCTGGGCCACCACCGATAATAATGACATCATAAATTTCTTGTTCCATTTAAGGCACCAGCTTTTCAACTAAGTAATCAAGGAATAGAGGGGAGCCAATTAAACCTTCACCAACAACGTAATCCGCTGTTTTTAATGGGTAAACATTGCCTGCTTTCACAGCACCCATTGCATGCCACATCGGGCTATCCTCTAAATCTTTCATTGATTGTTCGCTACTGTAATTTTGCATTTGACGTTGTTCAACAAAAATATGGTCTGCATCGATCTCAGGTAAAACTTCTAAGGAAATAGGTGTGAACCAGTCTGTATTATCTTGCAACATTGTTGGAATATTTAATCCAAGCTGTGTATAAAGCATGTCACTGCCAGGGCTACCTTTTTCGGTACCGAGCACACGATATTGACTTTGTTCTACACGCAATACGAGAATTTTTTCGTCACCTATAGCATTGTGTAGCTTTTCTTTCGTGTCTGCAATTTTTTCGTTAAACTTCTCAAGCGCAAGTTCGGCTTCTTTTTCTTTACTGAACAGTTCACCGAGCACAGGAACAAATTCATGTATAGCAACGCCAGCCTCAACAGCAACCGTAGGGGCAATTTTACTTAAAGCCTCGTATTTTTTAGCCTCGATGGCTGCGCCTTCAGCAATAATGACATCTGGTGCTGCTTGAAGAATAACTTCTAAATTATCTTCATATTGCTGAGTTGGAATTATTTTCACATTGTTGTCCTTAAATAATTTCAAGCGATATGCTGGTTCGATTTCTTCAACGACTGTTACCATTTGAGGGATCACACCGATTACAATTAGGTTTTCAGCATAGTTAGAACGAAGGACTAACATATTTTTAGGCTCAGTAGGAATCGTAATGTCACCGTAGGCATCTTTGACAACCCGTGTTGTAGGCTGCTCGCTTTTTTCTTCTACCGCATTGTCACTTTCTTTGTCAGTGCTTGAGCAAGCAACTAATGTTAAAGCAACGAACATCAAAAGTATGTATTGCATTGTTTTTTTCATTGTTATAGCTCCTTATTATTTTTAGTGATAATGATTATCACTCTCAAATAATAACAGGTAATAAATGCACGTACTATAGCGTAAAGTGCCTTAAAAGTTGGATTATTGTGTCTTAGGGTGAAGACTACCTAAAATCGATTGTTCAATCTGCTGCATAATTTCCCTTTTGCCATACACACTGCAATTGTTAATCCATAAACCCGTATCCACATAAAAAACACGCTTATTTTTCACAGCATCTAAATGTGTCCACTGTTCACTTTCTTGTAAAGTAGCTAAGCTAAGGTCGGCAGTATAATAATCCATTATGCGTTTTTCAATAAACAAATATGTAGGGTTGGCTGCTACTAATTGCTGTAAAGAACATATGTTGAAACTATTTTCATTTGCGCGCAATATGTCAGGCAATTGTAAGCCGAGTTCCTGATATAAAAGGAGAGCTGAATCACTAGAAGATTCACCGACATAGCGATAGCCCAACTCCTCCACGCGTAAGTAAAGGACAGTAGCATCCTTTGCCATATGCTGTTGTATTTTATTTTTTAGAGCAGCTACATCTGTCGTGATTTCGTGAAGGATTTGTGTCGCCTCCTTCTCTTTATTAAACAATTCACCAAAATAACGAATGAGTGAATTTAAATCATAAGGTAGCCCAGTGATCACAGGAGCAATGGTTTGGAAGTGTTGCTTTGTCTCTTCCGTTAAGTCGACACCAATAATTAAATCGGGTTGTTGCTGTACAATACTGTCTTGTTGAATGACATATTGAGGCATTTCTAAAATGGTTGTACCCACTTTATGAAAAAGAGCCTTTTGATACGCAGGCGTTAGGGCGCTAGTCACAGTAACACAGTTAGGCACAACGCCTAAAGCAATCGCAATTTCTGCGTGTGCAGGTGAGAGAAAGCAAATACGATATTTATCAACGGTCTTTTGGAATTGCTTAGGTGGGCGACCAACAATGCGTTTAAACTGCCGACTAAAGTTTTGCACATCATCATACCCAACTTTTTTTGCGATATTTTGTGACAACTCACCTGTTGTTAAGAGCATTTCTTGTGCGCGGTAAATACGATAATGAATTAAATAAGCAATCGGTGTCTTATCATGTAACTCAATGAATTTTCTTGAATAGTACCACGGACTATAGCCAGCGATAGCTGCTAGTTCATCCCTTGTTATCATTTGGTTATATTTCTTTTGCATATAAATAATCGTATGTTCAATTCTTTGCTCAAGTGTGTATTCCTCTGTTGGTTGCGCTGGTTGTAATTCTTTCAACAAGCTGTATAAAATAAATTGTTTAACAGTGATATGGAGAGGGTCTGTGTTTTTAGCGAGCGATACGCGAATATCTGTGATGACCGTTTCAGGTACTCGTTGAATATAGTAACCATTCGTTGTATCAATAGACCAATTACAAGTTGATTTCGTTTCTGTATCATACAGCACAAAGCTAATTAAATAGCCTGAAAAATCGAGACGGCTTGTATTGATAAGTTGGATAACCGCATCGCTTTCAAGAGCAATTAAATGTCCAAATACGATATGCTCTTTGTGCCCATTAATGGCTAGAGTGGCTTGGCCATCTGTAATTAATAAGAGAGCCGCACGATCAAGGTGTATCGATGATTTTTGAAATAATGATTTGGCTAAATCTTTTATTTCTGTGCAATGTGCCAGCCAATTAGGGTTAGAATCAAGCATTTCTTTACTCCTTTAGTTTGTTGTGATAAAAGCGACAAGTTTAGTACAAATAGGCTTTTAAAAAATTGTATTTGATTTACTTCTTTAAACTATATAAAGAACATATATTTATCAAGATTTACAATAAACATGTTCTGTACAAGTATAGGTCTAAAAAAGTTTTATATTAAGAGGTGGTCTTCTGTACTTTGTAAAAAAAGCTTTGGCACTAATTATAGGCAGTATTTTTCTATCTTTAGGTATCAATCTGTTTTTAGTGCCACATAAAATATTAGATGGTGGAACAGTTGGTATTGGATTAATAGCAAATTACTTATGGGGTTTTAATACAGGATTAATCATTATTATATTAAGTATTCCCATATTTATATTCGCATGGTTTCATTATAGAAACTATTTCTATAATAGTTTACATGGTATGATTCTGTCTGCCTTTTTTATTGATTTTCTATCACCTGTTAATCATCTAATTGAAATTGAAGCGATATACAGTGCTATTCTAGGTGGCATCTTTGTGGGAATTGGCATGGGATTGCTGTTACATTTTCAAACAAGTACGGGAGGCACGGATTTTATTGCCCAGTTTTTATATGCTAGGACGGGTATAAATGTAGGAATTTACATCTTGCTTATTGATTCAGTTGTTATCATTTTGGGTGGCTTATTGTTATCTTCAGAGACGTTTTACCTCTCCATTATAACGCTACTTTTTATTGGTCTAACGACAGCTCTTCTGACAAGTAGGAAAGGGCATGTAGTAGCTTATGAATAAATTGTTCGCAGAGGAACAATTCATACATTTATAAAATGATTTTTATATTGGTTTTATTTTTGACATTGATTAAAATTAATTTCGCGTATAAAGCTGCTTGTATCGTGATAGTAACTATTTAAGCCTCAAATAGTCAATATCTTTATCCCTCTATTAATAAAATAGGGGGATTTTTTTCTACAGTATGGGGAATATAACTACTGAGAAAACCATTTTTTTGGTCTTTCCATTGCATCTTCTCTCAAGAACAGCTTTGAATCTCACATAAAAGAGGTGACAATCAACCTTATTCACTCGATGGAGGGAGTTATTATAACGTTGAGAATAACTGATTTTGTAGCAAATATGTAAGCAAGCCATAAATATCTTATTTATCTGAAACCATAACGTTTTAGTTTCGTCTAAGCAGTATACTTTTTTATTTAAGATGAAGTAGGGGAAGTATACGTTTATGAAAAAGTGGAGGTGAATCCCTCAATAGGAGGGAGTATATTGGACTCAAGTATAGTAAATATCATTTTATTAATCATCTTTTTAGGGCTAACAGCATTTTTCGTAGCAGCCGAATTTGCGGTAGTTAAAATTCGTAAATCGAGAATTGATCAACTAATTGGCGAAGGGAATAAAAAAGCAGTGATTGCTAAAAAAATAGCCAGCGATCTCGATTATTACTTATCAGCATGTCAGTTAGGTATCACTATTACAGCGATTGGTTTAGGAGCATTTACGAAACCTTATGTAAAACAATTAATGTACCCAATATTTGAATGGCTAAATACACCTGAGACATTAATGAATATTTTGTCTTATGGTATTGCTCTTGCAGTCGTAAGTTATTTACACGTTGTAATTGGAGAAATGGCACCAAAAACACTGGCAATTCAATTCTCTGAAAAAATGACTTTATTGTTAGCACCATCCCTGTATTATTTTGGTAAAATCATGTATCCATTTATTAAAATGTTAAATGGCACATCTCGCTTATTATTACGCGTAGTTGGTGTGAAAACAGCAAGTGAAGATCAAGCTTATTCGGAAGAAGAATTAAAAATAATTATGGTACAAAGCTTCCAAGGTGGGGAAATTGATAAACAAGAATTAGAATATATGGAAAATGTGTTTGTGTTTGATGAACGCGTTGTAAAAGATGTCATGGTTTCACGAAGAGAGCTTGTGACTATAGATATAAGCATGGATACTAGAGAAATTATCTCGATATTAGATGAACATAATTACACACGTTACCCTGTCGTTGAAGAGAACAATAAAGATAAAATAATTGGCTTCGTCAATGCAAACAAGTTACTTAGCAGAATTGTAACAAACCGTAATGTAAATTTAATGGATTTTGTCCGTTCAATTCCATTGGTATTTGAACAAGCATCCATTCAACATGCGCTATTAAAAATGCAGAGAGAACGAGTACATATTGCAGTGGTTATTGACGAGTTTGGTGGGACTGCTGGTATTTTAACGATGGAAGATATTTTAGAAGAAATCGTTGGTGAGATTCGTGATGAATTTGATGCAGATGAAGTAGATGAAATTCGTAAAACAGGTGATAATGAATATACAATTAATAGTCGTGTGTTATTAGAGGATTTGGAAGATCGTTTTGGTCTCGATTTTGATGACAGTGAAGAAATTGATACAATTGGTGGCTGGGCGCTTCAAACTGGTTTTAAGGTTGCCTCGGAGATAACAGAAGGGTTAGAAATTCAACAAGGTCAACATCTTTGGATTCTTGGCAAAGTTGAAAATCATCATATTAAAGAAGTAGTCTTCAAGCAAAATTACCTGAAACAACACCAGCTTATTAATGGAGGTGAATCCCTTTAACTAAGGGAATCTATTGGACGGTATAATTATTTTAAACTTAGCGTTAATCGCATTATTTATAGTACTTACAGCATTTTTTGTAGGGGCAGAATTTGCTATTTTAAAAGTGCGTATGTCTCGCATTGACCAGCTAATAGCTGAAGGAAATAAAAAAGCGATCATTGCCAAAAAGGTAACGCAGGATTTAGATTATTATTTATCAGCATGTCAGCTAGGTATTACAGTTACAGCACTTATATTAGGTGCACTTGGTGAGCCCACAGTTGAAAAAATATTAGCACCCGTACTTAATTATTTAAATTTAGGGGAAGCACTTTCAACAGCATTGTCTTATGCAATTGCTTTATCAGTTGTCACATTCTTACATGTGGTATTAGGTGAATTAATGCCAAAAACTTTAGCGATTCAGTATGCCGATAAAATGACCTTGTTATTAGCACCTCCACTTTATTGGTTTGGCCAAATATCAAAGCCTTTTATTGCCGTGTTAAATGGTTCAGCGCAACTTTTATTAAAAGTATTTGGGGTTAAACCAGCTAAACATGATGAGGTGTATTCTGAAGAGGAGCTAAAAATGATTGTGACGCAAAGCTATGAAGGTGGGGAAATTAATAAAACAGAGCTTACCTATTTAGAAAATATATTTGCATTTGATTCACGTCATTTAGAGGAGATCATGATACCACGCTCAGAGATGGTGATGCTAGAAAAGCAACAAACACTTGAAGAAATGGTAGCGGTTATTGAGGAATATGAATATACACGCTATCCGATTATAGACACGATGAAAAAAAAGAATGATGTAGTTGGTTTTATTAACACAAAGGAAATGTTAACGGATATTGCTGCTGGTCGTGCAAATGATGGTTCAGCTTTTATTCATGATATCCTGCGATTTAAATATTCAACAGCCATTAAAGAGGTTTTTTTACAAATGCAACAATCCCATAAACATATGGCTGTTGTAACAGATGGTAAAGGTGTGATTATTGGGCTTGTGACAATGGAAGACATTTTATCGGAAATTGTTGGTGATATTCATGATGAAGATGCTGGCGATATGGTTTATATGACATAATAAAAAGGCACTTAAACAGTACAATCTGTTTAAGTGTTTTTTTACAAATATGGTTACATAATATGCCGATTTGGAGAAAGCGATAACTTTAAGAGCTTTGACGATTTACATGAAAATTTAGCTAAATTAACTAAAACTAATATGAAACATATGTTGAAAAGGCATCAACCAGAGTATGGGAATAGAATGGAGCTTTTAACGTTTTAATAAGGCGCTGCATCATGCCCTTTATCAATCGCATCTTGTGGGGCTTCGTTGCCCTCCGTATTGCCAAGCGGTTTTGAAGCACTCGCAGCGTTTTGTGCTTTACGCAAGCCTTCCTTCAGTAAGCGACCGTATTCCTCATCCGCTTCCCCTGCTAAAGCTATCATGGCATTTTGAATATCCACATGACAGACCGATAAATCACGTATTAAATTGGCAAGCAGCTCATCGCGTTCCCATTGCTCAAAATTACGATAGGTTTCGCCGGCTTGCTTTGTATTGTTTTGACGATCAATGGATTCACGAACAAGATTTCCTTCGACATATGGCGTATGTTCTTTGCCGCTTTGCGTTGCTTCCTTTAAGCCATTTAACATAGAGGGCTCATAATTAACATGTGGATTTTGCCCAGGTGCTAAATCGCGTTTATACATCATTTGCCCGCCGCTTTGATTTGTGGCAACATGCTTTTTCGGTGCATTAATCGGAAGCTGCAAATAGTTTGCCCCTACGCGATGACGCTGTGTATCCGAATAGGAGAATGTGCGACCTTGTAGCATTTTATCATCGGAAAAGTCCAAGCCATCGACAAGTACGCCAGTGCCGAAAGTTGCCTGCTCCACCTCCGCAAAATAATCTTCAGGATTTTTATTTAACACCATTTTGCCAACGAGATGCCATGGGAATTGATCATTTGGCCAAAGCTTTGTATCGTCCAATGGATCAAAATCAAGCTCAGGATGTGGACCATCCTCCATAATTTGAACATAGAGCTCCCATTCAGGATATTCTCCGCGCTCAATCGCATCATATAAATCCTGTGTCGCATGATTGAAATTGTCCTTTTGAATTTCTTCGGCTTCTTTTTGTGTTAAATTTTTGATGCCTTGTAGCGGCTCCCAATGATATTTCACAAGCACAGCCTTGCCTTCGCTATTTACCCATTTATAAGTGTTGACACCAGAGCCCTGCATCATTCGATAGTTTGCTGGAATGCCCCAAGGTGAGTAGACTAACGTCACCATATGGAAGGTCTCTGGAGAGCTCGCACAAAAATCAAAAAAGCGTTCCACACTTTGAATATTTGTAATAGGGTCAGGTTTAAAGGCATGAATCATATCGGGAAACTTGATGGCATCACGAATAAAGAAAATCTTCAAATTATTGCCGACTAAATCCCAGTTGCCATCCTCCGTATAAAATTTTATGGCAAAACCGCGTGGGTCTCGCAATGTTTCAGGGGAATGCCCCCCATGAATTACCGTAGAGAAACGTACAAATACAGGGGTTTGCTTGCCCTTATCTTGAAAGACCTTTGCACGTGTATAGGTAGAAATAGGTTCATCACCAACGGCACCATATGTTTCAAAATAACCGTGTGCGCCAGCGCCACGAGCATGCACGACACGCTCTGGAATCCTTTCACGGTCAAAATGGCTAAGCTTCTCTAAAAAATCGTAATTTTCAAGTGTTGCAGGACCACGATTACCAACAGTTCGTAAATTTTGATTGTTCGTAACGGGATGCCCTTGCCGATTGGTTAAAGTCATAACCTCTTCATGTGTCGAATCGTTTTGCTTTGTCATCATATAACTCCCTTCTAGTAGATAATTTTAGATTGTCCATTATTGGGGGAAACTAGACATTTAAATATAGAGGAGTAGGGTACATGACTAAAAAACGATGAAGTAACACTGCATTAAAAATTTGGGTGTCATTTGATCAAAGATATGTTGAAACTATTTTAGCAAATGTAGATTTAAATGCTTGCTGTTAAAGTATTTATAAGGATAGTGTGTTGCCGTTTGCAAAAACTATGCGATTGCTCAACTGCTTGATGCAGAAGGGGAGAGAAGCCTGCTTTTCCTCACTTTCATTCAGAACAAGTGTGAAGGCATTTACATTGGCATCTTCAGTTTTTTAATACATGCCTATATACTGTTATTGAACATTTTTGGTATTCATTATTGGATACTTGGAGGGACAGGCTATTTTAGAAGAAGCTATGCATTATGAATCGTTAAATATGCCTACCGAGATTAAAGCATTTGCTGTAGTAATATTAATAGAAGGCTATAATTATGCGGAATTAGGGACTCACCATTTTGGCGAATCCCTTTATGTTGTCGATTTTTTGTCCTTTTTAATCAATATCTTGATTTAGTGAAGATGGAGCTATTTGTTGACGTTCTTTATTAACGAAGCGTTGTAAGCGTTGTTGCTCTTCTGTCAATGCTGCTTCAATAAATCTACTAAAGCCTACAGCATCTTGTTCAGCAAGGAAGCGTAAATAAGTGGCTTTCTCTTTGCTATGAATAATGAGAGGGGCAAAATCATGTTGTAGTAAAGAATAATTAAGAATCATACGCCCTGTGCGTCCATTACCATCTGCAAAAGGGTGAATGCGTTCAAATGCAATGTGTGCTTCTGCAATGCTCATTAGTTTTGCTTGCGCCGTAGTAGCTGCATCTAAACGGTAAGTTAAATTATCGACCCATTGCTGCATAAGAAAAGGTGTTTCTTGTACGCTAGCGGTCATAAAATCAGCACCTAGTATGGCATTGTCTTCGGACTTAAATTGCCCGCGATCATATTGTAAGCGATCCATTAATAGAGCATGAATTTCCTTAATGGTTTGTACATGAAGTGGTGCATCTTGTTCAAGTTCTTGTATTAAGTATTGAAAGGCTTGCTCGTGGTTTTTAATTTCGTAAAGTTCTCTCATATCAATCCCCCGATTGCTCAACACTTGATTGTGGAGAATGATTGAGATTGTTTCAGATAATGTGATCGTATTTCCTTCAAGTGCCGATGAATGGTGGGCTAACCGAACTAGAATATCATCTAAATATTCTTGTGGAAGTTTTCTCATTCTATTCACTCTTTTCTTATATAAATTTTATTAATGCTTTTTTCTTCAATAGTAGTAACTGTTTCAGTATATCAGAATACATTATTGAAATACATTTTAGCAATATTTTGAAATGAAAATAGTTGCATTATAATGAGAGCCATAGGATACAAATCTTGCAATCGATAATGTTTTGTCTATAATGAAGCTTCAATGTAGGGTAATAATTCATTGTACGGGTACAGGGGTGTTTCAGGTTCTTTAGCATGGTGAAGAAATGGATTGGCTAACAAAATAAAGAGGGTATCTATTATTTGTAACAGAAGTATCAATTCCTTTGTTGACAAACCAAACACCTCCTTGAAAGTAGCGTAAATTATAGGGTACGGTTTGTTTTAAAAGTAACTTTTTCCTTCATACTAATTGCAAAATAAGTGGCTCTTTTTATTTGAAAAGTTGAGGAATAATTGATTGAAATATTTTTTGTTAAAAGAAGGATATTGTCTATTTTTGCAGAATGTTTAACATTTAATGTAATAAAATTACGATAATAGTTGATTATAAAAACCCCATTATCGACGGGTTTAGCTGTAGCAGTCATTGCATCAGTAAAAATAAATAGTATAGGAGCTAAAAAATGATTGTAAAATCTCACAAACTCTTGAAATATGTAATATTTTTCCTGTGTTTAGCGATATTAGTAGTAATATTGTATAATATTTACAAAATAAATGAAAATGATATCATTCTTTCAAATATTAAGCAAGAAGTTCAACAGAAAGACTATGTTGATTTTAGTAAAATAGTAGAGGGCGATTGGGATAATATGATTCTAGTCACTCCCTATACAGACAAAACGAAAATAAAGAATAGCTATGGAATTGCTGTAAATCGAATCAGCGATTTTTCCATAGCCTATCGAGAAGATTCAGTGCTTATTATATTTTGTAAAGGAGAAAGCATTCAAAACTATATTTATTGGTTGGGTAGTGTTTCATCGAGTGAAGATGAAAAATTATATGATTCCTTGCAAATTAAAAGAGAGGACGCCCAATTTAAAACGGATAAAACGTCCAATAATAATATGTCCTTGAATTTACTTCATGTAAAAGAATAATGATTGTTTAGAGAAGTGCAGCAAATGCGGCACTTCTTTTTGGTTTCCTCTATTGTGAAGATAAGTAGGCGCAATGTTTTTTAGCTTGGGACACTCACTGATTTTAAATGAATCTATCACACAATAGGAATATATAGTTTCTTGTGCGAAGTTTTTATTCAAGTAGGAACATTTTTAGATTTTTATCTATAAATGCGGAATCTGGTTCATGTTGTCCAATTCCTGCGCAATGTCCCCACTTCGATTCAATCGGGAGGAAGAACGCATTTGGCATATGTTGTGCTTCATATTTATTGTCCTCGGGAGGAAAGAAAAGATCCGTACTTCCGGGCATGACCAGTGCCCGTGCTGTAATCTTGCTTAATGCCAGTTCAAAATTGCCATCAAATGTCGAATTTGCACTAATATTGCCGGTGATGCCAGTACGTAACATGGCAATCAGGTCATTAGCGTCAAAGCTCAAAAATACTTGATCCCAGTAATCCACGAGATATTCCTCTAGTGTTTGATAGCCTTCTTGCTGGTAGAGCTGTTCTAAATAATAAGCCTGTGAGAAGCCCCAAGCTGCATAGACTCGCCCCATGGCGGCCAATCCTGCTTTAGGTTGCTGCGTATAAAAGCCATTCTGCCAGGCGGAATCAGCCTGAAGAGCAGCAATCATTCCTTCAAATACAACCTTTGCATGGGGGCGCGTCATGGCAGTTCCTCCAAATGGAGCGATTCGTTCGACCATGTCGGGGTAGCTTGCGCCCCACTGAAAGGTCTGCACAGCTCCTAGTGACCAGCCAACAACGAGGGCAATTTTTGTAATACCAAACTTTTCCGTAACAAGTTGATGTTGCAGCCGCACATTATCATCAATCGAAATTAGTGGAAAATTGGCTTGATGATAGGGCGATGGCGTATTGCTTGGTGAAGAGGATAAGCCATTTCCTAGCATATTCGGTATGATAATAAAATATTTTTCTGGGTCTAGTGCCTTGCCAGGGCCGATTAACCATTCATTATCGCTATGCAGACCTGCAAACCAAGTGGGATAAATAATCACATTCGTTTTTTCTGCATTTAACGTGCCATAGGTTTTGTAAGCGAGAACGGCATTTGGCAGAGTATTACCAGATTGCAACACAATATCTCCTAATTCATAAAGTTCATAATCTTTCATGTGCAAATCTCCTTTTCATAGTTAAAAATGGATTGTCTTTCTTGTCATTACTTTACGAGGATGTTATTGTGAAGTCAAAGAAACGTTTTTGAATAGAATGTTCATTTTTTTTGAATTAAAAGGTGGAATATATTATGGAACTGCGCCAACTAAAGACTTTTTATACGCTTGCTTCCACGCTTAATTTTAGCCGAGCGGCCGAAGTGCAAAACTATGTTCCTTCAACGGTGACGATGCAGATGAAGGCTTTAGAGGAAGAGTTGGGTGTCAAATTGGTGGACAGGTTGGGTAAAAAAGTGACGCTGACCGATGCGGGAAGCAATTTTCTACGCTATGTAGAAAACATATTGAGTGTGCTTGAAGAAGCACAGCATGCAGTCAAGCAATCTGGTGAGCTGACGGGTACAGTGGTCATAAGTGCTGATGAAACGTTGTTTACGTATCGGCTGCCAACTGTACTGCGCGAATTTCGTTTGCGTTATCCAGGTATTCGGTTGATGTTTCGACCGCTGGCTCATCTGAATCTCAAACAGAGCTTGAGGGAAGGGGACGCGGACATTATTTTTATGCTGGATGAGGACAAGTGTGAGGCAGGATTTTGTGGAGAAAAAATACGGGATGAGCCCTTTTATCTATTGGTATCGCCCGATCATCCGTTGGCTGCACGTACTGCGTTGACCATTGAGGATTTCAATGATGAGACCTTTTTGTTGACGGAGAAGGGATGTTCTTATCGGACATTTTTTGAGCGAAGTCTTTCGCAAAAGTGTATGGGTGGCATTTCCGAATTGGAATTTAACAGTGCTGAGGCGATTAAACAATGTGCGAAAATAGGAATGGGCATCGCTATATTGCCTGAAATGGTTGTGATGGCAGAAGTGAGTCGGGGAGAATTGGTTTCGTTGCCATGGAATTTGAACACGACATCGTTTGCGACTCAAATGTTTTGGCATGAGGAGAAGTGGATTTCGCCTGCAATTGAAGCTTTTTTGAACTTGACTCGAGAGACTTTTGGGCAGAATAACACTGTCTAACATATTGTATCGAAAGACTCGTCATTGTGAAATTGGCGAGTCTTTTGATTTTTGTATGTGATTGCACCAGATGTTATTGTGAATAGTTAATTTGTCATTTAAAATAGCTAAGTAAAATTAGATTTTTCAGTATTTAGAAGTGTTTTTGATTTTCTAGATCGCCCTTTTATTGAATAGTAATTGAAATTAAGAGAAACTTTCCATTTTGAAGAAACGTTACTAATGTTGCAAAGATAAATTGGAAATGGAGTGGGATGAAAGTGAAAAAAGTTCTGCTTATCATTAGCATACTATGTAGCGCGATGATTGCCTCTGCTTATTATCTATATGATATTGTGGGGCGGGAAGAATATATAAGCACGTACGCTATTGATATTGATGAGATTACACATGAGGCAGGAGAGTGGGTTGTAAGGGGGACATTAGATGCCAGTGGGAAAGCCTTTATTTTCAAGCAAGGCTTTAGTGGCATAGACTATAGAAAAGAAAACGGAGATTTTTATTTAAGGCTGAGATATGGTGTAGTGAGCGAGGAGCCAGCTAAAAATTTTGAAGTTTACTTAAAAAATGAATTAGATGATATCAACAGCGTGTATCTACAAGGAAATTCGTCAGAGGATGTACAATTAATTTGGCAAAAGTGAGGAACTACTCGCTTTAAGTAATGGCTATATTAAAGTTTGATGTTGAAATTTGATTACCTTCAAAAAAAGTGGTTATAAATAAGAACGAATATTCTTATTTGGAGGGTTCAAAGATGAGTAAAGCGTTTAGTAATTTATTAAAACATATCAATAAATAATCCCATACAGATAAAGAGCGAGTGTTTCAATGGGTAAAACGCTATGTTGAACCTTCCTCAACTGTTGATGGTCGCTTAATTGATGAAATGCGAGGACTTACAGCGTTAGACGAAATAAAGTTACGAAACATCGCTTTAGGAATGTTATTTCTAATACCACAATTTTGAAACTATTATTGTGATTTTTCGTATATAGTAACGAAGACTGACTAAATTAAGGGGAAATTATGAATAAAAATCTAACAATCAAAAATATTGATAACCTAAATGGCTTTAAATTAGACGATGCGCTCGAGCAAAAATTAATCGACATAGAATGGCGTATTCAAACGAAGGAGTTTTCAGAACTATTTGCTCAAATTTCAGAGGATACGATAAAAGGCATTGGCATTAGTTGGTCAAGCCCTTTTCACCCTTATGCAAAATATATTGATGTCATAGCTAACGACTCATCTTTTGAACTGATGAACTACTTACTTGCTGCCACTGGTACGCACGATAAAATCATTTTATCCTGCTGTGACCATGAATTACAGAAAATACAGTTGTTGAAACAATTTCAATTCAAACTGTTCCGCAAAACATACACTGAAACTTACGAAATAAGTTCATTATTAAAACGATTAGAACAAGAACAATCAGCACAAAAACTCACACCATTACTCGAAATATTAAATGAACCTACTTTAGAGCAGAATCTTTTTAAACTACTAAAATACAACTATGAGCAAACCCATTTAGATAACCCTGCAAAAGACGTTCCTTGGCAAACGTGGAAGGAAATTTTATTAGACGATACACCAGACTTTAATTTAAGCTTTGTAGCAGTTGAAGAAAATAAAGTAATGGCTTACATTTTTCTTCATCCAATATCACCAGACCATTACGAAATAGGTTGGGTTGGCATGAATAATCCTACAAACCTTTTGCCTGTTTTGAAGCAACAGCTTATCCAATTACAACGCCAAGGTGTCAAAACAGTCGAATTTGAAATCGACACAACTAACCATATGTCATGGCAATTCGCAGCGTTATTACAATTAGAAAAGAAAAAAAGCTGGAATTCTTATTATGTAGAGACTATGTGAATATTGATGAATAAAAAAATTAAATAACGTTCCCAAATCAAAGTGTGGGGACAGTTTGAAAAGGCACAAACGTTGATTTAACAGCGTTTCATGCCTTTTCTTGTGAACATTTTTTATACCCTAATTTATACAGATGGCTCAAATGGTTAATGCGACTGTATTTGTGCTTGTTGGAAGTGTTCTCTATCTTGCATAAAATCGTGTATATTCCTTATTGTTGTAAATCCGTATTTTTCTTACTATACCCAAAATGGGGAACCACAATAAATCAGATTCCCCAAATTATTTAAAAGAGACAGCTCGCTCATTCCACTGTCGTATGCACATTAAAATGCACCTTGAGATGTGAGTAGTACGCTTCGCGCCAGTTTTTTAATTCGGCATAAGGAATCGAGCCGCGGAAGTGTTGACCAAATCCGAAGGCATCTGTTTGCTTCTCCTGTAGTTGATTGAATACTTTATAAAACCTTTGTTCAACACGTTTTTCAAGCTGCCTTTGAATTTGTTTATTTGTGAGGTGTTGTTGTTTTTCTAAAATCCGTATTTTTAAATGTAAGTCAACTGCTATTGAAGGCTGTTTATTTTTGATTGTTACTTTATTTTTTAAAGTGCTTCCTGTGATAATGACACTGGAAGATTCTAAGCCTTCAATTTCACCGCTTTCCCCTCTATCCTGTAGCATGTTGATTAAGAGGCCTTCTAAGGGACTAATTCTTGCCACCTTTTCCCCCTTCTTAAAAATATCTACTCCATCAAATTCAAATACCGTATCCTTTCCAGCGCGAACAACTGGAATTGCAAGATCCTTTGTATAGATAAAAAGGCTTTGATAGGCTTTCCAAATAGGTACGCTAAAAATTTCTGGCGCCCAATCATATCCTTTATTGAAATAATCGTAGACAGAGGATGTTTGCGTACCTAATTTTTCATTGATATTTGTTAATAAGTCCTCTATTGTATCATCTGTAATCGCTACTAATGCCCTTGAGGGAATTTCGTTAGCACGCATGATGAAGTGTATCAAATCTTGCATTGCTGCTTGATCATTCGCTAAACTGCTGTGAACAAAGATTAATTGTGTTTGTGAATAATCCATAACATCTTCTGAATTTGTTTGAATATGGCCAAGAGCACTTGCCACGCTTTTATCCTCGACTGTGACAATTCTAGAAGATTCACTCACGTTTTGGGGAATAGGAATTTGTAGTGTCACTTTATATGTTTCATCGTCCTCCTTTGAAACCGCTATGATTAAAGGAAAGAAGCGTTTATTAATATCTTTAATATTCCAACAGCCACCAAGTAATAGGACGGGGAGCAGTAAAAGCGCTAATAGATAGTAATTACGATTTTGCATTCTTGACCACGCCTTTCCTTGTGAAGAAACCATAGATAAAAATAGTGAATGGAATAATGATCATAAAGGTAGCTTGAGCACCAGTACTCCACATAAAATATTTTTTTGCCATAGCCTGATTCGGTATCCAAAACGCAATGATAAACGAAATCGTCATAATGATGGTCATCCAATAAGAGGCTTTGATTCGCTGCTTCAGTAGAAGGTTGTGCAAGATTTGTCCCATCATCGACAGCATCACAGCATTTGCTATGATGACGAGCCCAATTAATGCAATACCAAAAAGCATTGTTTGTCGATTAAATACAAACCAACCAAGATTGACTGAATCCCTCGCTTCTAATAACGGGTTCGTCATCGTCACAACCGTTTCTTGCCCAAATATAAAAAGAGGTGCATAGACAAAGGATAGAGAAATAATGGTTGTAGCAATACTTGCAATAATAAATGGCTTACTCGTCAATGCGGTATTACGAGAAATAAAGCCTAAAAATAAGAAGGATGAAAACCCAAGTAAGTAAAGAAATCTTTTATCGGATAAAAATGCAAGAGAGAAATCCTTATCTTGTGCGATGTTATATACATCGTAATTAATAAAGGATGATAAAGTATTCATTAGGCTAATGAATAGAATAATAAATAAAATAAAAATAGCAGAGCGCAAAATTGCGCTAAAGCCCTTTAATGCTACATACAACGCTATGGACATCAGCAATAATAGTATCGCCCAATACGGCGTTCGAGGTAAAAAAATCGCTCGGATGGCTTCAGTGTGCATACGTAGGCTGAACGTCATAAGCCCAATCAGGTTGACAACAAACGGGAGTAAAACGACAATCGCAGCCCATTTGCCCATCTTTAAGTAAATATCTGTCACTGTGGAATTAGGAAAATACTTTAATCCTTGAATGTACAGACAAACTAAAGCTACATGTAACAAGCTTTGGCATAAAACAACTAGCCAGTGAGTAGTATCTGTTAATGTGTAGATTAGGTCGGGATAGAGTAAATAACCAAAGCTTAAATAAACAATGATGAAGACCATTACAATTTGCAGTTGCTTTGTCATTTTGACTCACCTTTTTTCCCAAGATGAAATGTTGTATATGGAATATCATTGGATGTTAAACTAGCCAAATAGACAATAATCATAATAAAGCCTACACAAATACCTAAAATGCCAAAAACAGATGCTAATAATAAAATAGGGTATTTTAGTAAACGTAAATAGAAAGAATTTTGTAATCCAACGATAGCAGAGCTTGCAATAACAAAACCTGTGATTGTAATAATTAATAAATTGCTGACTAATTCAGCTTCCACCATGGATTGTCCTAAAATAATACCACCAACCATTGTAATGGCAGGTCCGATGCTCTTAGGCAACCTGACAATTGCTTCTAAAATTAAATCAATTAAAATAACCATGACAATGGTTTCAAGAAAGGCGGATAAAGGAATACCTTCCCTACTTTTAATGACAAATAGTGCTAGGTCTATTTTAAATATTTCAGGATTTACAGATACTAAAGCAACATACAGGGCGGGGAGAAGTAATGTTGCGACAATACCTATTATGCGTAAAGTTCGAAGCATCAATAATAGCACATAAGGGAAGTTTCCATCATTCGCCATTTTGAACATATCGAAAATTAAGTTTGGAAAAATTAGCGCAAAAGGGAAGTAATCCATAAAAAGCACAACTCTGTTGTTTTTTAAAGCATGCATCGCTTGAATGGGGAGCTCAGTGACAGAGAGGTGACTGACAGGGCTCCACTTGCGATGACCAAACTGTCTATTTAAATCATCCAACGTTTCTATATCACATTGAATTGCTGTTAGTTGTTGATCCATTTTTTCAATCAGGTCATTGGGTGCCTTATCTTTAATATAGAGCATATAAATTTTCCGTTTGCTTAGCTCGCCAGCTTCGTACGAACAAAGGCAAAGGCGCTCCGTGTTTAGCCTTTTGCGAAGCATGCCAACGTTGACATTTATATCATCTCCAAATGCATCGATAGAGGCTTGAATCGGGCTTTCATTATTAGGTTCACCAATGCCACTTCCGAGTGTTTGAGGGATAGGATTAACAATCGCATTTTTGGTTTCATCTTTTGAAAGAATGACCAAATAGCCATCTAAGAGAGCTTTTGTTAGTTGCTCTGTGTTCACATTTAATTGGTTGCTAATATTCGTGAAGAACGCTTTTACAGAAATAGATGAAGCCGCTATTTGTTGAATATATAACTTGGATTTCGTTATATCGACCAAGGTCTGAAAGCCAATTAAATAGACAGTCGTGTTATCAATGAGTTCTTCTTCCACAATGAAATCGCTATTATGAGAAAATTTAGATGTGAGCTCCTGCAAAATAGTCTTCATGAAATAACTCCTTATCGAATCAATGATGTTGCCTCTAGCTGATGGAGGAGATGAACTTGTGCCTCCTCAGTGCACAGCATGATGTTCGTTTAAATTAAGCCTTTAATGTTGCTATGTTTGCTGAATCAAAATAAAATAGAACTTTAAAAAATTATTTGCAATAAGAAGCATTTTTATACAAGCACTGAAAAGCTTACTAATTTCAAGCAGTGGTGGTTTCTTACGTACAGGATGTGCTGTTGTAATGTGCCTTCGCGCAAAAAAATTTGTCACTTCGTTTTCGTTACCTAAAGCATAACAGCCTGTCAATGATGGATAACATTTGTTATTTGACGTTAATTTACCTTTTGAAAAGACCCTTTATTTCTTACGTTAATAGCTAAAATAGTAATATACAAATAATGGACTTTTCATCATACATGCTGTAGAATTGTACAATTATGCGTATTTTCCTATTAAAATCGTATTATTATCGCGATTAGCGTCAATATTTAGGTCTTTTTGCTTTTTTAACTTTAAGCAGATTAGATTTATCATTAAAAGTAGTAATAAACAATATTCACTATGGGGGCTGCGTCACCATGATAGAGAGGGATGAAGAGATGGAACAAAATTCATTACATCAACTGATTGAGCGCATGAAGCCACTGCATGTCATGTTAGAGCAAAATACATATATAACAAATACGACAAGGCGTCTAAAGCTAATTATTGAAGATGCACAAGAAAAAGAGGCGCTTCTTTTTTTAGGAAAAGAGCGTGTTGGCAAAACGACTTTAATTAACGCTTTATTAGGACGCGAGTTGCTATCTGTCAGCACAAAAAATCCAACAAGTGTCAATACCTTTATTAAGTATGGGGAACGTGAATGTGTGAAGGCATACTTTTTAGATGGCATGATTGCGACATTTGATATTGATAAAATTCAGCTTTTAACAACAGGTGACACGTTTAGTGCGCAAATTATTCGCGAGCATTTAGATTATATTGAAGTGTATGTTCAGCACGAATTATTGCGTCATGCAACAATCGTCGATACGGTTGCGCTCCAAGTAGGCGCGGATAATACAGCTTATTTTTCAAGCATTGTGCTAGAGCGTGTACAAGAGGTGTTTTGGGTATTGCGTAATGGCTCTGCTGCCACGATGGAAGAATACAATTTATTAGTTAAAATGAATGAACGAAATATCAAGCCATACTTTATTGTGAATGCGGTCGAGCAACGAGATGCGACTACACAGGATTTTGTGAAGGAGGAGCTAGCGAAGTACGGCGAGCTTTGTAGAGGGATGATGACTGTCTCCGCAGTGCAAGCAATCGAGGCGAAAAAGACGAATAATACACAGCTATTAATTGATGCCAACGTAACACAGCTTACACAAATTGTGAAGGAAGCAGGCAACGACCCTTCAAAAAAGCTGCAACATACAGCGCAGCGTTTTAGCAGATGGCTAAGGCGATTCCAAAGAGAATTGCAAATGATTCCACAGCGTGATCCGTATTTATCTGCATTTGCAAGCGTCAAAAAATACGTGGAGGAAGCAAGTGTGGAGTTTTCGCTCCAGCAGCGAGATATGGCGATTTTAGGTGCATTTGAAGAGGAATATAAACAAGCGAGTCAAGTGTTAAAATCCGTTCAAACGTTGTATCAGTTATTGCAAGTTTTAGCAACGGAGCTATACTTACGCGATGAAACCATTGAGCAATTTGAAGCACAGGCGATTGCCTATCAGGAAACGGTGCGCGATTATCGTAAGCAACATGCTGAATACACGCAATTGTTTACACAGGTTGACAAGCAATTTGAAAAAACATATGAGATTCATCTCGTGGAAGGTTTAAATAACGGTGTGGAGCTATCTGATTATTTCAAGGAGCAAATTGAGCGGCTTGATGGATTGCAGCAGCACTGCACTGAGCTATTTACGACGATTAAAGAAAAGGAAAAAGATATTTTCGGGCAGCTTTATGCGGTGCAAAATCATATCACAGCGCTTGCAGCAGAGCGTTTAAAGGCCATTTTACAGCAAGTAAATGATTTAAGCAGACAGCAGCTAAGAGAGCGCACATATATGCAATCCTATTCAGATAAATTAAATGAGTTTACTTGTATTATTGAGGCGCAAAGCTTTGTGCGAGATGCGATTCGCCCATTTTTACAAACAGAGGATACATTGTTATCCAAAGAGGAGCTTGAAGCAACCTTAGCAACAATTGATGCGATTGCTACGTTAAAATTACCTCATCAAGTGTTAAATGAGCAAATGCCATCTTTGTTAAGTGAGCATACGATTATTAAATGTGATTTCGATTCCAAATATAAATTACAGCCGCTTCATTTAACAGAGGCGGATGTTGTATCAGCGGAGCTGCCGGAGCTGCCTGCAAAGCTTATGCTGTAATAGTTTGTTGTTATAAAGGGGAGATTACTTTTGGAGAACGAAAGATTCAATGGATGTATTCATTGAAAGCGTAATTATCTAGTTTAAAAGTAATGATTCGCCTACAAGACAACTAAATTCGCCCAATTAAGTGCAAAAGCAGGAGAGCGTTTAAAAAGGGAATCTCTTGTGGACAGCTCCAACCTTTAGATTAAATATTTGCTAAAAATTAAGCTTTCACAACAGAAAATATGTGCTGTCATAGTCACAAGTAGGAGCCGCCTCAAAATAACTTTTTAGGGGGCTCCTATGCTGTTTTAAAAAAGCCAACTTTAACAATTACTCTACCATTGATTGAAGTTTCACTTTGTGCGAAAATCGTATAGGTAGAAAGGGAGTTTTTTATGAGTACAATGAATAAACCGCACGATCAATGGGAGAGCTATCATGATATTGATCGTTATGGCAAATTAACATTATCAAATATTGAATTTACAACGACAAATTTATGTAATATGCGCTGTGCACATTGCGCTGTTGGTTACACGCTACAAACAAAGGAAGCGGCTGCAATTCCGAGTGAGGAAATTATCAAGCAGCTTGATCGCGTGGACACGCTGCGTGTGATGAGCTTTACAGGCGGTGAACCATTATTAACGAAACGTGGGATTCGTGAGCATTTACTGCCACTTTTAAAATACGCAAAAAGCCGCGGTATTAAAACGCAAATTAATTCAAATTTAACATTGCCGATGTCACACTATGAGCTCGTTGCCCCTTATTTAGATGTCATGCATATTTCGCATAACTGGTGTGATGAAAGGGAATTTGTTGAAACAGGCTTTGCGATGATGGAGCAAAAACCATCTTTCGATAAAAGAGCGGCGCTATATCGCAATATATTTGATAATGCACGTGCATTGTCAAAAGGTGGGATGTTCGTATCAGCAGAAACGATGTTAAATCGCAACACTGTGCCGTTTATCCAAAAAATCCACGATGAAGTCGCAAATGAAATGCTGTGCAAGCGCCATGAAATTCATCCGATGTATGCAAGTGATTTTGCGAGTGCCCTGGATGTGATTGGTTTGGATGAATACCGCGATGTGGTGAATCAAATCATTGATTCCCGCAATGAAGATATTTGGATTTTATTCGGTACATTGCCATTTTATCCATGCAGTACAGATGCACGCGACCAAGCATTACTAACACGTATTCGTAACGCATCCAACATTACCATTCGTAATGATGTTGATGGTCGCTCACGCATGAATGTCAACATTTTCACAGGCGACGTATCGGTATCTGATTTTACCGATGATGGTGCGGCATTAGGCAATATCAAAACCGCTTCCTTAGAGGGGATTTATGAGAAATGGTTAAGCACAAATATTTCATCTAGCATCAATTGTCATTGCCCAGCAGTGAAATGCTTAGGGCCTAATATTATCGTGAAAAACATGTATTATCCAACGACAGACTTTAAAAGCGGAGCAGTACAGTCGGTCGGGGCTAGTTATTGAAGACGGATAATGAACATTAGACGATTATCAGATAGAGGCTATTGGAAAAGTGACATATTTTCCAATAGCCCTATTTTTTCATGAAAAATCGATTTTTTTCATTCATTTTTAACTTTCCTCTTTTATTTTCTCTTCGAAATTGGTAAAGTATGACATGCAGGAAAGGTAAAGGTGACAACATGAATAAAGTATTTATTGCATTGCTGCTCGTAACAGCGCTTGCTGCAATTGAAGGAACAATTGTGAGCACAGCGATTCCAAGCATCACCGCTGATTTATTAGGCGTGGATTTAATCAGCTGGATTTACTCTGCCTATCTATTAGCTACGGCGATTGCAGCGATTATCTTTGGTAAGCTAGCTGATTTATTCGGACGTAAACGAATGATTATCATCGGTATTATTATTTTCTTAGTCGGTTCGATTTTATGCGGCTTAGCACAAACGATGGAGCAGTTAATTGTTTTCCGCGCCATTCAAGGGATTGGAGCAGGTTCCATTTTACCAATTACATTAACGATGGTTGGTGAGCTATTTAAAACAGAGAAGGAACGTGCAAAAGGGCAAAGCTATTTAAGCATGGTATGGGGCGTATCTGGCGTGATTGGTCCATTATGTGGAGGCTTTATCGTCGATCAAGTTTCATGGCATTTTATTTTCTTCATTAACGTACCATTTGGTTTAGCCTCTATTTATTTAATTGCGAAGCATTACAGCGAGCAATTGGAGGCGGTGAAGCGCAAAATTGATTATTTAGGCGCTGTACTATTTACAATCGGTACAGTGGCACTTTTATATGTCATTATTGATAACAGTAAAACGCAGGCGTGGTTATCTAACCAGTCGTTGCTAATATATGCGGTAGCAATCGTGTTTTTAGCGATTTTCGTTCGTGTGGAACTAAAGGCAGAGGAGCCGATTATTCCGCTAACCTTGTTTAAAAATAGCCGATTAATGGTCATCAATGCGTTAACATTATGTGCGATGTCCATCGTAATTGGCGTAACGGTGTATATCCCAATCTTTGCACAAAGTGTGCTTGGTAAAAATGCGACACAGGCAGGCTTGTTATTAACGCCAATGTCAATCTTTTGGACAGTAAATTCGATTATGGCGGGCCATTTAATCGGGCGCTTAACGAATAAGCGCATTATTCAAATGGGAACAATCTTGTTGATGGCAGGTGCGTTTTTACTTTCGAGATTATCGGATGGGTCAAGCGATTTCAGCGTTTACATTGGCTCATCGTTAATCGGGCTTGGTATGGGCTTTATTATGCCAATGCTCATGATTTCCATTCAAAAGGTAGCCGATCCGAAGCAACTTGGCACATCCATCGGGCTGAATTCCTTTACGAATACATTTAGCCAAGCTGTTGGCGCTGCGTTTTTCGGGATGATTTTCAATTTGATTACGAGCGAAAAAATGGCTTCACTAGGCAAAGGGGAAATTCAGTTAAATGGCGAATTTGCAAAGGGTGGCTTCAGCGCGGATGAAGTAAGTTTCTTAAAGGAAACGATTGCGAGCGGCATCAGCTATATTTACATAGCGGCACTACTTTTTGCCGTTTGTACATTTATTTTCTCATTTTTTATTGCGACAAAATCAAGATCGCAAGTGTAAAAAGGGACGGAATTGCCCAAAAAGTTGGAATCACTTTTGAATAATGAAAAATCCAGATGATTGATTGAAAGAAAAGGCAATGAAGCGTGTGTTTTCGAATTTTCTAGTTCAAAGGTAACGATTCGCCCGCAAGGCAACCGTTTTCGCCCGTAAGATAGCGAAATTTGCCCGCAAGGCAACCGTTTTCGCCCGCAAGATAGCGAAATTTGCCCACAAAACGCTCATTTTCGCCCGCAAGGCAACCACATTCACTCAATTAAACTCAAAAATAGGAGCTTGTCTAAAAAGATGATATTTTTTGGACGGCTCCTTTTTATTTGTAGAACATTTGTTCTTTTTGTGTTAACAAATAAATAAAAACATGCTATAATGACAACATCAACTAATTCTGTAAGGAGAACTTTCAATTGAGCGAACAAAAATTAGATTTGATTTTAAGTGAGTTACAGAAAGTGAATGAACGTATAGCAACGATTGGCCAACGTGTAACAAATATTGACACAAAGCAACAACGCCACGGTGAACATATTCAGCAGTTGATTCAGCTCGTTGTGGTAACAAATGAGAATCTTACTAAATTGGAAGCAGCTACGCTAAAGCGTTTCGGTCAAGTAGATTGCGGTCTCCGTATGCTAGAAGCTGATTTTGATTTAATCCTTCCAAAAACAAATGAGCATGAGCGCGATATTAATCGATTGAAGCATGTGGAATAAGCACAGCTGTCCAGAAAATGTTACACTTCTAGACAGCTATGCTTTTCACAATAGACTTCTGCGCTAGTATCAATCAATTATAATTATCCTCTTCTCTATAGCTCTTTCTTTTCATCGCTACAAAGATAATTGTTCATCGTAGAATGTTTAAGAGACATTTCAGAAAAGTGCGTTGCTTGTGCATTTGGTGCTTGTTTCTTGTTTGTAAGTGTGCAATGTTCAAGATTTGCTTTTGAATGGTGAGAAATATCGATATTCATCATATTTCCTCCTGTTAGCTGGGTTTTGAGTAGCTTAATCGTCGAATGCAAAGTAGCGATTAACTGCGTATCTTGATGCTGCATTATTTGGCAATTCTCAATGCGTGCATCGCAATAATTACTAAGGGCAATCGCATGTTGAAGCCCCTTTTCAATAAGGCTATCCAACAGCACAAGTGAGCCATGATTCATCACGATCTGCTGCAAAGGATGTGCGGATATGGTGCTGCGTGTAATATGAAGGAGACAATTATTCGTAGTTTGAATCGCTTCAGCACGCCCATTACACAGTTTTGATTCAACAATATAAATTTTTGTCGAATTATTTCCTGTAATTTGTGCATCATTTCCGTCATAAATTGTACTTTTTGTCATATATAATAATGAGGAGTCCGCAATATACATACCTTTGCCACGAATGAATTTACTTTTGTTTATCGTAATATTTGATTTTTTTGTTGCGATAATATGTGATAGCTTGTTATCTGAAAAGCGGTTGTTTTCTAACATAACCGCCGCCTCATGCTGCGCAGTTAAGCCATATCCATTATTTCTTATAATTTGACTACTAAGTGCAATGAGTTCACTATCATGAACCGCTATGGCGGATTGTTGATGATTGCTAATGACGCTGTCAAGCAATGTACAATGTGAATGTTGTTGTGCGACAATTCCTTGTAGCCCTGTGCAAAATGTACATTGCTCAATAGAGGCATTGGCATGTTCGGATAGCAATAATTGAATGGATAACTGATGCTTAAATACCGTGCGAGAAAAATGGGCGACAGACTTTTCCTGTAACTGAACCCCGATTTTGGAAGGGCCATGTAGTGTGCTGTTTGTCATGAATAATGCAGACTGTGCAGTGCTAGAAATATGCGCGTCGCTATTTTGCCAAAAATGACAATGCTCAATTGTTGCCTCTGCACATTGGACAAGCTGTAAGCCATATTTTCTGCTATATTGGACTTTACAATTTTCCATTTGAAGCGTGCAACTGTGCATGACAATTTGTGTCATTAGATGATGCTGAATAATGGTGTTTTGTAGCTTTACGACACTGTTCTGTTCACCATGTATTGCATTGTTATAACCATGTTCAATCGTACTATCATGGATCAATAACTCGCTGTTGTTTTGAGCTAACAATTGGATATGACGCTGCTTCATAAAATGACATTGTGTGATGTTCGCTTTTGCATGCTCTTTTAACACAACGGCATGTAAGGCATCTTCAAAGCGACAATTGACAAGCTCTATTTGCGCGTGAGTTACAATAATAGAAGACGTGTGACATGTTGTAAAATGACAATTGCTCAGAACTGCACCGCCATTATTTGTTATGGCAATAGGTGTGTTTGTGATGATGCATTCAGTCATATTAAGTTGTCCACCACGAACAATTACATGTTCACTTTCTTTAAAATGGCATTGATGAAATAGAGCAGTACCCTCAATGATGATTTGCTTATTTTGTTGAAATTTGATTTGTTCAAAATGCACTGTTACTCCTTTTGGAATCGTTATAGAGCCAGTAATCGTTGCTTTGTTGCCTGACAATTTTAATGATTGGCTGATAAACAGAGGCATATGATATGAACCAGACATTAGTAGGAGACGATCGTTATGTCGTGCCTTTTTTAATGCATTCGGCAATGTTTGACAAAAAGAAAATTTGGAAGCAGAAACTTTATGTAGCATAGCAAGGAAACCTCATTTCATGTTATTTTCCTTGTCAGTATAACCAGAAATAGTAAATATTTTTCAGTGGTATAATAAAAAAATAAATAGTATATAAAAATCTAAAAATTCAAAAATTTATTCAATTTGAGCTATGAAAATAGTAGGGCATCTATTACAATAGAAGTAGATATACACGGAGGCGCATTATGACAACAATTTATGAACCATTGCTGCAAATGGATCACCTGCAAAGGGAGCAATACATGCAAGTGCATAGTGAGGAAGTACTAGCTGGATTATTGCAGCATATCGGCTACGCGAATAATGAACATCATGATAAAATTGTTTATCGTCTTTTTGGTGAACTGATGACGGGGGCACTGTTTTCCAAGGAGCAACTTGTGCGCACAACACTCGCATTGCCGACGAATGATTATTTGTTTAAAAATATCGCAAATAGCGATACAGATAGCGTATTTACGCGTTCATTTTCAGCACTTTGGCTTGTTTATTTATTGTATTCGGATCGTGAGCTTTCCTTTTTAACGAAAGAGGAAGCACAGTTTGTGATGGTCGCAGCGAGTCGTTATTTGGAAAGGGAACAAGATGTGCGTGGTTTTGTAGAGGGGCAAGGCTGGGCACATAGTGTAGCACATGGTGCTGATTTATTTGCGATGTTGCTAACACATCCACATCTCCCACCACATGTCGTGCCTGTTCTTTTACAAGGTATCAAGTCGACATTTTGGAAAGGAACGGTTTATGGGGTGGAAGAGGAAGAACGTTTAGCACAAATTTTTGAGCAGTTAGTCAAAACGGATTTCCCAGAAGAAGTATGTATTGAATGGGTGGAACAAGTTTTCGATAAATTAACCTTGCAACGTGAAAATGAAGGCTATACGATGCAGTTTTTCAATGCCAGAATGAATGTTTTGCGCTTTATGCGTACATTATACTTTACATTAAAGTTTTCGCATAAAATGCCGCAGTTACAAGGAGTCGTTTCAATTTTTATTGGAAAGTGGACAAAATTATGATGCGAAAAAAAGCATATTTGGAAAGGGAAAGGATGTGCCAAATGGAACGTAAATCTATTCAAAAATATCATACAATTTTTTCGATTGAAGAGGGGAAAATCAATCAGTTCTTTCAAGTATATGATACCTTTCAATATTTATTACCATTATTAGAACATCAACCTGCAGAGAATGTAGAATGGCGCATGGTGTTCAACAATTGGCTATTTTTCTCTACGGAAGATACAGAGCTACGTATTTGTCCTACAAAGAGCAAGGTTCATAACCCAACGAGTGTGCTATTTCAGGAATTGTTGAAGCGGCCGCTAATGAAACAAACTAAGTGGGAAGTTATGCATAACGAGCAGTACACCTTTATTGCTGCAGTGACAATCTCAATGGAAGTACTAAATTGGTACAAGCAGAGCGTCCATATAAAGAAGGATGAGTTTCAAATTATTTCGACAATTCTAACGGATTATGTAAAAGGTATACAAAACGGACAAGAGTGTAAGCTAGTAAAGATGACGTCTATGTTAATGGAACAGATGACAGCTAACTCAAATCTAACGTTAGAGCTCGACTACTGCTTGATGGATGCAATGGTGAAAGCAAAAAAGCTTTATGAGCTTTTTTATGATAAGAAGGATTTTTCCTGTTATAAGGAAATGCAATATACGAAGCTGTGCTAAAAGCTGTAAATTGATAAGGGTCATAAAAAAAACTTATCGCAAAACATAATATTAATGTAATTTACTTATGTATAAAAGTAAGCTATCATAAGAACTGGAGAAAAGAAGCTTTACAATAAATAATCTTTTCAAAATAAGAAAATATAGGGGGAACAAAAATGGCACAAGAGAATTTACACAACAGCCGCGCTTCATTTGAGGTAAATGGTAAGACATATAACTACTACCGTTTAGCTGCAATTGAAGAAGCTGGTATTGCAAACGTTTCACGCCTTCCTTATTCAATTAAAGTATTATTAGAATCAGTTTTACGTCAATATGACAACTATGTAATCAAAGAAGATCACGTAAATGAATTAGCTAAATGGGGTAAAGATGCAAATACAGAAGCAGAAGTACCATTCAAGCCATCACGTGTAGTATTACAAGACTTCACAGGTGTACCTGTAGTAGTTGATTTAGCTTCATTACGTTCAGCGATGAAAGAAATGGGCGGCGACCCAGCAAAAATTAATCCAGCGATTCCAGTTGACCTTGTAATTGACCACTCAGTACAAGTTGACAAATACGGTAATGCTGCTGCTTTACAAGCAAACATGGATTTAGAGTTCGAGCGTAACGCTGAGCGTTACAACTTCCTAAAATGGGCACAAACTGCGTATGACAACTTCCGCGCTGTACCACCAGCAACAGGGATTGTTCACCAAGTAAACTTAGAGTACTTAGCACCAGTTGTGCACGTAAAAGAAAATGCAGATGGCACATTTGAAACTTACCCAGATTCAGTAGTAGGTACTGACTCACATACAACAATGATCAACGGTCTTGGCGTTCTTGGATGGGGTGTAGGTGGTATCGAGGCAGAAGCAGGTATGCTTGGTCAACCTTCATACTTCCCAATTCCAGAAGTTATCGGTGTGAAATTAGTTGGTGAACTACCAAACGGTGCAACAGCAACTGACTTAGCATTAAAAGTAACACAAGTATTACGTCAACGCGGCGTAGTAGGCAAATTTGTTGAGTTCTTCGGTCCTGGTATTACAAAATTACCATTAGCTGACCGTGCAACAATTTCAAACATGGCGCCAGAATACGGTGCAACATGTGGTTTCTTCGCAATCGACGACGAATCATTAAACTATATGCGTTTAACAGGTCGTGACGAAGAGCATATCGCAGTTGTTGAAGGCTACTTAAAAGCGAATGATATGTGGTTCAAACCTGAGTTAGAGCCAGTTTACACAGATGTAATCGAGTTAAACTTAGCAGATATCGAGCCAAACTTATCAGGTCCAAAACGTCCACAAGACTTAATTCCTTTATCAAAAATGAAGGAAACATACCGTGGTTCTGTTGTAGCACCACAAGGTACACAAGGCTTTGGTTTAACTGAGGACGAATTTGCAAAAACTTCTGTAGCAAAATTTGCAGAAGGTGATGTAGAAATTCCAACAGGTGCTGTAGCAATCGCTGCAATCACATCTTGTACAAATACATCAAACCCATACGTTTTAATCGCAGCTGGTTTAGTAGCGAAAAAAGCGGTAGAGCGTGGCATCAAGCCTGCAAAATGGGTAAAAACATCTTTAGCACCAGGTTCTAAAGTTGTAACAGGTTACTTAGAAGCTTCTGGCTTACAAAAGTACTTCGATGAAATCGGCTTTAACACAGTTGGTTATGGCTGTACAACATGTATCGGTAACTCTGGTCCATTATTACCAGAAATCGAAGATGCAATTAAAGACAATGACTTATTCGTAACATCTGTACTTTCTGGTAACCGTAACTTCGAAGGTCGTGTACACCCATTAGTAAAAGCCAACTTCTTAGCTTCACCACCATTAGTAGTGGCGTATGCGTTAGCTGGTACAGTGGATATCGACTTACAAAAAGATGCCATTGCAACAGACAAAGATGGCAACGATGTATTCTTCGCAGACATCTGGCCATCAACTGAAGAAGTAAATGCAGTATTAGGTGAAGTTGTAACACGTGAACTATTCCAAAAAGAATATGAAACAGTATTCACAGCGAACGAAGCTTGGAATGCAATTGAAACTTCAACTGAATCATTATATACATTTGATGACAAATCAACGTATATCCAAAACCCACCGTTCTTCACAGGTTTATCAAAAGAGCCAGACGCAATCGGATCGCTTGATAACTTACGTGTAATGGCGAAATTCGGTGATTCAATTACAACTGACCATATTTCTCCAGCAGGTGCAATCGGTAAAGATACACCAGCAGGTAAATATTTAATCGAAAACGGTGTGGCAATTCGCGACTTCAACTCTTACGGTTCTCGTCGTGGTAACCACGAAGTAATGATGCGCGGTACATTCGCGAACATCCGTATTCGTAACCAAGTTGCTCCAGGTACAGAAGGTGGTTTCACTACTTACTGGCCAACAGGTGAAGTAGAGTATATCTACGATGCATGTATGAAATACCAAGAGCAAGGCACTGGCTTAGTAGTACTTGCTGGTAATGACTACGGTATGGGTTCTTCTCGTGACTGGGCAGCCAAAGGTACATTCTTACTTGGCGTGAAAACAGTTATCGCACAAAGCTATGAGCGTATTCACCGTTCTAACCTAGTTATGATGGGCGTATTACCATTACAATATTTAAATGGTGATTCTGCTGATTCATTAGGCTTAACTGGTGAAGAAACAATTTCTGTTAACATCACAGACGCTGTAAAGCCACGTGATATTTTAACAGTAACAGCGACATCTCCAGATGGCACTGTGAAAACATTTGATGCGTTAGCTCGTTTCGATTCAGAAGTAGAAGTAGACTACTACCGTCATGGTGGTATCCTACAAATGGTACTACGCGCGAAAGCAGCTGAGTAATCATAAAAATAGCTGTCAGGAAAGCAGGTGAATATCTGTCTTTCCTGACAGCTTTTTATTTTGATTCAACTTCTTTCAGCAATATTTTTTGTATCGAAAGCGAAGCAGCAGATACAGAAATCTCCCATCTCTATAGGTGGCGAGATGAATGCCAGCATTAGACCTGCTTCAGTGAGTGTTCAAACACCGACTGAGAAAGAGGAACTCAGTCTAAGAACGCCATGTCCTATGGCAACGACTGCGTGACCAACATCGTGTTGGCCTAAGCCTCCGGCGGATGTCACAGATTTTGAAGGGAGGTCTGCACGATGTAGGTCAGTTAACCGTTGTCACAGGAGGTGACACTTTTAGGTTAACTTCTGCTATGAGCGAGCTCAAAAAATCTGGACGCAATTACGCCGAGGCGTAATTGATTAAAATGAACCTTCATTACTAAACTTCTCTTTTTACTCTAAAGTTTGGAAAATCGTCATATTTTCAAAGAAATCCTACCAAATAACTGGATTTGCTCACCATATTTATGTAAAATAAGATTATATTGATTTTTTAGGGGGCTTTATCAGTGAAAAAGAAGTATTATACAGTAGCCGTTGCTTCATTAGCGGCAACAGCAGTAGCGGTTGCACCAGCGGCAGCAGCAGAAGCATTTTCAGATGTAACAAAAAATAATGCACACTACGAAGGAATTACAGCATTACATACAGCAGGTGTTATTAGCGGTTATCCAGACGGTACATTCAAGCCAGCAAACGATGTAACACGTGGGCAAGCAGCAAAAATGATTGCAGGTGCTTTAGGTCTTGATACGAAAAATGTTGAAAATCCAAAATTAGCAGATCTTCCAACTACTCATCAATACTACGGCGCAATTGCAGCATTAGCAGAGCTTGGTGCGATTGAATTTTATGTAGATGATAATACGGTTGCACCAAATGAAGTACTTACACGTGGTGAATTTGTATTTATGTTAGTACAAGGTTTAGGTATTGAAGAAGAGATTGAAGTTGAAGATGCGGATAACACAATTACGCGCGGTGAAGTAGCAACATTGCTTTATGAAGCATTAAGTGATGATGAGGTTGTTGAAGAAGAGCAAACGACGACAGAAGATGCAGCAACAGTTGAACCAACAACTACGGATACAGCATTGTTAGAAACGGTTTTTACAAAAGCGATTGAAAAGCAAACAACTGTTGAAAGCATGAAAGCAACAATGACAATGACACAATCAATGACTTTCCAAGAAGGTACAGAGCAAACAACTGTTAATGCTAGCGGAAACATGAAAATGTCAATTGTTAATAAGCCAATGCAATTTTTCATCGAAGGTACAATGTCAGTATTAGAACCAACTTCTGGTGAAGCAATCGATATGCCATTAAAAATGTATATGACTGAAAAAGATGGTATGTACATGTATGAAGGCTTCACAAGCACTTGGATTAAATATCCTTCAGCTATGTTTGACGAAGTTTTAGCGCAAGCAGGTGCACAAGTAAACGCTGCTGAACAGCTAGCGATGCTACAAAAATTTGCATCTGATTTTAAACTAGAAGAAGCAGGCAATTACTATGTTTTAAAATTAACAGGTGATGGTAAAGGATTTACAGCTTTAATTCAAGAGCAATTAAATGCAATGAACCTAGGTTTAGGTGAAGAAGAATTAGCAGAAATGCAAAATATGAAGTTTGACCAATTCACTTATGAAATTAAAGTGAACAAAGAAACATTTGTTATTGAAGAAATGGTCATTGATTTAGGTATCGGTATTGATAGCGAAGGCGTTAAAATCAAGGTTACAAATAAATCGACAATCAAATATTCAGACTTCAACGCTGTAACAACAATTACAATTCCACAAGAAGTATTGGATAATGCAGAAGAACTAGATTTATCTGCAATTGAAGAAGTAGAAGCTACGAACGAAGAAGCAAAATAATATATGTGAAAGAAGTGTAGGGAATTTCCTGCACTTCTTTTTTGTCATTGCTTTCTTACAAATTAGTAAAAATTTTTTTCTTATAGCTTTTTATTCTGTATTCTCCCATAGCTTGAAAGCCAAGAAGTTTAAGCGGAGCTTTGTAGCCTTTTTGATTCATTTGATTTTTTTGCCTAAAATTTTCCTTAAAATGTGAAGTTATTGTATGAATACTGCGAATATTATAGCAATCTACCAAAATTTTATGTAGAATTTAATTATAAATTGATGAGCGATGGGGGACTTTCTAAATGACAATCAAGCGAAATAAATTTTATATAGCGTCAGCTATTGCGGTTACAGCTACTGTTGCTGCAACGCCTGCCTTAGCAGCAGATGTCTTTTCTGATGTCAAAGCAGGTGAGGCACATTATGAAGCGATTACAGCGCTACATACAGCAGGTATCATTAGTGGTTATCCTGACGGTACATTTAAACCAAATAATGATGTCACACGTGGACAAGCAGCGAAAATGATTGCAGGTATATTAGGTCTTGATACACAAAATGTAGTAAACCCCAACTTTGCAGATATTCCGACAACGTATCAATACTATGGGGCGATTGCCGCATTAGCAGCGCTCGATGCTGTAGAAATTTACGAAGATAAGACAATCGAGCCAAGTGAAGTGATTACACGTGGCGAGCTAGCATTTATGCTTGCACAAGCATTAGGTCTAGAAGCGGAAGGCGATAGCCCATTCACAGATGTACCAGCAGATAATGACTACGCCTATTTTGTAACGGCATTATATGAAGCGGGTATTGGACAAGGAATCTCGGCTACAGAATTTGGTGTTGACCAAAATGTAAAGCGTGGTCAGCTCGCAACACTTATTTTAAATGCAGCGAACTCGTTTATTACAACACCAGAAACACCAAAAGTAACAACAGAGGATACATTTAAATTGTCCCTTTTACATGTCAATGACACGTTTGGACATGTGGAGCAAATGCCGAAATTAGCGACAGCAATTCAAGCGCAACATGCAGTGAGAGACAATGTCTTAACATTGCATGCAGGGGATATATTTAGCGGTACATTATACTTCACTGAATTTTACGGCAAAGCAGATTTAGAAATGATGAATGCAATTGGCTTTGATGCGATGGTATTAGGCAATCATGAATTTGACTTAGGCAGTTTTGAAGAAGGACATGAAAAATTAGTTGATTTCATTAAAGGCGCAAAATTTCCAATCGTTGATGCCAATGTTGACTTCTCAGGAGATGCTAAGTTTACAGGCTTATTCTCAGACATCATTACAAGCGAACCTGAAAATGGCAAAATTTATACTGGCATCATCAAGGAAATTGACGGAGAAAAGGTTGGGATTTTTGGTTTAACAACGGAAGAAACAAAAGATATTGCCTTCCCTGATAAAATTACATTTTCCAATTATATTGAGGCAGCAAAAAAGGCAGTAGCTGCATTCGAAGGCATGGGTATCAATAAAATTATCGCCTTAACACATATCGGCTATAACGATAATCCGAATGTTGACAATGATATTTTATTAGCGAAAAATGTACCAGGCATTGATATTATTGTTGGTGGACATGACCGTGTTGTATTAGAAGAGCCATTTTTTGTTGATAGCAATACAGTTGGTGAGGCACAAGATGCGACATTAATTGTACAAGCTGGTGACTATGGCAAATATTTAGGTACACTCGATGTAACATTTGATGCAAATGGTATTATTACAGCATATGAGGGGCAATTAATTAACCTTGCTGAAGTGGTAGAGGATAAAGTAATAGCTGAATTATTAGCACCATATAAAGCGCAAGTAGATGCGGTAAGCAACAAGGAAATCGGTGTTACATTAGCGGAAACATTAGCCAACCCACGTACTAGCGAAAATAGCTTAGAAAGCGTACGCAACAATGAAACAGCACTTGGCAATATTATTACGGACGGTATGTTAGCGAAAACGCAACAATATACTGATAAGCCCGTTATTATGGCATTGTACAATGGGGGAAGTATTCGTGCAGAGATTCCAGCGGGAAATATTACAGTAGGACAGGTCATTCATGTACTGCCATTTGGTAATACATTAGCACTGATGGACGTGACAGGGGCTGAATTGAAAGCTGCCTTTGAAGTATCTGTGAAAGATGCACCACAAGAAAGCGGTGGTTTCTTACAAGTTGCAGGGGCCAAAATAACATTTGATTCATGGCAAGAGGCAGGCTCTCGCATTGTATCAATCGAATACATAGACAAAGCAACAGGTGAATACGTAGCATTGGAAGACGGTAAAACATATACAGTTGCAACAAATGTTTATATAGCTAAAGGCGGTGACGGCTTTGATATGTTTGCGAAAGCCTACGAAGAAGGCCGTGTAACAGATTTAGGTTTAGCTGACTGGGAAAACTTGCAAGAATACTTATTAACATTAAAAGAAATTACAACAAAGACGCAGGGGCGCATTATAGACTTGGCGAAACCAACTGAAGAAATAATAGAAGAGTAGAAAATCAGCTAAAATAGCTTGTAAAAAATGCTTGTCTCACATAATTGAAATTTCACTTTATAAATCACAAGCTCGAACAATGACGCATTCCAAAATTGTTCGGGCTTTTCATATGACAAATTTTAACGTAATGTAAAGTTATTTCGCGAATACTGCGAATATTATAGCAATCTATCCAAATTTCATGTAGAATTTAGATGTATGTTGTATGACGATACAATTCTATTAATGATGGGGGTAATTTTCAAGATGAAAAACAAACGAAACAAATTTTACGCAGCAACAGCTGCTGTTGCTGTTACAGCTACTGTCGTAGCTGTAACACCTGTATTAGCAGCAAGCTCTTTTTCCGATGTAAAAGCGGATAATGCACATTATGAAGCGATTACAGCATTACATGCAGCAGGTATCATTAGTGGTTACCCAGACGGTACATTCAAACCAAATAATGACGTAACGCGTGGACAAGCAGCGAAAATTATTGCAGGTGTATTAGGTCTTGATACGAAAGCGGTTGCAAATCCAAACTTTGCGGATATCTCGACATCGCACCAATACTATGGTCCAATCTCGGCATTAGCAGCACTGGATGCGATTGATTATTATGATGATAATACGGTAGAACCAAATGAAGCAATTACACGCGGCGAATTAGCGTTTATGATTGCGCAAGCATTAGGCTTAGAAGCACAAGGCGATAGCCCATTCACAGACGTACCAGCAGATAATGACTACGCCTATTTTGTAACAGCATTATATGAAGCAGGTATTGGTCAAGGGATTTCGGCTACAGAATTTGGCGTTGACCAAAATGTAAAACGTGGTCAGCTAGCAACACTTATTTTAAATGCAGCCAACTCGTTTATTGAAGTGCCTGAAGTAGAGGTACCAGAAGTAGAAGTACCTGAAGCGCCGGAAGTAACAACAGATGATTCATTTAAATTAACTGTTTTACATGTTAATGATACACACGCACGTGTAGATAAAATGCCTAAATTAGCGACAGCTGTAAAAGAACAACGCGCAGCGAAAGACAATGTTTTAACATTACATGCAGGCGATGCTTTCAGCGGTACATTATATTTCAATGAATTCCATGGGAAAGCTGATTTAGAGCTATTAAATGGAGTAGGCTTTGATGCAATGGTATTTGGTAACCATGAATTCGATTTAGGTTCATCGTCTGAAGGGCATCAAGCATTAGCTGATTTTGTAGCTGCAGCTAAATTCTCATTTGTTGCGGCAAATGTAGATTTCTCTGCGGATGATAAATTCACAGGTCTATTTACAGACTTAGTTTCAAGCGAACCTGAAAACGGTAAAATCTATTCAGGGATTGTGAAAGAAATTGATGGTGAAAAAGTAGGAATCTTCGGTTTAACAACAGAAGAAACAAAAGACATCGCATCACCTGATAAAATTACATTCTCAAATTATATTGATGAAGCAAAAAAAGCAGTAGCAGCATTTGAAGGTATGGGTGTCAATAAAATTATCGCATTAACACATATCGGCTATAACGATAATCCAAATGTTGATAATGATATTTTACTAGCGAAAAATGTACCAGGCATCGACATCATCGTTGGTGGACACGATCATACGAAACTAGAGGAGCCATTTGTTGTTGATACAAACACAGTTGGTGAAGCGAAGGATGTCACATTAATCGTTCAAGCAAATGAATATGTCAACTACTTAGGTACCCTTGATGTAACATTTGATGAGAATGGTATTGTAACAGAATACGATGGTAAGCTAATTGACCTTGGTGAAGTAGCTGAAGATGCAGCACTAGTAAAATTATTAGCGCCATATAAAGAGCATGTTGATGGCGTAAATAACAAAGAAATCGGTGTAACATTAACAGAAGCGTTAACAAATCCACGTGCAAGTGATAACAGCTTAGAAAGTGTTCGTAGCAACGAAACGGCACTTGGTAATATCATTACAGATGGTATGTTAGCAAAAGCGCAACAATATACAGATAAAACAGTAGTTATGGCATTACAAAATGGTGGCGGAATTCGCGCAGCAATTCCAGCTGGTAACATTACGGTTGGACAAGTAATTAACGTACTACCGTTTGGTAATACTTTAGCACTTATGGATGTAACTGGTGTAGAATTAAAAGCAGCATTTGAAGCATCGTTGAAAAATGCACCAAAAGAAAATGGTGGTTTCTTACACATTGCGGGTGCAAAATTAACATATGATTCATCGAAAGAAGTAGGTTCTCGTGTTGTAACAATCGAGTACTTCGATAAAGCTTCTGGTCAATACGTAGCACTGGAAGACGGCAAAACGTATACAGTGGCAACAAATGCGTTCACAGCTAAAGGTGGCGACGGATTTGATATGTTTGCGAAAGCCTATGCAGAAGGTCGCGTAACAGATTTAGGTTTATCAGATTGGGAAAACTTCCAAGAGCAACTGCTTTCATTAGAAAAAGTACCAACAACTACAGAAGGACGCATTGTTGATAGTGCGTTACCAACTGAAGAATAATAGATGATAGCGGTCTAAACTGATCATCAAACAATTTAAATAAGGTAGGTCCGAACAGTGATGAAGTGTAGGAATTTAGCACTTTGTGAGCTTGTTCGGGCTTTTCTTTTACGCTATAATCTCGTTATTGCGCCAAACATCCCATTAAATTATCAAAATTCTATTTTTTGTATAATTATAAAGAGTACAAAGTCATAGAATGTTTAAAAATGCAACAAGTCCATATTGCTAGAAAATTTACAACATTCGATTAGCAATATTGACATAGTATAAAAGAAATGAATATAATGGTATTGTGTGCAAAAGGGGGCTTTTTGTTTGAGTATTGGGAAGAAATTATACATATCTTTAGGTACATTAGTCGTAATTATATTCGGTATTTCGCTTTTTAGCTATTTGCAAATAACGAATGTAAATAATAAGTATAATGAACTAATAGATAGTCGTTTAGAGCAGGTTTATTTAGCTGCAGATGTACAGTCACGTATAGGGGGACAAGGGGCTTTTTTACGACAATATGTATTGGCGAAAGGCTCAGATGCATTGTCAAGCTTAGAAAAAGAGCAAGCTGCAATCGCTACTTCGTTAGAGCGATTAGATGAGGTTGTTTCAGGTGGCGAGATGCAGGAGTTATTAGCCCAATTAGTTGAAGCAAATAATAACTATAGTGATGCAGCTGCACGTGTAATAGGCTTAGTTGACGAAGGCAAAGTAGATAGTGCAATTCCGATACTGAATATTGAAGTGCGCAAAGTTCATAATAACTTGAGCGAAGCAGCAAATGCGATGCTCCTTTATAACAAAGACCGCTTTGCAGATACGCAAAAGCAAACGGGTGAGCAAGTACAACAAGTAACAGTCATTTTAACGGTTATTTCAATTGTTAGTATCATCGTAGGAATCCTAAGCGTTATCGCAATTAGTCGAGTGGTAATTATGCCGCTAAAGCAATTAGCGGGTGCGGTTGACCAAATTGCAACAGGAGACTTAACGGTTGATGATGTTACAGTAAAATCAAAGGATGAAGTAGCAACGATTGCCACATCCTTTAATTTGATGAAATCTTCATTGCGTGAATTGATTTCTGTTGCAAACGAGAATGCTGAGCAGCTTTCCAACATATCGAGAGAACTTACGACAAGTACAGCACAAGTATCATCGACATCTACAACGGTTGCGAGTAGCATAGAACAAATTTCAGCAAGCACACATGGATCATCGCAAATTGCAACAGACACATCTGTAGCGATGGATGAAACAGCATTCGGTATTCAAAATATTGCCGAATCTACTCAAACTGTACACAATGAAGCGCAAAATACGCAAGTAGTTGCGAGTAAGGGGCTTGTGACAATTGCAGATGCGAAAGAACAAATGCAAGATATTTATAGCTCGACAAAGTTAACGACAGAGCTTATTTCAAAGCTCATTACACATTCAGAGCAAATTCAGAGCATTTCCAATGTTATTACAGATATTACAGACCAAACCAACTTATTAGCTTTGAATGCGGCTATTGAAGCGGCAAGAGCTGGTGAACATGGTAAAGGCTTTGCTGTTGTAGCGGACGAAGTGAGAAAGTTAGCTGAGCAGTCAAAGTCATCAGCCAATTTAATCGTCAATTTAACAGCTGAAATTTTACATGAAACGAGAAATGTAGAAGGTGCTGTTGCCGAAAGCTTGCAACGTGTTGAAACAGGTGTGAAAGTCATTGAAGTGGCTGGTGATTCATTCAATCAAATTACAGGCGCTGTCGAAAATATGACAATGCTTATTGCGGATGCGTCTGCTGTGACGGAGCAAATTTCTGCTGCGACAGAGGAAGTTTCTGCATCTGTATCAGAGCTTGCATCGAATGTTAACGGTGTTGCGGGGAATACGGAGCAAATCGCGTTACAAATCGGCGATCAAGTAGCCTCAATCCAAGAGATTAACGCTGTATCGGCTGAGCTTGAAATTAAAGCAGAAGAGCTTGCGAAAGCGATTGCAAAATTCAAAATTTAGCCAGATTGATAAAGTGGGCAAGCCTAAGCAGTACAAACCAATACCAAGGTTTGTACTGCTTTTTGGTTGTTATTCAAATATAATGTAGAATATCGGTAGGGTTTATAAAAGTTCTTACTGATGGAAGGTTCACTTTGTCTCAGTAGAATCAAGGCAAAAGAATAAGTAAGCTGAAATTTTTTCAATAGGAGGAAAAAATGAGATTCAGTAAGCAACAGCAGCAATTTGAAAGCTTTTTAACTGATAAATTAAAAGGGAAAGTAAAGTTATATGCAACGGTGCATCGCAAGGCGCATGATCAGCCTAGTAAGCTATGGATTACGTATCATCAACAAGAAATATTACGCGCGGATGATTTAGCCTTTCAAGTGTATGTGAACCGACAATATGAAGAGAAAACAGTAAATTTAGCGAGAATCCCATATAACGAAAACTGGGCAATCATGATGCAATCAGAGGAACGGCAAGCGCTTGTGAATATCAGTGATCAAATTGAGCAGGAGGCGGTGGCGCAAGGGCTTTATCCAGCATGGTGGTTCTACCAAGCATTGGCTATTTTTTATACGCTGTCAATCGAGGATGCTTTATGTCATGAACACCCTATCATACAAGCTTTGGCAATGCTTGATCGCAGGCTCGGCAAGCGCAAACTCACAATATTGAAGCCACAGCACCTGCTCGTTGAAAAGTTTCATGCGTTACGCTGCGAAGTAGAGGGAATTCGAGTTTTATATAGCTCGTAGAAGTGTAAAGCAAAAAAATAGAAACTGTCTGAAAAGATAATCCCTTTTCAGACAGTCTCTTAAGCGTTACCAAGAAACATTGGCAACCATGCCCTCTTCATCATCGATATCAAGCGAGATTCTTGCGCTAATTGAATCGCGTTGTAGCTCTTCATCGATATAAAGGCGTAAAGCGGTAATAAAATTAACTGTATTGTACAGCTCAACTTGTCCATTGACATAGGCTTCAGCCGTATAGCCTGCTAAATCATCGTACATAAGCTCGACTTCTACATCGCTAGGCTGGACATGCTTAAAGCGTGCATGGAAAATGCAAATCGCATTAATTAAATCTTGCTCCATTAATTTTAGTTGTTCCATGTTTTAGTTGTCTCAGCTTTCTTTTTACGTGTCATCACTTGATAAATTTTAACACATAGGAATACGATGACCATAATAGCTGCGGCATTGACCATAAAGCCTAAAATGGAACCTAAAATACCTAAATCGCCAAATAGGCTACCGAATAATAAACCAGCTAAACCACCGATAAATAAGCCCTTCATTAAGCCACCAGATGTGAAGCCGCCTTTTTTCGTTTGTGCTGTATCATTGTTTGATTTATTTGTATTGTTTTGGTTTGTTGTTGCATTGTTATTGTCTTTGTTATCTTTTTGAATATTAGACTTATTGCTATCTTGTGAATTAAAGCCCTTTTTCCCTGATTTATAAGACTTTGCTTCTACTTGGTGGTCACCACCGAAAAAGATTGTTGTTCCTACACTTGAAAAGACAAGTGTAAATGCTAAAAATACTGCTGCTAATTTCTTCATTTCTTTCCTCCGTTATTCTTATAATCAATTGTGTGTCAGGTTTTTTTCGAACTTGTTCGAAAAACTCCTTTAATAGTATAGCAAAATAGCGAATCGAAGAAAAATAAATACGCTAAAATTTTATGAAAAATAACTGGAGCGTAATGGCTACAACGCTATGCTGATGTGAAAAAATATGGTATCGTTGTACAAGATGAAGGGGGAGGCAATATGTCAGCACAAAAGCATTATAACGGTCTTATTTTATTAGCATCATACATACAGCGCATTTACATAGCGGAAAAAATTAATGAACGCACAGGGCAGCAAACAGGCACAGCTCGTTTATCAACAGCAAAAAAATATTTAGACGAACTCAATATGATGATGCCTTTATTTGAGCAAACATTGGAATTAACAAATACACAATTAAATCGCGTAAAAGAAATAACAGCGAGCACGAAGCATTTAATGGAAGGCTATTTTCCACAACTACCCGCAACATTCGAACAGAAGCTTGTAATTGTGGGCTCTTCCTTATACGGTGAGCAAGCAATGAATGCAGGTGTTTTGCGTTTAGGGCAGCTATTTCAACAAGAGGTTGGCAAAGACTTTACGATGCGTGTAAAATTTTATGAGGAACGCACCCAATTTATTGATGCGGTCGTCCATACGCTTCATAACAAGGAAGAAGTAGAGGAAAACTTGCAGCAAATACTGGCGAATTGGTTTGAAGGCATCATGGCCAATCGTTCATATGTATTGCAGGATATGGATAAAATTGACCAATTTTTCGCTTGACGCATGTAACGTTCATTGTTAGAATAATGTAAATTCGATGAAAAAGACAGTAGCTATTTGAGTGAGTGCAAGCGAGTTAGGGACGGTGTGAGCCTAATACGATCAAAATAGTGAAGCGCACTTTGGAGAAGTTGCCTGAATAATGAAGTAGGGTCAATCGGGGAAGCTACCTCGTTAACAAGATGTAAGTGGTCACGTGATGTGACAACTAGAGTGGTACCACGGGAACGCACAGCTCTCGTCTCTATTTTTAGAGGCGAGGGCTTTTTGTATTAAATGGATATCAAAAGGAGAGAAAAACATGAAACAACAATTAGCCGCTTTAATTAGTGCAGCATTGCAACATGATTTATCATTAACAGAGGTCACAGCATTACTTGAAAAGCCAAAATATGAGCATTTAGGTGATCTCGCCTTTCCTTGCTTTACATTAGCGAAAAAATATAAAAAGTCACCAGCAATGATTGCGAGCGAAGTAGCACAACATATACAAGCAGATTTTATTAAAGAGGTGAAGGTAGAGGGAGCTTATATTAATTTTTATTTACAGCAGTTACCGATTGCACAGCAAGTGGTCACACAAATTCTCACTGAGCGCGAGCACTACGGTACACGCCCTGCTACAAAGGAGACAATTGCGCTTGATTTTTCAGCACCCAATATTGCAAAGCCGTTCTCCATGGGGCATTTACGCTCGACTGTTATCGGCAATGCACTTGCAAATATCGCTGAAAAAATGGGTTATCGTACAGAGCGTATCAATCATTTAGGGGATTGGGGTACACAGTTTGGCAAGCTGATTGTTGCCTACAAATTATGGGGCAATCAGGAAGCGATTGAGGCAGCTCCGATTGCTGAGCTCTTAAACATTTATGTGCGTTTCCACGAGGAGGCAGAGCACAATGAAGACTTGAACGAGCAGGCGCGCCAAGCATTTAAGGCACTTGAAGATGGCGATGAGGAGGCACATGCATTATGGCAATGGTTTAGAGATGCCTCTTTGCAGGAATTCCAATCGATTTACCAATTGCTTGGGGTTGCCTTTGATCACTATAATGGCGAGGCCTTTTATAACGATAAAATGGCGCGCATTGTCGCAGAGCTAGAAGCAAAGCAGCTATTGGTAGAATCGGACGGTGCAATGGTTGTTCCGTTAGCGGATATGCCACCATGTTTAATTAAGAAAAACGATGGTGCCACATTGTATGCAACGCGTGATTTAGCAGCGGCAGTCTATCGTCAGGAAACTTATGCACCAGTAAAAGTCTTTTATGTCGTGGGAAATGAGCAGTCGCTACATTTCAAGCAATTATTTGCGGTATTGCAGCAAATGGGCTACGAATGGGCAAAGAATTATGCACATATTCCATTTGGTATGATGTTGATTGGTGGCAAAAAGATGTCGACAAGAAAAGGAAAAATTGTGCTGCTAGCAGATGTCTTAAAAGAGGCAATCGCTACGGCTTTCCATAATATCGAAGAGAAAAACCCGACGCTTGTACATAAGGAAGAAGTGGCGCAAGAGGTTGGCATTGGCGCGGTTATTTTTAATGATTTGAAAAACGACCGCATGCACGATATCGATTTTGATATTGAGCAAATGGTGACATTTGAAGGAGAAACAGGCCCTTATGTGCAATATGCTTATGCGCGCATTCAAACGCTATTAAAGAAAGGTGCTTATGTAGCGAATCAGGAAGCAATCACTCATCTAGACGAAACGGCATGGCCATTAATTAAACAATTGCAGGACTTTCCAGACAGCGTAGCAAAAGCATTTAACGATGCAGATCCATCACAAATTGCTAAATATAGCTTGCAGCTAGCACGTAGCTTTAATAAATATTATGCACAAACGAAGTTGCTAAGCGCTGACGAATACCAGCAAGCACGTTTAGCTGTCGCACATTGCGTGGCGCTGGTGTTAAGCGAAAGCTTGCGTTTATTAGGCATTGCAAGCCCAAAGGAGATGTAGCAGTATGCAATTTGCCCTTTTAACAGATATACATGGCAATGCGGTCGCTTTACAGGCAGTGTTACAGGATATAGCGGTGCGCGGTGTAGAGCAAATTTATTGTACAGGTGATCTAATTGGTATTGGTCATCAATCGAATGAAGTATTGCAGCTATTAACGACTTTGCCACATTGTGAGGTAGTGAGTGGCAATCATGATGAGGCAGTGCTAGCGATTATCGGAGAACAGCCGTATCCGAAAAGTCATGCAGCGATTCGTGCACATCATGAATGGATTGCGGAGCGGCTTGACGAGGCATATATTCCTTTCTTACAGCAGCTACCCCGTGAAATAGAAAAAACAATAAATACGCAGCGCTTTTTATTCACGCATTATGCATTGAGAGGCAAGGGCATCCCTTTTCATGAAGACCCGTTCGCATCAATTCATGAGCCGTCACTCGAAAATATGGAAAAAATATTTCAGGATTATCCTGCTTATGATTGCATTTGCTTTGGACATCATCATCCAAAGCACTTCTTTCAAAGCAATGAAACGCTATATATAAACCCTGGAGCGCTTGGCTGTAACAGCAAAAATAAAGCGAAATATGCCATTTGTACAGTTGATACAGGAATTCATTGGAATTTTATCGAAGTGGAATACGATGCTGCTCCATTCCTCGCAGATTTTAAGCGAATGAATATTCCTGACAAAGAGTTTATTTTAAAAGCCTTTTATGAGCAATAATCCATTATTTCATCCGCAAGCTAATAAAAATAAGCAAAATCCCACTAAATAGGCACAGCATTTTCGATAGCGATATTTTATCTTGCATGCCAGCTAAACCGATACCTGTTGTGATAATAAAAATAATGGGACCGACAAGCGCAAGGGAAGTATTAACAACAAAAGCCTTTTCTAAATTGCCGAGCTTGTACATCAAAAGCGCGGCTGCAATATCGATGCTGCCTGATAAAATCCGTAGCCAAATCATATAGAGAAGTGCTAGTTCCAATCATGTCCCACCTTTCCTTGCTACTATATGAGGTGGGGGAGGGAAATATTAAAAGTGATTGACTATCTATTAAAAAACGTATAGATGGATGTAATAAAAAATTTAGAAGGAAAGGATGCAAATGACTAAACTACCTAAAATTTATTTGAGAGAATTAACGCTTCATGATGTAGAAGACCGTTATCAATGGTGTCTTGATAAAGAGGTAATCAAGCATTTAAATATGCCTGAGCAGTATCCACCTTTTAGCCGAGAAGAAACGGAACATTGGATTAAAATGTGTATTGCCAAAACAAATGGCTATGAACAAAAAGCCATTGTTACAGAAAAGGGAAAGCATATTGGTTGGATCGATTTAAAAAACATCGATAAACTTAACAGACACGCCGAATTAGGGCTAGCAATAGGCGATAAAGCTTATTGGGGAAAAGGTTATGGGCTTTCAGCAATGAAAGAGATGCTCTTGTGGGGCTTTAACGAGCTAAATCTTAATAAAATTTGGCTTAGAGTAGAAGTTGATAATGACAAGGCAATCAAGTCCTATAAGCGGATTGGCTATGTTGAAGAAGGTATATTACGACAAGACCGCTTAAGAAATGGTGAGTTTGTTGATCGTTTACGAATGAGTATACTTAAACATGAGTTTTTTTGATTAATATAATTTGTAAAAAAGCCTACACTTTATCGCAGTGTAGGCTGTCGTTTATTCAAAGAAAACTTTATCGAGGTTATACTTCGCACGCAATGTATTGATTGCATACGTTTCATAAATTTCACGTTCCATTGCGTCTTCGATTTCGTACACTTCGATTTTAAAAATTTCATCGCGATATTTTTTCATCGGTGACACATTGTCCTCGAAATGCTTTTTAATACGTTGACGAATTTTACGCGCTTTCCCAACAAATAAAAGTTCATTTTTTTCATTGTAGAAGAAGAAAATGCCGCCTTTTTCACGTGTGATTTTATGGAAATCAATAAAGCCGTGGAATGGCGTAATTTCTACATCCCCTGGTTTTACTACTTGTTCACGTTGACGAATGACAAGATCTGGTTTTGGTAATTCAATTTTAATCAAAAAATTCACGTCCCTTATTGTATTGAAGCTTTATTCTACCATGAATTACCGAGCTTGGCTATTATCAATCATCTTCCGCTGCATCATTGGAATAAAGCCCTTTTTCAGCTTGCACCCATGCCTTTAAATCTTTTCTATCAGAAGTTAACATACAAAAATTAATTGATTCAGATATAAAGTTTAAGAAAATTTGGGAAAGCGATTGTCGAAACCATCGTATTTTGTATTGTCAGTTAAATAAAAACGATGAAGGGATTCCAGCGCATTTTCATCCATCCGGCGAAGATAGTGCTATTGTTTTGCAAGGAGAGCTCACATACGATGTTAGCTTTGAACAACAATTAAAAGCAGTGGAAAATGATATTGTTTTTGGGTGGACTAATTATGTCCATGGCTACCATAATAGCAGTCTAACAGCCCTACATATTCTTATATTTGCTACACCAGAGCATAATGAAAGTATATATGATCCAGCATACTTACCAAAAGGGGAATATCCATCCATCCGCTTGGCTAAAATGACGTCAGATATGATGAAAATAACATCTGAGCGTATGATTTTTTCAACCAAACAAAGAAATATAGCACAGCATAACATGATGATTTTTGATTGCTATAAAAAAGAGCTACAAATAATGGAGCATCACGACCAGCCTGCATCTATCCAACCTAATAGCATAGTTATCCAATTTAAGGATAATGCCAACATGTAGTAAGATAAATTTAGAAAAAATAAATTCATATTATACGACACTAAGTTTTATAGATTTATTTCTCATTCACGTCCCTAAATATTATAAAACAATATTTAATTCTCGCACAATTTATAACAATAAACGCAAGTGCATATAATTGCAAATTGTATGTACTCTCCAGTATACTAAAACTATCACGTGATAGTTTGGAGGGATTCATTTGGGATCGAGATGCTGAAAATTGGGGAACTAGCTGAAATGACAGGAATTACGAAGCGCACAATCGATTATTATACGAATCTAGGTTTGCTGAAAGCTCAACGTTCTAGTTCCAACTACCGCTATTACAACCAAGAGGCAATAGAAAAACTGGACTTTATTGAAAAAAAGAAAAAAGAAGGGCTTTCATTAGAGCAAATTAAAGATTTGATTGAACCGAAAATGGAAGAAATCGATATTCAAGATATACGTGTGCAAATGCAACAGCTAGAAAAAGAGGTGGCATTGCTCGTGACAAAGTTATCAAAAGAAGACCAGCTTGCTCAACAAAGTATTGTAACAAAAATGAAGCAAGACAGTAAAACATTAATACAATCATTATTACTATTAATCACATAGGAGGTGAAGTCTTACGTTTCAAACGTAAGACAACTGATTGACGACCAGTATCAACTTAACCATTTTTATTATTTTATTAGCTCTAACTGCATTTTTCGTTGCAACAGAGTTTGCTATCGTAAAGGTGCGCCAGTCACGTATTGACCAGCTCTTAGCAGAAGGTGTGAAAAGTGCGCAATCAGCAAAGCAAGTAACGACACATTTGGATGAATATTTATCTGCCTGCCAATTAGGTATTACCGTAACTGCACTTGGTATCGGGATGGTAGGGGAGAAAACATTTGAGTTTATTCTGCATCCATTTTTTGAAATGCTCGGTATTGGAACAGATTATATTAAAATTTTCACTATTGGTGGGGCTTTCGTTATTGCAACATTTTTACATGTTGTTGTTGGGGAACTAGCACCAAAAACAGTGGCGATTCAAAAAGCAGAAAAAGTAACATTGCTGTTTGCAAAGCCAATTATGCTGTTCTATAAAATTTTATATCCTTTCATTTGGTTCTTGAATGGCTCTGCACGTATTTTAGTTGGCTTATTTGGTATGAAGCCTGCGAGCGAGCATGAGTTATCACATACGGAGGAAGAGCTACGCTTACTGCTTGCAGAAAGCTTTAAAAGCGGTGAGATTAATAAAAATGAATTGAAATACGTAAATAATGTTTTTGAATTTGATGATAAAATTGCACGTGAAATTATGGTGCCACGTACAGAAATTGTGGGCTTTGATATCAGTGCTAATTTCCGTGAAATCATTACACGTATTTCAGAGGAGCGCTATACACGCTACCCAGTTTATGATGGAGACCGCGATAACATCATCGGTTTCTTGAATATTAAGGAAATTTTAACATTAGGTATTAATAATCGAATTACAGAGGAAACATTTAAATTTGAAGATTTTATTAATCCTATTTTAAAAACAATTGAAACAATTCCAATTCACGATTTACTGACGAAAATGCAAAAAGAACGTGTGCATATGGCCGTTTTATTAGATGAATATGGTGGAACATCGGGCTTAGTGACAGTTGAAGATATTTTAGAGGAGCTTGTCGGTGAAATTCGCGATGAATTTGATGAAGATGAAGTTCCAGATATCCGCAAAGTAGGCGAGGGACATTATATTTTATATGCAAAAATGCTACTAGATGATGTGTCAAAGCTACTACATATTGAGCTAGAAAATCCCGATATCGATACAATTGGCGGCTGGTACTTCTCGCAAAATACAGATTTACTGGATGATGTTGTCATTGAATATGAAAATTATTCCTTTTCGATTTATGAAAAAGAAGATATTTATTTGCGCTATATTGAAGTGAAGAAAATAGAAAATGTGCAACCGATTGAAGAAATCGTAGAATAATTGACAAGAGGGCTGTCCAAAAATGGGCAGCCCTCTATTAATTCAAATATTAATTATTAATCTCTCCAAAAGTGATTTTCATGTTAGGGGCGTATATTAAAGAGGAATCCAGGTTAAATACTTGTGAAAACAGAAGTTCAGCCTCAAATTGTTCCTGTGCTTCCTTCAATGTAACCCCACGTTTTAGCAATTTTTCGATAAACTGATCTTTTTTTACAGGTTCTCCACCTATGCCTTCTGCTTTAAGCGAATCAAACAATTTTTGCTTCTCTTGCTTTTGCTGATCTGGATGGAGGAAATTCACTTTATCACTGACTCTGCACTCAATGTTCTTCACACCCAATTCAGCTAGATAGTTTGGTATTTTGGCTCCAACATTGCCATCAATTCCTGTACTCTCTTCGAATAACTTCTGAAGAATACCAAGTGGAACAATTTGTGATTGTTTATACCCTTCGAGTTCGTAGGACGACATACCTGAAATCCAGTGCGGCTCAAAACAAATTATTTTTCCAGCGTTAGCAATCGCATTTACCATTCGTTGAAGCATTTTTTTAGGTTCAGAAATATGTAATAAAAATGCATGACAAACAGCAATGTCATACTTACTCTTTAATTCAATCTCATGAGTATCTTCGACAAAGAACTCCGTTTCATATGGAAGCTTAGAGAAATACTCTTTTGCCTTATGAATAAGTTGTTGTCCTTTATCTATCCCAGTATATTTAGAGCCTTTCGGTAAAAGAGGTAATAATTTAAGCCCTAAATACCCAAATCCGCAACCAAAATCAATCATATGTACAGGTTTAGAAATTTTCCAAACAGACTTTACTAAAAAATCTAAATAGTCATCGTTATAATATAAATCTCTCGTTCTTTTCAGGTATTCAAGTTGGGTATCCCAATAGTACTCCTCCATATCCAAGCCCTCCCTATCTTTTTTAAAACGCTACTCAACTATACTACTCTGTTAATTTAAGTGCAACCCTTCGTTTCCTAAATTGCAATATATTGGATGTTGAAAGGCTCATTTGTTTTATAATAGTCATGAGGCATTCACTCCAATCAGGTTAGGTTGTTTAGTCGCTACCATTATGCCAAATTTGGGGAGGTGCCTCATTTTTATTTGTTTGAAACCCTTGATACTTAAGGGATGAAAATGATGAAATTAACTCATTTAAATTTTTTTAAAACAAGTGCTGCATTATGGCCTCCGAAGCCAAATGAGTTAGTTAGTCCTATGTTTATGTTAGCTTGACGTGCAACTGATGCTACATAATCCAAATCACATAATGAATCAGGATTTTCCAAATTAATTGTTGGAGGGATTATGCCTTCCTTTAAACTGATAGCTAAAGCAATGGCTTCCACGCCACCAGATGCGCCTAACATATGACCAAGCATAGATTTATTGGCTGTTACAGGAATCTGATAAACCTGTTCACCGAACAACTGTTTAATAGCTAGCGTTTCAGAAATATCCCCGACTTTTGTACTAGTTGCATGTGCACTAATAACATCAATTTCTTCAGGTGATATATTGGCATTTTTTAGAGCTGATTTCATCGCAAGATAAGCGCCCTTGCCTTCAGGATGTGTAGCTACGATATGATGTGCGTCTGAACTTGTACCATATCCAATGACTTCTGCATAAATTTTTGCGTTTCTGTGTAAGGCGTGAGATAAAGATTCTAGGATTAGAATACCGGCGCCTTCTGACATAACAAATCCATCTCGACTTTCATCAAATGGGCGACTAGCTTTAGTAGGTTCCTCGTTTCTTGTGGATAGTGCTGTGGCATTACTAAAACTTGCTAATGATAAATCAGTTATTGCTGCCTCTGTGCCACCAGCAAACATTACATCGACATCTCCAGAACGAATCAGTCTAAATGCTTCACCAATCGCTGTATTTCCAATTGCACAAGCAGAAACAGGTGACAATGAGGGACCCATTGCATTCCATTTGATGCTAATATGTGCAGCAGCAGCATTAGACATCATAGCAGGAACTAAAGTTGGACTAACTCTTCTTGGTCCCTGTTGCCTAAGCATATCAATATTCGCTATTAAGGTTTCAATTCCACCTATACCTGAACCTACATAAACACCCAACCTTTCTGCATTTACACCATTAGCATCTAAATCGGAATCTATCCAGGCTTGTTCAGCAGCCGCTAAAGCAAATTGAGAAAAACGATCTAACCGTCTTGCTTCCTTTCTCCCTAGTACTTCATCAGCATTAAAATCATGGACAACACCTGCAATTTTTGTTTTAAAGTGAGTAACATCAAATGTATTAATAGTAGATATGCCAGATTTTCCGTTAATTAGATTGTGCCAAAATGTTTGAATGTTATTTCCAATAGGAGAAACTACTCCTACCCCCGTAATCACAACTCTTTCCATTTTCCATCCCTCCAGATTAATATTATACTTATATCTTACCCTCTATTTATCCTATTACAAGTGACCATTTATCATAGTATAATTACTAATATGATAACAACGAAGAAGGGAGCTTTTAAAATTGGATGATAAAACTAGGCTAGAAGCTTTGTCTACATTTTTGAAAAATAAACGCGCTCAAATTAATCCAGAGTTTGTTGGTTTACCTGTAGGTACGAGAAGAAGAACACCAGGTTTACGCCGGGAAGAAGTAGCGCAATTAGCAGGGGTAAGTACAACTTGGTATACATGGCTTGAGCAAGGAAGAGATATAAAGGTTTCTTCAGACGTTCTCTATTGTATTTCTACAGCGCTAAACTTAAATAAGGATGAAAGGGACTATTTTTATAACTTAGCCTTAGAGGCAAAATCAGAAATTACCTCACCAAAAGAAGGGCAATCTGAAATTAGCCATTCTTTAAAAAAAATACTAACTGAATTAAAGTACTGCCCGACAATCATTACAGACCGATATTGCCATATTGTAGGCTGGAATGCTGCAGCTGCTCATGTTTTTTTGGATTTCGAAAAAATACCAAATGAACAAAGAAACCTAATCCGTTTAGTTTTTACTAGAAAAGAATTTAAAGCATTAGCTGTTAATTGGGAACATTTTGCAAAGGGCTTTCTTGCTATTTTTCGTACCTATTATGGTTATTATTTAGGTGATAAATGGTATAGTCAATTTATAGAAGAAATGAGCCAATCCCATTCGGAATTTCAAGATTTATGGCAAGCAAGTCAAGTAAGTAAGGCACCAGAAATGGTCATCGAATTCAGACATGCTAAAGTAGGAAAGATGTTATTTAATTTAACGTCTTTCCAAGTTCAAGGAGATATGGATTTAAGATGTAGTGTCTATACACCAATAGAGGAAACAGATACCGAAAATAAGTTAAAAAGACTATTGAAGAGCGTTTCTGTTGAAGATTAAGCTAATTTATTGGTTGTTGTTTTTACTGTAATTTGTTTGATTGCCCTCTCTAATAATAACTTTAATGCTGTATTAGCAATTCCTTTTCCGATATTTTTATATAACCAATATGACCTAGCTATTGATTATATAAAACGTAAAATGTCATATATTTCTCATTTTTGCTGTAAGGCCTCACTTTAAAATAGCTAGTGAAAACGAAATAATTAAGTGGAGGATGAGGTTGGTTAAAAGCGTCACATCCATGTGACAATATCGACATTAGCAAATCTTTTTTGTACCGAAAGCGGAGCGTCAGAAAACTTCCGCTGATTGAAGGTTCATTTTATTATGTTGAAAGAGGTTAATATATAATCCTCCTTAAGCAGTCGTTTAAAGGAGGATGTTTTCGGCTACACTCCACGATAAGGAGGTAGATGTTTTGTTATTATTAGAAACAGCGCTTGTAGGGCGTGAGGCAAAGTACGGTTTATTGCGCAGCCAAATTTGCAAATATGGCTTTTCAATTGGTGGCAATTGGGATTATGATCATGGCAGCTTTGATATCGCGCTATGGCGTGAAGGGGGAACAACCATTTATTTGCGAGCCCCTTTCGTTGTAGTGGAGGGGGAAATGGATTGCTATGACTGCATTATTCGCTTTCAAAAGCCCTTTATTATTAAGCATATCGTCAATATAGGATTGGACTATGACGAAAGCTCTTGGCTAGATGCCACAGGGGCAAGCCAATTCCAGTCACCAATTGAAAAGGATGCAGAAATATGTCAAAAAAGCAAATGGCGTACAGTAGGGCAAGAAGTCGTTGAAAATCAATTAATCCCTTATATTCATTAAAAAACAGGATTTGCTTTTCTCCTTCACGAATATAGATTGTAAGGAGGGAAGCGTATGAGAAGTTGGCAAAGTATTTTGTTTGAGCGATATTTGATTTGGCGTAAGACGAAGCAGAAATTTATAGATGTGCAAGAGATGGCGCTTTTTATTGAGGAGCGACGAAATGAGCCCACGTATGAGCTTGATGAAAAATTTCGTGTCAAGCATCAAATCACTAAAAATGAATGGGACGGCATGTTGTATTATGTATTAAATGAAAACATAGATGCTCGCAAGACGATTGTCTATTTTCATGGCGGTGCCTATATTAATGATCCACTTATTTTTCATTGGCGTTATTTAGTCAAATTAGCAGAGCGCACGCAGTTTCGCATTATTGTACCGATTTATCCAAAGCTACCACATTTTACGCATGAAACATTGTATGAGCAATTACATACTTTCTACGACATGCTATGTGAAAAGTATGAGCAGCCTTTTATTTTTATGGGTGACTCAGCAGGTGGGAGCATTGCACTTGCTTTCGCACAGGACGTGATGCTCCAACAAAAGCGCTGTGCCGAACAAGTCATGCTGTTTTCCCCGTGGCTCGACGTTTCTGGTGAAGATCCGCGCTACACAGAAATTGAAAAAATCGATCCGATGCTTGGTCTAGCTGGTGCGCAAATGCTTGGTAAACTATGGGCAAATACGCGCGACATTTCGCATCATTTAGTCAGCCCACTGCATGGTCCATTGCAAAATATCGGACGTATTACATTGTTTGTTGGAACAGGTGAGATGTTGCTCGTAGATGCACATCTATTGCTCGAAAAAGCAAAAAAGGAAGGCGTGGATCTGATTTACTTTGAATATCCAAAAATGAATCATGTCTTTCCAGTTTTCCCGATTCCAGAGGCAAAAAAAGTATGGAAGCAGCTATTGCCAATTTTGCTAAAATAGCTATTGTTTAGTTTTGGTATAGGTTTGTTTTGTATTCTGTAGAGGAACGCGCAAAATTTTACGAAGAAGGGGCTGGCTTAAGCTAGCTCCTTTCTTTGTTGCTGAAAAGATTTACGTCGACCATTTGATGTGAATCTTTTTTATTTTGCACACAGAAACAGCATGCCAAAGTGCATAAAAATAGAATGAAAGAAGGTGATACAGATGAGTGTGGAAACGGCAAATAGAAATATTACGGAGCTATTGCCTATCGGACAAACTGCTTGTCGATTATTATTTCAGGAATGCTATAAATCTGGAATACGCAATATTTTTGTAACCGAAACATATCGCTCACAGGCACGACAAAATTATCTTTATGCGCAAGGGCGTACAAGACCTGGCCCGATTGTGACCTGGACATTGAGTAGCCATCATCAATCGCGCTTAGCATGGGATATTGCTGTTGGTCCGCCGAATGTTTTGTATGATGCATCCATATTAAATAAAGTTGGTGTTATTGCGCGTAAGCTAAATATTACATGGGGTGGCGATTGGGTAGGAAGTGTAGACCGCGTCCATTTCCAAATCGAATCTACATGGAAAATACCTTCTGGCTACAAGTTAGAAGGGACAGTCACGATTCCGACAAGCAGCACATCACAAATTCAATTTGATAAGAAGGAGGAAATCCCCATGTCTCAGCTATGGAACCCAGGCAGTCCCGCGATGCAAACTGCTGCTGAAGCCTTTATTGAACAAGCGATAAAAGATGGCATCATTCAAGCAGTGCATTTACAGGATTTACAAAACAAGCAAATAACAACGGATCGCTTACTAGGTCTATATATTACAATTGATCAGCGACGAAATGCGACGAAATAAATAGAAGAGGGTGTCTGTTTCAGATAGGCCCCTCTTTTAAGTTTGGTTGAGCGAATTTGCTTGTCTTGCGTGCGAATTTCAATGTTTAACGTGCGAAAATGGGCATCCTGCGTGCGAATTGTTACCTTTGAACTAAATAATTTGAAAATGATTTCGACTTTTTGAACACACTCTTCCAAACAAATATTGCTATTTTTCTACATATTTTATAGTAACGCACCTCCAAATTATGTATAGTAGTAGAAGAGGAGGAGAATTTATGAAAAAATTATTACCATTTTTATTCGTCATATCTTTTATTTTAGCAGCTTGTAATAATCAAAATGTTGAAATCCAACTACCTGCGTCTTTTCTAGAAGGGCAAAATATAGACGATGTAATCGCAAATTTGAAAGAAGAGGGCACTAGCGAAATCAAGCAAAACGATGATGGTTCTTTGACGTACACCGTATCGAAGGAAAAGCATAAAGAAATGATGAAGGAATTAGAAGACGGCATTCTTGAAACAGTTGATGAAATTAAAAGCACAGATAGTTTCCCATCAATTAAAGATGTTGCTTACAACAAAAAATATACTGAATTTACATTAACAGTGGAAAAGGAAAGCTTTGAAGGAAGCTTTGATGCACTTGCTTCATTTGGACTAGCTATCGCTGGCATGTACTACCAAGTTTTTAACGGCGTAGATGCAGACACATACAAAGTCACAATCCATTACAAAGACGAAGCAAACGGTGAAATTTTCAATACAACGGTTTACCCAGATGATTTAAGCGACTAGTAATTAGGAAGGATTGTCTCAAAAACATGCCTGTGCATGGCTTTTTGGGACAATTTTTATTTTACTCTTATATGAGTTCGATTCGTGGTAAGAATGGATAAAGAACAGCGAAAAACAGAAAGTATCTAGATTTCGAAAGGAATTTGTATTTTTCCGATCTCTATAAAAGAGTCATTTCCAAAGTAAAAGAGGCTATCAATAACTTAAAAGAAGAGCGAATGACAAAGCGTTTTGTCTAATACTTAATATGTACATAACGAGAAATAAAAAATCAGATGAGCTCTTAATACTTGTTAAAAATATTTTAATGTGTTTTTGAATAACTTGATGCATTTTGGCAATAATAAGAGAGATGGTTGGTTAGCCATCATGTTAAAGGCGCAGAAGATTCCGAAAGGAATCTCGCGCCTTTTAAGGTTTAAATATAGCTAACTGAAAACATGCCGTCACGCACATCTCCTAATATTTATGATGAGATAAGTCTTTTAACAATTTTCATATCCGTTTCCAGCTCAGCAATTTTAGCAACAGCGCTATCTAGTGAAGGCTGTAGCTCCGCATTTTGGGCTGTCTGTACGGCAACCGTGTCCAACGTTGTACGCAATGTAGCAATATCTTCACTATTTCTAACAACTTGCTGTGTTACTGCATCTAACTTTGTATCCATCGATGTTACTTTCTCATCAAGCGTAGTTACTTTCTTGTCAAGTGTAGTTACTTTCTCGTCAAGTGTAGTTAATTTTGTATTAACAGTAACCATATTTGCGTCAAGTGTAGCTATCTTCGTGTTCATCATAGCTACATTTTCATCCAGTGTAACCAATTGTGTGTTCATTGTAGCCATGCTTTCATCAGTTGTTATCAATTTCGTATCAATTGCTTCCACCCTTTTTAGTATTACCTCAAGCAATTCACGATCTGTCATGTCATCTCCTCCTTCCTTTGCAAATTTAATCATACCGTTCCTTTTTTATTTAGGTAGCTTACCATACAGTTATTTATTAACGAATTGGAACACGCCGCTGTCATTTCAGATAGATTTTATTATGCTACCCACCAAATATATAATCTTATTTTATCACCTAACGTTGTCGTAAAACAACTGCTATATGGAGTCATTATTTTGAATTGCCTTGTTACGAATAACGCCGCAAGCGATATGATAAAACTTGAGGTAAAGAAAATATATATATTAGATAAACAAATTGAAACCTGCTATGCGGCAACGAATCAGGAGAGTATGATGTGCCATACGAGGAAGAGAAAAAGCTTAAACGAGGGGCAAAGAAAGTTTCGATGTAATCATGCTGAAGAGAGTAATGTTGAGTGTCGCGCACGATGTATTAATAAGGAAAAGGGGAGCTGTTAGAAACCAGTATTTTGAGTGTTCAGAGCCTAACTATGTAATTGAAAAAACAAAAGATTTTGATGAAGCTACACACAGCGGTACGCTTAGCTCGCGATGAAACTTTAATGGATATAGCTTTTGTATTTGCTCAGTTAAAACCAATGATTTTACTTTGGAATAAAAGCTTGTTGTCATAACCAAGCATAAGAACCACATGATTTAGTAGGCGATACCAATACGAGTTTTTAAGAAGTCTCTACTTTGGATTAGGCTAAATGCAAACTCTGCGGTATCTGCAACAGATATTTCCTTACCATCTATTGGCAAAAAATTACGTTCTATACGATAAGTCCCTAAACGTTTTGTATCTGGCAAGTATGTAGGGCAAACAATTGTCCAATCTAGATTTGATTGGTTAAGCAATTCATACACTTTATGATGCTCTATTGCTGCACGTGCTGATTTTTGTTTGGATTCACTTGACTGATAACGCAGTAAACCAGAGGTATTTCTACTTTGCAAGATTCCTGCCGTTCCTATAGTGATAATACGTTGAATGTTTCGGTTTTGCAGGGCTTCAATAATGAGTGGCATACTTTTGGATAAAGTAGTAGTTCCATCCGTATTTAATGCGCTAATGACTACATCTATATCGTGTAGCGCAGTAACAATAGCATCCTTATCCAAAACATCACCTTGAATAATAGTCAGCTTTTCATTGTTCATTTGAATCTTTTCTGGCATCCGAACAAGGGCTGTCACATGGTGCCCGTCATTAAGGATATATTTCAATAAATGACTACCCACTCGACCAGTTGCTCCTAAAATTAAAATTTTCATATCCTCACCCCTTTAGATAAATACGCACTTAATGATACTTCTTATCACCTCTTTAGGTCAACATGGCATAACACACAGGTGAATTAATTGACAGATAATCACTTTATTTATAGAAAAAATTTGGATGTTGATAAGCACATGGTCAAAATTGCACTAAAAAGAAAAAGTGCTTGAATCTAAAAATTCAAACACTTAAGGTGCATCTTATAAAGTGAACCTTCAATCGGTAGGGGAGGCCTCATCCCCCACCGATTGGTAGTTTCACCAATCGGGTTTTACAGGCTGTTGATCCCCCACTTAACGATTTCGTTTCCACTCACTATTTTGATGCGGGGGTCTTACAGCCTGTTAATACGGGATAACGGGTTAATGACATCAGAATTATATCCTTGCTTCGTTTGTCCTTCGGTTTCAGAGAGATCATAAGCAATCAATGTTACATCTAATTTCTCTTCAAGATTTTTTATCTCACTAAGTTGATCAGGTTCAAGATTTGCAAATTTTGTTTTGACCAATTCAATCACATCCTTGCTCGGTTATTAAGGATAGTATGAGAAATTATTGAATATTTATCCTTAAAATAAAATACAAAAAAGAGGGGTCTAAATGCAGTCAAATGACTAGCGTTATTTTTATTGTCGAAAAAAGCTTTTGAAACTATCAAGCTCTCCATTCGTAGGTATATTTATAATATATTTGGAGGGATAGTAGGATGAAATGGGAGTATAAAATCTTTAAATGGGACACGCAAAGACAAGCAGGTAATACAAATAATAGAGTGCCGAATTTTTTAGAGATAGAACTTGGTAATTTAGGTCAGCAAGGTTGGGAATTGGTAAGTGTGATAAATTCAAAATTTACTGGTAGTTACAACACTATACAGGAGGTTACTTACACATTTAAAAGACCAATCGAAGAGTAAAATCCCAAACGTTTAGGATTTTGAAGGATGCGCATTTGCGTGTCCTTTTTATTTAGAAAGGAGAAAAGAAATTGCTTAATATTAGAAAACATATAGTATCATCAACAATTGCAGCTAAGATTACATAGAGAAAAATCAATACTAAAAAGAAAATCTACATACATGAAACAGGTAATAAAAGTAAAGGTAATCGAGTAGATAACCACGCGGCTAGTGGAAATCAATCAACAAGCCTCATGACATTGGGCTGTGGACGATATGGAAGCTGTACAATTATTTGAACACGATTATGTGTGTTAGGTGGCGGGTTCAATTACAGGTAATAAAGAGGCTATCAATCCAAGAAGAAATGCCTACTTACATCCACTCTCTACGCCTGCCGCAATTTAAAATTTGTACCCTAAATCCAAACATTCTTAGACACTTCTATACATAGAAAGGAAAAAACACCCAAACAATACCCACGCACCACCCACCAAAACCACCCCGAAAATAATCATCCCAACATAACACCTTCCAACTGACAAACCCCCACCCAAAGCGGTATGATAGTACCCGAGGTGAAGAAAATGTATATATCAGAAAAACAAATTGAAATCCGCTATGCGGAAACGGATCAGATGGGCGTGGTGTACCATGCAAATTACCTCATTTGGCTAGAGATTGGGCGCACACAATTAATCAAAGATTTAGGCTTTGAATACGCAAAACTAGAGGCGGATGGTTATTTATCACCTGTGATTGATGTGTCGATTCAATATAAGGCAGCGCTTCGCTATGGGCAGGTAGCGACAGTGCGTACATGGATTGAGGCACATTCACGTCTGCGTACAACATATGGCTATGAGGTGTTGCATGAGGATGGGACTGTGGCAGCAACGGCGACAACTGTACATACATTGGTGCGTAAGGAAAATTTCCGCCCTGTTTCATTAAGTAAGGTCGATCCTGCATGGGATGCAGCGTATATCAAAAATATGCGAGAGATGTGCTAAAACTAGCACATCTTTTTCTATCAGTGCATCGTATTTCTTGCTATAATTGTTTTTGTGTTAAATTTGCAAGGGAGGGTTGTTCATGGTGCAGAAAGTTGCCATTGAAACGGTTCGATGTCATATATTATTAACGAATACGGCACGTGAAGCCATTCAGCAGCATGTTCAAGATGAACAGGCCTTTTTTCGTTTGCAAAAAAACTTTATTGTTTATATTGAAAAATTAGCGATAGAACAGACGCAGCTCGCACTCACATTATATTTTGATAATGAAAAGAATCGCGCTTTAAAGGACAAATTTCAAGAGCGTGTGGTCATTATGGATTGCGTCTTCGATTTGAAAAATGGACTTGTCGCCAAAAGCTTCCGTACAAGAGGAAAGGGGACGCCTGTTGCAACGAATCGTCGCGAAAGGCTCTTGATTCATTTTGTTCCTTCACGTATTAGTGGGCATACATACCCAGATAAATTTATTGAAACGCTTGCCGCGCTTCCTGTTGCTCAGGAGCGCTTTGATTATGTCAACAAACGCATTACCTCATGGGAAGGCTATTTGAAGGTGCTGAATCAAAATGCGGATATCGAGGATATTGAAGCAAAATTTACGACGCATACATTGAATGGCGATTTTACACATATAACGTTTACTTGTAGTGATATGACAGATAAAGAATGGAAGCAAGTAAAAGGCTTAAGCGCTCGTGTGCGTGGTTTAAAGCTCGATTTAGGTGAGGTTGTGAAGGTCAATCGAGGGGCACGTAGCATTGAAATTGCATTGAAACCAGATGCGGTGCGCCTTGCAAGAAAAAATGCACTGCATTTCGAGATGAATGCTATCGATTTCAGCAATGCCTCGACAAAATCACAGCTCAATCGTTTATTAAAAGGCTTTGACCGCTTAAAAGAGGGACTTGCGGCAAATGCCAATTTAGAAAATATTTTATTTGAAGACAAGCCTGTGATTGCGGCACGCAAGGTCGATGTTGAACTTGATTTCCATAATCAATTGAACGAATTCCAACGCCAAGCTGTAACCGGTGCGATGAGTGCGGAGGATTTATATGTCATACAAGGGCCGCCAGGGACTGGGAAAACGACCGTTATTTCAGAAATTTGTTATCAAAATGCGAAAGCAGGTTTGAAAACACTTGTAGCCTCGCAATCGAATTTAGCAGTTGATAATGCGCTCAGTCGCCTACTTTCCAATAAAGATATCCGTATTTTGCGCTACGGTCGCACAGAAAGCATTGAAGAGGAAGGCAAAAAATTTATTGAAGAAAATGTTGCGAGCTATTGGCAGCAGCAAACCTATGAAGCCATTACGCATGAAGTATCCCAGCAAAGTGAGAAGCAACAGCTATTAGAACAGGAAATCACCGCCTATGAAAAGCAGCTCATTCAACTGGAAGAAGAAAAGAACAAGCTCCTACAAGATATCGAGCGAAAAAAGCAAGCGGAAGAACAGCTAAAAGCACTCACAGAAAAAATAACAGCGCTGAAAAAACAGCTTGCGCCATTAAAAAAACAACGCGAGCAAACGGAGGAGCAGCTTGAACAGCTAGAAGCAACAAAGGCTGAGCTTACAGAAGCCATTACAACGCTTGAAACACAGCTTGCAGAGCTACCATCAATGCAAGAACTCACAGCTAAACAGCAAGAAAACAGCGAACAGCTCACACAGCTAAATGAAGCGTTGCAAACGGCTGAAATGAGCGCGATGAAGCAACAACTAGAACAACAGCTTGCTAACGTAACCGCTCAGCTACAGCGCATGTCACCAGACGACCATGCAATGGAGCGATTAACGACACAAATTACCGAGCTAAAAAAAGTGCAGGATGTGGAAGATTTCATTGTGGCACATGCAATACGTCGAAGCTTTGTCATTGACCGTCTACTTGCTTCTTTATCGAAATTACAGCCTGAAATTGCGGCATATAAACCGATTAAAGATTTAAGTGAGCGGCTAGAAAAAGCACGAGCTTATAGTGAAAAAACGCTGCAAATTCACGTGACAGCACCGTCACTACCACCGAATCATACGTATTCACTTGCAGAGGTGCAGGAATTTTTAACAAAGCTGAGCCATGCCTTTGCAGAGCGAAAAATTAATGCGCAAAACGGTGCTCGTTCAATTCAAGGCGTACTACTGCGTCAAGCATATATTGAACAGCTACAAGTAAAATATCAAGACTTAATGCGTGAAGTCATGCTCATTTTTACGAAGCTAAAAGAGGAGCTTGTGGACTTATATAAAGAGCAGCTCGGTCATAGTGAAGCACAAGTGCAACAATTGCGTAGCACAGAGCAGCAGCTCCAACAAAAGCTACAGCCATTGCAAAACGTACCAGCAATAGCGCAAACGGTTGAAGAGCTACAGCAACAGCGGAACGAACTAGAGCAAAGTCAACAACAACTAGAGCAACAACAAACAAAATATGCACAGCTCACAGCTACTTACGAAACAAAAACTGCTGAGCTTCAGCAAGTAAATGAGCAGCTTACACATGGCAATGAGCTATTGCAATCATTGAAGGAGCAGCTGAAAGAAATTAACAGCACAGGCTTGGCATTAGAAAAAGAGCAGGAAGAATTAGAACAAGTAACGAAGCAAAACCCAGAGGTAGCCTTATTCGCAGTCGAACAACGCATGACCGCCATTCAAGACGAAAGCGTAAAAATCACTCAAAAGCTAGAGTTATTGCCTATCACTCAAAAGCTACAAAGCGAATGGCAAACGATGCTTGCGAGCGCCAGTGAGCATGACTTAGAGGAAATTCGTAAGCTTTATGTAAAGCATGCCAACGTTATTGGGACAACCTGTGTGGCATCGGCAAACAAGGAGTTTATGGACAACTACCCAACCTTTGATGTGGTCATTATTGATGAGGTATCGAAAGCAACACCACCAGAGCTGTTGCTACCGATGTTAAAAGGGAAGAAAATCATTTTAGTTGGCGATCATCACCAGCTACCGCCACTTATTGGGGACGAAACCTTTGAAGAAACGCTTGAGCAAGTCATTAAAAATAGCGATACATTTGAGGAAAAACGCGAGCTTGAAAAGATGTTAGAGGAATCCTTGTTTGAGCGTCTGTATAAAAACTTACCACAATCCAATAAGACGATGCTGGCGATTCAATACCGCATGCATGAAAATATTATGGAAACGATTGTGCCATTTTATCAAAATGAGCATGATGCATTGCAATGTGGCTTGCCTGATTCAGACAAAGCGCGAGATCATTTACTTGAAACGCCTTTATTTGCTCGCCACAATCACTTGCTATGGCTTGATATCCCTCATGAAAAACGCTATTTCGAGGAGCGAATGAAGGAAGGAGCAAGCTTATTTAATCGTGCAGAGCTAGAAAAAGTAAAAGAACTGCTGACAACGATGAACGAGGCGACGATGCAAGCGAAGGAGCAAGGCTTGTTGCCGCAGGATGCCCAAAAATCTGTAGGTGTTATTAGCTTCTATGCTGAACAAGTAAAGCGCATCAACGATCTAGTGGAACAACAATACCCACATTTGCATATTCGCACAGGCTCTGTCGATAAGTTCCAAGGAATGGAGATGGATGTGATTATCGTAAGCATGGTGCGGAATCATGATGGGCAGGGGAGCATTGGCTTTGCGCAAGATTACCGTCGCTTAAATGTAGCTTTATCACGTGCACGCGAATTATTAATTATGGTCGGTAGTACAGAAATGTTTACGAAACGTCCAAAGAAGCAGGAAACGCGCCAAATGTATCAGCATGTGCTCGATGTTGTAAAGGCACAGGACGGCTACCGTGCATAGGAGGAACTTATGGAATTACAACAATTAGAACGCCAAATCCAAAGGCAACTGCCACGTCCTGCCGCTGTGGAAATTACGGAAACAAAGCAATTTTCAATCCCACTGCATACAATATTAGCCAAATATGCACCAATTCGACGCACACCGATGGACATTTTAATGAAAATGCTGCTCCTGACGTTTCAAACAGGGCGTTTCCAAGACGTCGAAATGGTCGCAGATGTCCTGTTGGTAGAAACACTCTTTATCGAGGACTTATTGCAAAAAATGCAGAAAACAGGTTTAGTTATAGTGGAAGACACGATTCAGCTCACAGAAAAGGGCAAGGCACAATTGGAGGCTGGCATTTTCGAAGAACAGCTAGAGGAAATGGAGCAAGAGGTATTTTATAGCCCGTTGCATGGTGCGTTCTTGCAAGGAGACCTAGGGGAATTTGATGAATTTCCCGACGAGCTTCCGCATGAAGAAACAGCTACATGGACAGATGAGCAAATCGTCGCAGCATTACAAAACGATGAAGAGGCAGATGAACCAACATTTATCAGCTCAATCAACAGTGCAGAGGAATTGCAAATTCATGATGTGCCATGTTTCCAATATGTGTTGCATGATACAAGCAAAAATACATTTGATATACGTGTATTCAACACATTCACAAATGCTTGGGATGAACAGCTGGAGCAATTATTAAAGGCAAGTGACTAACAATGTAGGAAAGACAAAACTTTATTGAGGTGTAACAATGTCGATAACAGGGCTTAATCATTTTTTGTTTTCAGTTTCCGATTTAGAAAATTCTATTGCGTTTTATAGAAATGTATTCGATGCGAAATTATTAGTAAAGGGTAGGAATACGGCTTATTTCGATGTAAATGGGATGTGGTTTGCTCTAAATGTAGAGAAAGACATCCCCCGTAATGAAATACATCAATCCTATACACATATTGCTTTTTCAATGAAAGAGGAAGATTTTGATAAAATGTATGACAAGCTAAAGAAATTAAATGTTCATATTTTGTCAGGTCGTCCGAGAGACGAAAAAGATAAAAAATCCATTTATTTTACGGATCCAGACGGGCACAAATTTGAATTTCATACAGGTACATTGCAAGATAGATTGGCTTACTATAAAAACGACAAAACACATATGGAGTTTTTCGATTAGAAGGATTGTTATTCAAATAACTGTGGTATAAATTTGAGAAAAATGAACCAGTTAGTTAAACAATAGTCAAAGAAATGGAGGAAACCCAATTTATTAGGATTGCCTATCATTTATGCCGCATTAACGGACAGTCATATTTTATGTACCGAAAGCAAATATTTTCTGTGCGAAAGCAAAGCGTCAGCAGATGTTTTCTGTTGCGAAAGCGAAGCGTCAGCAACAACAACGCAATAGGTACATATCAGCACTTGAGAAAGTGGACGATAACTGACCGTAAAAGCGCTTTTATCAACACAGAGCTAAATAATCCAAAACAAGAAGGTAGCCTGAAAAAATGCGCTACCTTCTTATTTTATGAGCGGTTATATTGAACAGGAGAGAACCATAGATGGTCACTCACTTCTTTTTTTAAGGATGCAACAAAAGCCTCGATTTGCCCTTGCGTTACCGCTAAACTCAGTGCGGGCCCACGCCAGTTTGCACGTTGGGTGTTTTTTTCGCCTGCATCTAGCATGAAAATCAATTCATAATAAGGCGTCCATTCATGGCGTTCATTCTCAGGAATTTGATAGGGCCCGAATGATGGATAATAATATGTACCGAATTGAGGGATATGATAAATGACTATGCCTGGATCATGCATTTCTAATATACTTAAATGCGTGTTTTCAAGCAGTCGTAAATTATCTAGCAGCGTATAGAAATCTCTTTTCAAACAATTAATTTTCATCGCGATTTCAGGCCATGCGCCAGCACGAAAAATAGCTTCAAATAAAACGCTTTGCTCATTTACACGCAAGAGCTTAAATTCCACTTCGCTACGACTAATCTCATAGTTTTGATCTTGTAAAATGGACATTCTTTCCACCTCCTTAAGCTACTTTAGCATAAAAGCATATTGCAAGCATCTTTTTTCCATTTTCGTTATAGTAACTAATGAGGTGATACGATTGTTAAAAAATATTCCGATTTCCGTTTTAGATTTAGTGCCTGTTGTAGAGGGACAATCGACAACTGAGGCGTTTGAACGCTCTCGCCGTTTAGCCATTCTAGCAGATGACTTAGGCTATGAGCGCTATTGGGTGGCGGAGCATCATAATAGCCGCGCCATCGCCAGCTCCGCAACAGCAGTGGTCATTGGCTATTTAGCAAATGCAACGAAGAAAATTCGCGTCGGCTCGGGTGGCATTATGCTGCCAAACCATGCACCATTAATTGTAGCGGAGCAATTCGGGACACTGGATGCGATGTTCCCAGAGCGCATTGATTTAGGATTAGGTCGTGCACCAGGGACAGATCCATTTACCGCAAGAGCATTACGCCGTCGTGAGGCGGAAGGCTTTGAAGATAATATTGAAGAACTAGAGCGTTATTTAATGAGAGGGAAAGAAGCCGACCCGATTAAGGCATATCCAGGCTTAGGTGCAAATATCCCACTATGGCTATTAGGATCTAGCTTGTTTAGCGCAGAGCTTGCTGCTCGTCGTGGTATGCCCTATGCGTTTGCGAGCCATTTCGCACCAGATTATTTAATGCAAGCAATCGGCATTTATCACACGCAATTCCGCCCATCTGAAGCATTAGAAAAACCAAAAATGCTAGCCTGTGTTAATGTCATTATCGCAGAGACAGACGAGGAAGCACAAAAATTGGCGACAACGCATTATCAATTTTTCTTAAGCATTATTCGCCGTACACATGATTTGCTTAAACCACCCGTCGACGATATGGATGCAATTTGGACACCTTTTGAAAAACAAGCCGTGATGCAGCAACGTCAGTATATGTTTGTTGGTAGCCAGCAAACCGTCAAAGAACAGCTTGAAAAATTTGTTGCGGATACACAAGTAGATGAGCTGATGGTGACCGCTTCGATTTATGATGAGGACGCACGTGCCAAATCATTTACGCTGTTGAAGGCACTTTTTGAATAAGATAGGGTGAGGAGCCCTATCTTTTTTCATATTGCTTATAGCGTTACTTTAGCATATATATGAACATCATGAGCGCAATCGCCTTGATACATATAATTGCGGAAAGTGCCTTCTTTTTCAAAGCCTTGCTTCAACAGCATTTGATTAGATGCCGTATTCTCAATATAAACAGTCGCTCCAATACGCGTTAATCCTAACTTTTGAAAGCCATATTCCACTACTTTCTCCAAAGCTTCTGATGCATAGCCCATACGCCAAAAATCAGGGTGAATTTCATAGCCCACCTCGGCTCGCTTATGTGCAGGCACCCATAAATTAAAGCCAATCGTACCAATTAAGCGATTCTCGCCTTTCACTGTAATGCCCCAACGCATGCCTCTTTTTCCTTGAAAGCTCTTTGCAAAGCCCTCGATTAATTGTTCTGCTTGTTCGATATGCTCAAATGCTTGCATCCCATAATGCTTGATTACATCCTCATTGGAAAAATAGGCAAAAATATCACTTGCATCCTCATGGACAATTTCTCGTAAAATTAGTCGTTCTGTTGTTAATATTGGAAACATTTTAAAAATCCTTTCTTGTTTGGTTAATCTAACAGAATAATCAAGTAAGATATGATATTATTATACTGTATAATATTAAGAAATGGGGTGTTTGGCTATGAGAAATAAAAAATTAATAGTCATTATATGTTTAATGTTTTTGTCGTTGCTAGCTGGAAATGATACAGATGTACAAGCAGCTAGTCCTATGGAAATTAAAGCAGCTACGCAAAACATCAATCAAAATAAATTTGTAAAAGCTGAGGGGGGATTAATTGTAAGAAAAGAAGCGCATTCAAAAGGTGCTAAAGTAACGATGTTGCAAGACGGCTCGAAAGTTTTTGTATACACAACAGACAGCAACGGTTGGTCATACATAAAACAAGGCAATGTAAAGGGTTATGTAAAGGATGCTTATTTAGTAGTGAAAGAACAGAATCCACAAAATAAAAATCGAAAAATAGATTTTTCTATGAGTATTAATCAAGTTGAGAAAGCAGAAACAGCAAAGTTACTTAGGAAATCACAAAAGGGAAATGTGTCTACTTTAGTTTACTCGGCAACGAAATATGGTTATTCAACAGAATTGGTATATCATTACGAGGATAAAAAGCTTGGTGCGATTGGGTTTGATTTCTTCCCTAATAGAGATCGTTATAGTGATTGGTCGGAAATTAAACTTATACATGATATGCTTTATAAAGAAGGCCTTAAGGAGCTTGGACGTAATGTGGAAACACGTTCAGATGGTAGTTATTATATTTCAAGCTTGTGGGATAAAGGCTCTTATTACGTTATGTTGGATGTTAATCGTGTAGACGATTATACTAAAGCGACTTTAATATATTATGAGTAAAAAATATTATCCGTATACAAGGAAATGAATGAAATTTGATGAGACAAGTACAATTTATTTGTTGCATATAAGTTACTTCTTATTATCTATAACTTTTTTGCTAAACTACGCTTTTCATCGTCATTAGTATGATGTAGGAAAAAAATATGAAAATTGATTAAGAAGTATACTATATTGCTAATAGTATTTTAAACCCTATTGTCAAACGCTTTCAATAATGCTACAATAAACAAAATTAAAAAACCTTATCAAGAGAAGCCGAGGGATATGGCCCGTTGACGCTTCAGCAACCTCTAACATTGTTTAGAAAGGTGCTACTTCCAGCGGGAGGATTTCCCGAGAGATAAGAGTGAACGGATTGCTTACAAAACCCTCTCATTCTCTATGCTGGAATGAGAGGGTTTTTTGTATTTGAAGAAATGGGGGAAATAAAGTGCCAATTAATATTCCGAAGCAATTACCAGCAGGTGAGCTACTAAGAGAAGAGAAGATTTTCGTTATGGAGGAGGACCGTGCGAGAACGCAACAAATCCGTCCTTTAAACATTTTAGTGTGTAATTTAATGCCGGAAAAAGAGAAAACAGAGCTGCAATTATTGCGTTTATTAGGAAATACGCCTTTACAAGTGAATGTGACGTTTTTAAATACGGCGACATATGAATCAAAAAACGTCTCAAAATCACATTTACAAACGTTTTATACGACATTTAATGAAATTAAGCACCGCCGCTTTGATGGCATGATTATTACAGGTGCACCGATTGAACGTATGGAGTTTGAGAATGTGGTTTATTGGCAAGAAATTACGGACATTATGGATTGGGCAAAATTAAATGTGACGTCGATTATGAATATTTGTTGGGGCGCTCAAGCGGCTTTATATCATCATTACGGAGTTGGTAAATTTGAGTTGCCGAAAAAATGCTCAGGCGTTTATTCACATGTCATTACGGATTTAACTGTTGATTTAGTACGTGGCTTTAGCGACGAATATGTGGCACCACATTCCAGACATACATCTGTATCCATTGAGGAAGTTCGCGCACATCCAGATTTACGCTTACTGAGCTATTCAGACGATGCTGGTGTCTTTATTGTCCAATCCAAGGACAATAAGCAAATTATGATTACAGGGCATTTAGAGTACGATGCCACAACGCTTGCGGATGAATATGAAAGAGATGTGGCAAAGGCGGACAATGTGGAAGTGCCAATTAACTACTTCCCAAATGATGATCCAACGAAAGCACCCAAAAATACATGGCGTGCCCATTCCCATTTATTGTTCTACAATTGGTTGAACTATTACGTATACCAAGAAACACCATACAAATGGGATTTTGTTGAGGAAGAGATTGAGTATCATATCTAATATGCCGAAAAATTTCTATATTGCCTCCAGCTTTCAAAATATAGATGCTGTTCGCTATGTAAGGGACCAATTAATAACAAAAGACTTTCATCATACGTATGACTGGACACAAAACAGTCGTGCAGCAAACTTAGAAGAATTGCAACGCATCGGCAACGCCGAAAAAGAAGCCGTTCAATTAGCCGATTTTTTGGTTGTCCTATTACCTGCTGGGAAGGGCAGTCATATTGAATTTGGCATTGCTCTAGCGAACGATATCAAAATCTATTTATATTCGCCAAATGAGGATATATATGATATGGATTTTACAAGTACATTTTATCATTTGGATAATGTCCATATCATTGTTGGCACATATGAGCAATTTGTTGAAAAGATTTTCATGAGTGAGCTATAAACAAAGCGATGCAACGAACTCTTTATAGAGCGTTGCATCGCTTTTCTTATGCTAATTTATATTCATAGGCTAACTCATCAAGCTGCTCATTCACACTGACATGCAAATTATGCTCATTGAAAAACCACTCATCACTGCGCTCGATATAAAAATGAACGTCATCTACGACTGTTTCCACACCGACTTCATGTGGCAATTCACGATTCATGCCAAGTGAAAAGCCTTCATGGAAAGGGGAAGACCCGCCATATCTTGCATAAAACCGCACATAATCACCGTGCTGTACTTCCATTTCCTTATGAAACCAATCTAATGCTGCATCAGTCAAAACAATTTTCATAAAGCCATCTCCCACCATACATTAATACTTCCATTTTAACGGATTTTATAGAAGAGGAACAGCAAATTGCTTGCTATTAGAAGAAGGGGAGGTGCTCTAATCTTTTCAGACAAGCTCCTAAAAATCTGGACACAATTACGACTAGGCGCAATTGATTTGAGCGAATGTGTTTGCCTTGCGGGCGAATTTCGCTTTTTAACGGGCGAAAATGGTTATCTTGCGGGCAAATATAGCTATCTTACGGGCGAATCGTTACTTTTGAACTAGAAAATTCGCAAACACAAGCTTCATTGCCCCTTCTATTTTTCGTTATTCAACTTTCTAGACAAAAAGAGCCGTCTCAAAATGACTTTTCAGACGGCTCCTTGCAAGTTTAAATCCATTTCACTTTTGGTTCTGTGCCTGCTTTAATTCGTTTAATATTTTCTCTGTGACGATAAACGATAAACGTAAATAAAATGGCAATTAAAATAAATAAGGCGAAATCACCTGTTAATACGAGATGAATTATGCTATAAATAAGGGCGATGAGTGCAACGATCATAGATGTTAGGCTGACCATTTTTGTTAACTTTAATGTGATGAAAAAGGCAACAAAAAGCAGTAAAAATAGCGGCCATGCATAGCCTAGCACGACACCAGCAGAAGTGGCTACCGCCTTGCCTCCTCGGAAGCTAGCGAAAATAGGGAATATATGCCCTAATACAGCGACAACGCCTAAAATTAATGTATGAATTTGTACATCCTCGAAAAATGGCAATAACGGTAGTAAAACAGCGGCAGTTCCTTTCAAAACGTCCATAATCGTAACGATGAGCCCCGCTTTTTTACCAAGAACACGAAATGTGTTCGTTGCACCTAAATTTCCGCTTCCTTGCTTTCGAATATCCGTATGATAAAAAAGCTTACCAATCCATAATGCTGAAGGGATGGAGCCGATTAAATAAGCACAAATGAGTATAATCGCAATGGACATATATGTGCTCCTTTCAAAAATTAATAGTTGGTACTAATATGTTGTAATAATAATTATACACCGATTGCCTATTGATTGGATAGTAGAATGATATTTTTTTTTGTTTTTGCAGGAAGATGTATGTTATAACGGGAATAGTAGTAAAGCATTCATTGAAAAATGGATGGCTTCAATGGTACAATGACTATCTATGTGGAGGTTTAGTTTATTGACAGCTAAGCTTATTCTTTGTACGATAAAAGAACAGAACGTTTGTTTGTTTTAATTAATTAGGGGGTATTTCTTTGGTAAAGGAACAACCAATCGCATACAATGATGATGCGATTCAAGTGTTAGAAGGCTTAGAGGCCGTTCGTAAAAGACCAGGTATGTATATCGGTTCGACAGACGGGCGTGGGCTTCATCACTTAGTTTATGAAATAGTGGATAATGCGGTAGACGAAGCGCTTGCTGGCTTTGGTACACATATTATTGTCAAAATACATGAAGATAACAGCATTAGCGTGCGTGACTTTGGGCGAGGAATGCCTACAGGGATGCATAAAATGGGGAAACCGACACCCGAAATCATTTTCACTGTTTTACATGCTGGCGGAAAATTTGGCCAAGGCGGCTATAAAACGAGTGGTGGTCTACACGGTGTAGGTTCATCTGTTGTCAACGCTTTAAGTAGCTTTTTAGAAGTATCTATTCATCGTGATGGACAAGTTTATCGTCAACGCTTTGAAAATGGTGGCAAGCCTGCGACATCGCTTGACATGATCGGAAAAACAAAGGAAACAGGGACACTCGTTCATTTTTTACCAGATGCAACGATTTTTTCTGTGACGAAATTTAATTATGATACATTAGCTGAACGTTTGCGTGAATCTGCCTTTTTATTAAAAGGGTTAAAAATTGAATTAATCGATGAACGTGCAGAAGGTGCGCACGAAGTATTTTATTATGAAAATGGCATTGAAGCATTCGTTACTTATTTAAATGAAGAAAAGGATGTTTTACACCCTGTTAAATATGTAGAAGGAATGCAGCAAGAAATTGAAGTTGAGTTTGCCTTCCAATTTAATGATGGCTACTCGGAAACGATGCTGTCGTTCGTCAATAATGTGCGTACACGCGATGGTGGAACGCATGAAACAGGTGCAAAGGCAGCGATGACACGCGTCTTTAATGATTATGCGCGAAAAATTGGTTTGCTAAAGGAAAAAGAGAAAAACTTAGAGGGCTCAGATGTGCGAGAAGGCTTAACTGCAATTGTGTCGGTTCGTATTCCTGAGCATTTACTACAATTTGAAGGACAAACAAAGGGCAAGCTTGGGACAAGTGAAGCACGTTCAGCCGTCGATGCGGTCGTATCGGAGCAACTATTATATGTACTAGAGGAAAACGCAGAATTATCTGCCTCGCTTGTGCGTAAAGCGATTCGTGCACAGCAAGTGCGTGAGGCCGCAAGAAAAGCACGTGAGGATGCGCGAAATGGCAAGAAGAGCAAAAAAAGCAGCACCTTGTTATCTGGTAAATTAACGCCTGCCCAATCACGCAATGCAGCAAAAAATGAGCTTTACCTAGTCGAAGGTGACTCAGCGGGCGGATCTGCTAAGCAAGGGCGTGACCGCTCCTTCCAAGCGATTTTACCATTACGTGGGAAAGTAATTAATACTGAAAAAGCAAAGCTACAGGATATTATGAAAAACGAGGAAATCGCAACAATTATTCATGCGATTGGCGGGGGTGTTGGTTCGGATTTCTCTGTAGAGGACACAGCCTACGATAAAGTTGTCATTATGACAGATGCCGATACGGATGGGGCACATATTCAAGTTTTGTTATTAACATTTTTCTATCGCTATATGAAACCGCTTGTCGAAGCAGGCAAAGTATATATTGCCTTGCCACCACTTTATAAAGTATCGAAGGGCGCAGGCAAAAAAGAAGTGCTCGAATATGCTTGGACGGAAAACGAATTGGATGCGGCCATTAAAAAAATAGGGAAAGGCTATGTCATTCAGCGTTATAAAGGGTTAGGTGAGATGAACGCGGATCAGCTTTGGGATACGACGATGAACCCAGAGACGCGCACATTAATTCGCGTAACAATTGAAGACGGCGCACGTGCAGAACGACGTGTGACGACATTAATGGGTGATAAAGTAGAACCTCGTCGTAAGTGGATTGAGACACATGTCGACTTCGGAATGGAGGATGAGGTCAATATTTTAGAAAATGAATTCATCCATCATGAGGGGGACTAAAGAATGACAACGGAAAAATTTCAAGATTTACCTTTAGAAGAAGTAATGGGGGACCGCTTTGGTCGCTATTCCAAATATATTATTCAAGACCGCGCATTACCCGATGCACGTGACGGTCTAAAGCCTGTGCAGCGTCGTATTTTATACGCGATGTTTAATGAGGGCAATACGCATGATAAACCATTCCGAAAATCAGCGAAAACAGTCGGTAACGTTATCGGTAACTTCCATCCACATGGTGATTCCTCTGTTTATGAGGCAATGGTGCGCATGAGCCAAGATTGGAAAGCGCGCCATATGCTTATTGAAATGCATGGCAATAACGGCTCGGTGGACGGTGATCCACCAGCCGCAATGCGTTATACAGAGGCGCGTTTATCACAGGTGGCAGCGGAGATGCTGCGTGATATCGGCAAGCGCACAGTTGATTTTGTACCGAACTTTGATGATCAAGATATGGAGCCAACTGTTTTACCAGCGCGCTTCCCGAATCTGCTTGTCAACGGTTCGACGGGGATTTCCGCAGGCTATGCGACAGATATTCCACCACATAATTTACAAGAAGCACTCGATGCGGTATTGATGCGCTTAGAGAATCCTGGATGTACAGTCGATGAATTAATGACGGTCATCAAAGGGCCTGATTTCCCAACAGGTGGTATTATTCAAGGTATAGATGGCATTAAAAAGGCCTATGAAACAGGCAAAGGAAAAATTATTATTCGTGCAACTGCTGAGATTGAAGCAATTAAAGGCAATAAAGAGCAAATTGTCATTACAGAGCTACCATATGATGTCAACAAAGCGAATTTAATAAAAAAAATTGATGAACAGCGTGCTGATAAACGTTTAGAAGGCATCGCTGACGTTCGTGATGAATCGGATCGCAATGGTCTACGCATCGTGATTGAGATGAAAAAAGACATACAAGCACAAGGGATTTTAAATTATTTATTAAAATCAACGGATTTGCAAATTACCTATAGCTTCAATATGATTGCTATCTACAATCGTCGACCAACATTGATGACATTACCAATGATGCTTGATGCTTATATCGCGCACCAAAAGGAAGTCGTGCGTAAGCGTACAGTCTTTGATTTAACAAAGGCGAAGGATCGATTACATATTGTAGAAGGATTAATGAAGGCATTATCTATTTTAGATGAGGTGATTCAAACAATCCGCTCTTCTAGCGATAAGCGCGATGCGAAAAATAATTTACAACAAAAGTTCAGCTTTACAGAAGTGCAATCAGAAGCGATTGTTAGCCTACAATTATACCGTTTAACAAATACGGATATTACGGAATTGCGCGCAGAAGAAGAAGAGCTCACACAATTAATCGAAAAATTAACAAGCATTTTAAACGATGAGAAAAAGCTAGCGCGTGTCATTAAGCAGGAGCTACTAGATGTACGCAAGCGCTTCGCAGAGCCACGCCGTTCTGTTATTCAAGCGGAAATTGAGGAAATTAAGCTAACGCTTGATGTGCTCGTACCGAGTGAGGAAGTCGTTGTGACGGTGACGAAGGATGGCTATGTCAAACGGACAAGCCTTCGCTCTCATAGCGCATCAAATGGTCAAGATTTCGCCATGAAGGAATCAGATTATTTATTATATGAAGAAACGTTAAATACGCAGCATTATTTATTATTGTTTACGAATAAAGGCAATTATATTTATCAGCCTGTGCATGAGCTACCAGATATTCGCTGGAAGGATCTCGGTCAGCATATTTCCAGTATTGTTCCACTCGACGCAGAGGAATTTATTATCAAAGTGCTTGGCATTGATTCATTTGAAAAAGAGGGAACGTATATCTTTACTGCAACGAAGGATGGGCAAATTAAACGTTCGTCACTAGCAGATTACGTTGTCACACGTTATTCGAAGCCTGTGAAGACGATGAATGTCAAAGCTGATGATGAAATGATTTATGCGTCGCTGTTAACACCTGAGCAAGAAATTTTATTAACGAGCAACACTAGCTATACAATTCGCTTTGCGGCAGAAGAATTACCTGTTACGGGTGTGAAAACAGGTGGTGTGAAGGGAATTGTACTAAAAGATGGTGAATACTTGGCAGCAGCTAATTTAATCACGCCAGATAGCAATCAGGAGCTTGTCGTTGTGACACAACGAGGGGCAGTCAAACGGATGGTTTTATCAGAAATTGAATTAGGCAATCGCGCAAAACGCGGCGTTGTTATTTTAAAAGAGCTAAAAGCAAATCCACACCGTATTTATGCGGTATTGCTTGCAACAGCACACGACAATGTATTGTTGGAAACCGAGCGGGGCGTTCAAGAGACGATTCAAGTATTAAACTTATCGCGTGCTGATCGTTATTCAAATGGTTCATTAAAAATTGATACAGCAGCAGATGGTGCATTAATAAGAGCTATGATTTTATCGAGAGAGAACTAATCATAAAGCAGTGAAACAGGGCGTGTCCGATTTTCGGATGCGCTCTATTTTTATTGGTTGAGCGAATTTGGTACTTCTTTCAAGAAAACGGACACGACAATTTTTGCTAACGCCCTTTGGTTGCTCTGCTCTTTCATGGGGTTTTAAGGGAGCCAGCTGTCTCTCATATTGGTTCAGCGACAGCTAGCTAAGCTAGAGTGCCTTTATAAAAGTACACAATCCCCAGCTGTTTTCCCTCTTGAATGGTGTAGCTTTATCCTGTATTAATAGGCTGTGAAGTTTTTAGCTTGTGTTCCTTTATTACCAATAAGTTCTATAAATTTCTAAGATAAGAAGATTTTTGTTGGATATTTATGTTACTATTGTGAAGTAATGTACTTAGACTAAGTGGAAGTGACTTGTCTTAGGAGAGGAGATAAAAAGATGATTGAATTACGAAAAATAGACGGGGATAACATAGATGAGGTAATAGCGCTTGATGTTGAAGAAAACCAGAAAGACTTTATATTAGAAACTACTAACCTTAGGTGCTTCGCAGACGGCCATATGTTGAATACAGATGGAATACCAGCTGCTCCATTAGCTATTTATGCGAATAATACGATGATTGGATTTGTGATGTATATTTATGATACGACGGATCATGAATCATTTCAAAATGAAGTTTATTACGGAGAGAAGACCTATTTTATTTGGCATTTTATGATTGATAAGAGTTATCAAGGGAAAGGATATGGCAAGCTTGCCTTTGAAAAAGTGTTGGCGGATATTAAAACTATGCCATATGGGGAAGCACAACATGTAGACCTCTTTTATCATAAAAATAATAGCGTAGCTAAAGAATTATACGCTTCATTTGGTTTTGTAGAGTCAGGCATCATTCAGGATAATTCGATGCATGCGATTAAAAAACTAGATGGGAAAATAACAGCATCCTTAGTAGGGTAGTATCTCTCAGAAAGAAATGTAGGCTGCCCCATAATAAACACAAATATCCAGAAGTTTTGTTAACTCTGTCCTAGCAAAAATATAATATTTATCCCGCATTCAGGCGCGATTGTTTTAGCATTACTAGGTAGAAAATGATCAAACTTTATTATAAAAATCGCATAGTATTTCACAAAGAATGAACCCGTTTTGATTAATCATTTTTCAAAACGGGTTTTTATCATTTAACTTAACATATGGATTTTGAGGATATTGTAGATCAAACTTTATTCCAAACTAACAAATGGTCGTGATTGGCTGACGGCGAATACACACTTTTTTGATGGTTTACGAGCACTAATGGAGTCTCCATATGTGGAATAGTGGATTCAACGATTTCAAATTTCCGTGACATCTCACGAATTTTTACGCCTTCTTCTAAAATCATTTTCACAATATAGTCCTTTGTTTCTTGCAGTAATCTTCTTCTTGTTTGCTTTTCCATTTTCGATATGTCCTTTTTAGTAACTTCATCATAAGTTTTTCTTAAGTTCTTATACTAAAAACTAGGCATTTTGCGGGCGAATACAACGCTTAATTAAGCGAAAATAGACAAATCCACATCTTTTCTGCCTCTTTCATCATATTGACAATTACCTGAGATTACTATATCATTCAATTTATTTCGGAGTTCGTTATATCATAGAAAGGGAGAATCTCAATGTGGAAAAATAAAAATGTATGGATTGTGCTGATCGGGGAGTTTGTTGTCGGCTTAGGCCTTTGGGCAGGCATCATCGGCAACTTAGCATTTATGCAGGAAACCGTACCATCCGACTTCCATAAGTCGCTCATTTTAGCGATTGGGTTGCTTGCAGGTGTCGCAGCTGGCCCATTAGCAGGACGCCTAATTGATTCATCAAGTAAAAAGAAAGTATTGATTGTCGCAAGTGCAGGGCGGGTGGTAGCGGTTGCCTTTATGTTTATTGCACTTGCCACAAACTCAGTGCTGTGGATGCTATGCTTTTTAGTAAGCTTGCAATTAGCAGCGGCATTTTATATGCCTGCACTACAGGCAGTCATTCCGATGATTGTGAAGGATCGCGACTTAATTACATTGAATGGCTGGCATATGAATGCACGCACCATTTCACGTATTATAGGTACAGCGGCAGCTGGCTTACTATTAAGCTACTTTGATGTGAAATGGCTTTATATTGCATCGATGGTTATGTATATTGTGATGTTAGGCATTACCTTTACGTTCAATTTACAGGAGCAAAAAAGTGCTGCACAGGCAAAAGACAAGAGCAAAGGTAGCTTTAAGGAAGTATATCCGATGCTAAAGGCGCATCCTGTTGTGCTCATGACACTTGTCCTTATGGTCATTCCGATTTTATTTTTAGGCTCGTTTAATTTAGTCATTATGAAAATTACCGAAATCCATCAATCGCAAAGCTTATCAGGGATGATTTATGCAGTGGAAGGAACCGCCTTTATGCTTGGTGCTGTATTTATTAAATATTTGACGAAAGTGATGAAAACAGGCACAATTTTATTTATGTCTGTATTTATTATCGGCTTGATGGAGCTGATGCTCTTTTTAGCGGATATCAAATTATTTGCCTTGTTAACATTTGCATTATTCGGCTTTACAGTAGGTTGCTTCTTCCCAACAACAATGACCATTTTCCAACGCCAAGTGCCAAAGGAATATCACGGACGCTTTTTCTCGTTCCGTAATATGATTGATCAAGTGCTGTTCCAAGTGGTGTTGCTATCGACAGGAGCATTGCTTGATTTAATCGGCTTGCAATGGATGGGCGTCACGTTCGGTGTGTTCAGCTTGCTACTAAGCGCTTATTTCTTAATGATCATTCGTCGTCAAAAGCTTGAGATGGCGATGTAGGAGGGCATTCTATCATGGCAGTAGAAAATCGCAGGAAGGGGATTACGCTCGTTCTTCTTGCTGCCCTATTTTGGGGCATCTCTGGAACGGTATCGCAATATTTATTCCAAACATTGCATATGAGCACAGAATGGGTGACAACGGTGCGCTTATTAAGTGGAGGGCTTATTTTGTTAGCCGTTGCCTACCGTCAGCAAGGTCCTCGTATCTTTCATATTTGGCGACAAAAAGCAGATATTTTTGCATTATTGATTTTCGGTGTAATTGCCATGATTGGTGTGCAATATACATACTTAGCTGCTATCAATTACGGAAATGCCGCAACAGCGACAGTGCTACAATATTTAGGGCCAGCGATTGTAACAGCTTATTTTATCTTTTTAGCAAAACGTCTACCAACTATGAAAGAGCTTTTAGCTGTAGGATTTGCTCTGTTTGGAACATTTTTACTCGTAACACATGGTAATATCAATTCTTTATCAATCTCCAAAGAGGCATTTGTTTGGGGAATTTTATCGGCATTTGGTTTAGCTTTCTATACAATCCAACCCATTTCCTTATTGCGGCGCTGGGGCTCCATTTTAGTCGTCGGCTGGGGCATGTTCATAGGGGGCATCGCATTCAGCTTTGTCCATGCACCGTGGCGATTTGAAGGAGAATGGCATATTTCAGCACCATTTGCGTTAGCATTTGTCATTTTATTCGGCACAGTATTTGCCTTTTACAGCTATTTAGAAAGCTTAAAATACTTAACACCAACCGAAACGAGCTTACTTGCCTGTGCGGAACCATTATCTGCTGCAGTCACCTCCGTGCTATTTTTAGGTGTTGCATTCGGCTGGATCGATTGGCTTGGTACATTTTTCATTTTAGCAACGATTGGCATTTTGGCGATACAGAAGAGGGAACGGAATACTACTTAGCAAGGAAGAAGACTTGTCAAAGCAGGTCTACTTTTTTGCAGAAAATTGGACTTGTATTCTAAAATATAATAAGAATGACTAGTATTTATTTGGAGAATGGAGGTACGTAGATGTCTGAACCGAAAATGAAAGCAAACGACAATAGCGTAATTGAATTTATTGAAAGTGTGGAAAATGACAAGAAGAAAGCAGATGCCTATCGGTTATTAGAAATTTTCACAGAGGTAACAGGTTATGACGCAAAAATGTGGGGGCCAAGTATTATAGGCTTTGGTAGCTATCACTATAAGTATGCATCAGGACGTGAGGGGGATGCACCTTTAGTAGGTTTTTCACCAAGAAAGGCGAAGATTAGTCTTTATTTGTCCTATGAAAGTGAAGAAAGAGAAAAATTATTAGAAAGCTTTGGCAAACACACGACGAGTAAGGCTTGTATTTACGTGAATAAATTAGCTGATATCAATACCAATATTTTAAAGGATTTAATTAAACATACAGTAGAAACCTATCAGAATCTTTATCCGAACGAATAAAATGATGTAATTGCTTATTTCCTCACGGTGAGTAACTTACATCAAATATGGTCTTTTAATAAAGTTTTTACTTATCCCACAATCGGGCGCATTTGTTGAGTAACACAGGTAGAAAATGATCAAACCTTTTTATAATAACCAAACTTAAAACTGCTAAAGAAGAATCCGTTTTAATCAATCTTTTTTCAAAATGGATTCTTCTTACACTGAACCAATGGATATCTCAGATTTTAAAAAGGTTCCCCTCACAGGCTCGAAAAAATCTCGGCGCAATGACATTGAGGTGCCATTGATTATCACTTTCTACTTCTTTTTATTCTTGAAAATGCTTCTTATACTTTTTATACGTTTGATCAATCGTTTCCTGCTTCGTCTTTGTTTTACGTTCATGTGTAGAGAAGGGGGCTGTACCACGCTGTTTTGTAACATCTGTACCACTTGCGCGTTGTTTTGCCAAACGCTTCTTCTTTGCTTGTGATTGTGTCATCATATCACCTCTTTTACTAGCTGATTGCGATGCTTTTCACTCATCGCGAAGTAAGGGAAGTTGTCTTCGTCAATACGTGCTAATACGTCATGAAAGGTTTGATATGCAAGCTCGTATTGTTGCTGTGTAATGATATGCTTTTCAAGCGCCCATGCCAATTCATCTTGATCCTTTTGAATGACTTCGCCCGTTGGTAGTACGACAATATCTAAAAACAAATCATCCATATAGGGCATACCATGTTCAACACCGTTCTCATAAGTAATATCAATATACCACTGAATGACTTCTCCATCTTGATCAAACATCGTTGTCACAGCGAAATGCTCATGGAAGGGGAGTTGCTGTAGCCAAGAATAGCGCTTATCCACTATGCAAAGCTCTTTATCGCCATATTTTTTAATTAGTGGCTCTGTCACTTCATGCATCTGAATAAGCGCAATATAGCCCGTAAAATCATCCTCAATCTGTAATTCTCGATAATCGCTCCGAACAACTCGCGTCCAATTATTTCTTTGCAAATAGCGTCTTTTCATCCATTACACCACCTTTCAAGAAAAATTTTACAATAGAAAGAAATTAAAAACAACAAAAGCCATACGGAATCTTCCGCATAGCTTTCGTTTGTTGTTAGTGAGAAACATCCTGTACAGAAATACCCGTATTCGCTTTTACGTCTACTTCGCGGTACTTCGCTTCGTCTGCTTTTTCCTTCGATAATAATGTACCAATCCAGCCACCGATGAAGCCTAGTGGAACAGAGACTAATGCAGGATTTGATAGCATGAATAATGGCTCACCTACAAAAATAGCTTTGCCTTCTGGGCCCCATACGTTTGGTGATACAGCTACTAGGATTAATGCTGAAATTAAACCTGTTAACATCGCTGTTACAGCACCTGTCGTATTAAAGCGTTTCCAATAAATCGTGTAAATAATTACTGGTAAGTTAGCTGAGGCTGCAATACAGAACGCTAATGATACTAAGAACGCTACGTTCAATGTTTGCGCGCCTAATGCTAAAACAATCGAAATAACTGAAATAGTAATCGAACCGATACGAGCGGCTAATACTTGCTCTTTTTCCGTTACTTTGCCTTTTTTAATAATTTGACCATAAATATCATGTGATAGGGCAGAGGCACCTGAAAGTACTAAACCTGCTACTACCGCTAAAATTGTTGCGAACGCTACTGCGCAGACGAATGAGAATAAAATGTCGCCACCTAGTGCTTCCGCAAGAAGTGGGGCAGCCATATTTCCTGCTGCATTTGCTTCTACAATTTTCTCTTTACCTACAAATGCCGCTGCACCGAAGCCTAAGAAAATTGTTAAAATATAGAATAAACCAACAATCCAAGTTGCCCAAATAACGGAAGAACGAGCTGTTTGTGCATCTTTTACCGTGAAGAAGCGCATTAAAATATGCGGTAATCCAGCAGTACCTAATACTAATGCAATCAGCATCGAAATTGTATCAAGACCATCTGTATAGCGTAAGCCTGGGTTTAAATATGCTTCGCCATGTTCTGTAACCGTTGTCATTTGTGTGAACATGTTAGCGATACTGAAATCAAACTTCGCTAAAACTAAGAAAGAAATAATAACTGTACCTAACATTAATAAACAAGCTTTAATAATTTGTACCCAGCTCGTTGCTGTCATACCGCCGAATAGTACATAAACTGTCATCATAATACCTACTAAAAGAACAGCCATCCAATATTCGATACCAAGTAATAATTGAATAAGTGCACCAGCACCAACAAGCTGTGCAATCATGTAAAATAACACAATGGTAATCGTGCTTAATGCAGCTGTACCACGCACTTTTGCTTTATCAAAGCGAGCTGTAATCATGTCTGCTAATGTGAAGCGACCCAAGTTACGTAAAGGCTCTGCTACGATATAAAGTACCACTAAGTAAGCAACTAAATAACCTAAAGAGAAGAAGAAGCCATCGAATCCAAATAGAGCAACCGCACCTGCAATCCCTAAGAATGATGCTGCTGATAAATAGTCACCAGCAATAGCTAGTCCATTTTGCCAGCCTGTTAAGCCTCCACCGGCCGTATAGAAATCACTTGCTGAAGAAGTGCGTTTTGATGCCCACCAAGTAATAACTAATGTTAAACCTACGATGGATACGAAGAAAAATATCGCCGTTAAGCTCATACTTTCCATCAGCGTTGCCCCCTTTCATATTCCTCAATAATGGCCTTCGCTTCTTTATCATACTTGCCAGCTTTCGATACATAAAGGTGTGCTAAGCTCCAAGTCATAATAAAAAGGCCTGCGGAATAAATCCAAACCCATGTAATGTCGCCAATTGCTTTGGCATGTAAGATTTTTGTGTAAGAAGTGAGCACTGGTAACGTCATGTACGCAATTAAGAAAATAGCTGTCAATGTCCATAAGAATGAGTTCTTTTTCTTTACTAATTGTTTGAAAGAGTCAAGTTGCGCAATTTTGTCATAGTCAATATGCCTTTGTTGATTTCCCATAAATCTTATCCCCCCATTTTGTCTAAAATTACTGCTTTTTGTATGTAAATTTCTCTATCAAGAATTTACAATTTTCATTCTATTTTAACGTTCACAAAATTGCAATAGTTTTTAAAAAAATTATGCGAAAAAAATTTTTATAAAAATAACTTGAACGAGAAAATACGGAGAATAAGTGATAAAAAAGATGTATTTTCGAGCGTGACATTATTTTAGAAATGTTGATATATCAGTGCTGAAAAAGATGTTGACGAACAATATACGTTCATGAAAGAGAAAATTTTTGTGTTTTCGACTAATTTCTTCACCTTTTAAAAATATGTTTTTTAAAAGTTTTTTGCACAAAATTAATATATTGTAATAGGTTTTTAAATATAAATTAATAGCTAAAAAATAGCAAGTCATCTTTTCATCAAAAAGATGACTTGACAAATTAATGTGATACGTCTGATACAGATATTCCTGTATTTGCCTTTACTCTTATTTCTTTGAATACAGCCTCTGATTGTTTTGCAGTTTGTTTGTTTGAAGACAAAATTGTCCCTAAATAACCAGCAATAAAGCCGAGTGGAATGGTAATAATGGCTGGCACTGATAAATTAACTAATGGTTTCCCAACAAAAATAGCTGCTCCTGTTTCACTCCAAATGTTCGGACCTAGTGCACCCAGCACTAAACAAGAAACTAAACCTGTCACAATCGCTGCAACGACACCTGTTGAGTTGAATTTCTTCCAATAAATCGTATACAAAATAACAGGCAAGTTTGCTGAAGCCCCAAGACAGAAGGCGAATGATACTAAAAACGATACATTTAAGCTTTGCGCAAACAGTGCCAAAATTATCGAAATAACCGCAATCGAAATAGAGCCTAAGCGAGCAGCCATCACTTGTTGCTTCTCTGTAAGCTTGCCATCTTTCAAAATTTCTCCATAAATATCATGCGAAATCGCTGAAGCACCTGTTAATACAAGACCTGATACAACCGCTAAAATGGTAGCAAATGCGACTGCACTAATAAACGATAATAAAATATTGCCGCCCAAAAATTCTGCAAGTAATGGAGCAGCTGTATTACCAGCAGCGCTCGATGCCTTAATTGCATCAAAACCTACGAAATGCATTGCACCAAAGCCTAAGAAAATTGTCAGCGAGAAGAAAATCGCCGTAATCCAAGTCGCATAAGAAATAGATGTTCTTGCTGTTTTCGCATCCTTTACCGTAAAGAAGCGCATTAAAATATGTGGTAAACCCGATGTTCCTAATACGAGTGCCATCATCATCGACACAGAATCAATCGTCGACGTATATTTCATGCCTGGTACTAAATATTCTTTTCCATGATCTGCGGCAATCGTATCAAACATTTTCACTAAATTAAAATCAAATTTATAAAATACTAAAACAGCCAGCAGACCCGTCCCGAATAACAATAAGCCTGCTTTAATAATTTGTACCCAGCTCGTTGCTGTCATGCCACCAAACAAGACATATGTTGTCATCATCACACCAACAATCAACACAGCAATCCAATACTCAATCCCAAACAGTAGCTTAATTAACGCACCAGCACCAACAAGCTGGGCAATCATATAGAAAATAACGATAATAATTGTTCCCGTTGCCGCCACACCGCGTATACGTTTTTCATTAAAGCGAGCCGTCAGCATATCCGCCAACGTATAGCGTCCTAAATTGCGCATAGGCTCAGCAATGACATAGAGCAAGACTAAATTTGCTACAACATAGCCGACAGAGAAGAAGAAGCCATCAAAGCCTGTTAAAGCAATCGCACCAGATACCCCTAAAAATGCCGCTGCAGATAAATAGTCACCGGCAATCGCAAAGCCATTTTGCCAGCCAGTTAAGCCACCACCCGCTGTATAAAAATCGCTAGCCGAGGACGTTCTCTTCGCTGCAATATATGTAACGATTAATGTTAATCCTACAATCCCAAGGAAAAAGCCTATTGATACTAAATTCATAATTAGTTACCTCCTTCATATTCAGCTAAAATTGCCTGAACCTCGCGATCCAATTTAGCAGCGATTTTCCCGTAAACCGTGCATAACACAACTGTCATAATAAAGAGGGCAGCTGAGTACAGCCATACCCAAGTAATGGAGCCCAGTGCGTTCTGTTGTAGAACAGTCGTAAATGCTAAGATCGGTAAAAAGATATAAAATGTTAAAAATGCTGCAGTAATGGTGAATAACAGCTTGTTTTTCTTTTTCACAAACGCATTAAAGGACTCCATTTGATTAATTTTTTCAAAGTTAATACCATTTTTCTCTAGTGAACTAGTGCTCATAAATATCCCCCTAATTGTAAATTTCGATGAATCAGCCTAAAGCAAATTCATGTTAGATGTCATTTTAGGAGAAAATTATTTTGTTTGCAATACTATTTTTCTAATATTCAGAAATCTAAGAAGTGGAAATAACAATAGAATTATCAAGGTTCATAGCGCATATCCATAATAAGTAAATGCTCATATATCCTCTATAATACTATAATAATGACAGTATTATTTATATAAGCGCAGATAATTTATACATAAAGTACAAAATTATATTTCGATAGGCTAAATTTTTGCAAGGGGACTTAGCCAGAAATTGTTATATAACAACAAGGAAGATGATAAAAATTTGCTATAAAAATTTTTTATAAAATTCCGACACAATTTGTCCTTAGATTAGCCGACTGCTAAATAATTGATGAATGGGCAGTAAAAAGAGAAAGTTTGGTGACACGCCTTTTGGCTTGTGTGCGAATTTCCATGTTTAACGTGCGAAAATGGGCATCTTGCGTGCGAAGCATTATTTTTAAAGCAATCTTCTTATTTAAATATCAATGCTAGGCAGTAGGGAAAATGTAAAATAGGTTGACAAAAATTCATAAGGAGAATAAAATTTAAAGCGTAATAATTACGATTTAAGAAAGGGAGTTAAAGTATGCGCATTCAAGTTACGCTAGCTTGTACAGAAACAGGAGATAAAAATTATATTACTACAAAAAATAAACGAAACTCACCAGAGCGTTTAGAGTTGAAAAAATATTCACCACGCTTAAAAAGAGTGACGTTACACCGTGAGACAAAATAAACATCAGCTTATTGAGCTGGGCGATGTAAAAAGTAATTTAGATTTGACTCTTTCTATTGTTGATAGAATAGAGCTTATGACAAAAAGGTATATTTAATCTAAAAGACAGTTCAGGTATAATAAATATTGTGTGAACTGTCTTTTAATGGTTTTAATCTACCTAGAATTGTTATTTTCTAAAGGGGCAGAATTGTTTAATTTAGATACATAAGAAGGCAGTAAAAATATCTTATAGGAGGGTAAGTGAAATGCGCAACATTATTTTGATACAACATTGTCAATCAGAGCATCATATAAATAATATGTCAGGTGGATGGACAGATACTCCTTTAACTGAATTGGGTAGAAAACAAGCAGAAATTATAGGCAAGAAATTAAAAGGATTTGTAGATAATAATGTTTATTCCTTGTATTCTTCTGACTTATTGAGAGCGTCACAAACAGCAGAGATAGTTGGAACACAATTAGGTTTAGATGTCATTCAAGATAAAGGACTACGCGAAATAAATACTGGTGTTGCGGCTGGAAAAACAAAGGATTGGGCACGAGCAAATAGAAACCCTCGAACAAGAAATGGATTTGATTTAGATTATCAGGAATTTCAAGATGGTGAGAGTTGGCGACAATTTTATAGTCGGGTTTGCAATAGCATGGATAAGCTATATGAATCGGATAAAGATAAAAACCTGTTGATTGTCACACATGGAGGAACTTTGGGGTACTTACTTGCTTGGTGGTTGAAATTTGAGCCAGAAATGATAGTTAATGCATACTTTTCCTCGTCAGCAGGTGGTATTACAGTTCTAAGTCAAAATAGTTTTCAACAAAATGTTGTAAACAAATTTAATGATACATCCCATTTTGATTTATTCAACTAACGGAGGAAATAGTATGTTTATAGTTAGAACAGTTATTTTATGGATTATTATATCAACTATCATTAATGCATATTTAATGACACTACCCATACCTGTTTTTCGAAAAAGAGGTTATCCAACTAACTATCTGATTCAACAAAGCAATCGAATAGATTTTCAAAATAATACGGAATGTGCAGCATTTTCAACAGCGTATCTGTTGCGTCATTTTGGTATGGAGGCTGAGGGGGAAGCTTTATATACACATTTTCCTAGTAAAACGAGGGCAGGCAATGTCTATCCAAAAGGGATCCGTACGGTGTTAAGGAAAAAGGGCTTTAAGACAAATTATTATAAAGGAACGATAAATACATTAAAGTACGAAGTTAGTAAAGGAACTCCCGTAATTGTTTTTATTAAAGTACAGAAAGACCGTAATCATTTGCATTTTGTCCCTGTCGTAGGCTATGACAAGGAGTATATTTACCTTTCAGAATCATTAGGGCATCTGGCGAATTGTGATGATGATCATAAGGCTTATAATCGGAAGGTTCCGATTAATGAATTTAAGAAACTATGGAATGTAAAGAGAATTGATATGCTTCTTTATAGCAATACTTACATAACCGCAGACACAATATAAATGGTGAAGAATTATAATCTGTAAAAAGCATTAAAAATTGATGGAATCTAACTTGATTGTCTTTGATTTTAAATTCAATCATTTTTCAATTTCGCTAAAGCATCCTCTTTTGAATTAAAATACTACTATGTAAACAGAAGGTGGCTATTTATTGAAATAACCACTTTCAACATTTCATTTACATACGTCTCTTTTGGAATGCAGCTGTACCATTTTCTTTGATTATTTTGAGTAAAGTTTTCCATTATATGATGTATGATTTTCTAAAGGAATTTAAGGTCCCTTTGTTGAATATATTCCTTTTAATAGTTTCTCGGTATTATTGATGTTGATTTAGGTATGCTAGCTTTTAAATACAATAGAAAGAGAAGGTGAATATGTGAAGAAATTAATATTATCATTTTGCATTATTTTATTATTAACCATCTTGACAATATTTACGTCAAAAGTATTTTTCACTAGCAATAATGAGGCAGAAACAATAATCCAACAGTATATCGAGTATTTAAATTTTAAAAAATGGGATGAATATGTGGAGCTCTTCAATTATGATAATGAAGGAAAAGAGGATTTGTTATCCTTTTTAAAAGATAGTAAAAACCAATCAAAAAAAGAAGGAATTCATGGAATTCAGGAGATAAAACTTGTAAGCATGAAATTGTCAAACGACCCCGAATTTAGTTCCAAGGGGGACTTTGTGTATGATGTATTATTAGATATGAATGTTCATAAGCAATCTGAATTCTATACGGATGGAATTACACGCCATATTTTTATTTTAAACAAGACAAACGAAGGCCTTAAGATAGAAACTGTTTATTATAAAGGTCTCGTTGATGAAACTAATGAGGAAAATGAAAAAAGCACATTGAATTATATTCCAATTGAACCAGTGCCGAGACCAATTCCTGTTAATATTAAATTATATGATACATCAAAAAGCCAATTAAAAACTCTTACACTCAGAACCTATGCTTGGTATAATATCGAGAATCCAAGAAAACCGGCAACTGACTATAATGCCCATGTTACTGACAAGTGGGCAAACTACCAACATTATAAAGAAGGTTCCAATCATGCGACTACAAATAGCTTAGTTGATCAGTTGCATACTTATGCAATGCTTAGAAGTCAAGGACCATTCGATGCGCAATATCGCGCTGGAAGTCAGGTAAGCACTGGAACTAATGGAGGGAATATCTTGAGCCAATGGGGAACAGTACAATTGGCTAATCAAGGATATACCTATACTCAAATTTTAAAGTATTATTATACTAATACATTTGTAGCGAATTATTATCCAGTTCCGCACCTTATTCAATAATCAATTAATATTAGTAGCATATAATATTAGTAGCATAGACCAAGACCATGGTTTATGCTATTTTTTATAAGAACAAGAATAAATCTTCCTCAATCACGCAGAGTTGAAACTTTAAAAGATGCAGCTAGAAGAAACAAGATTGGTGTCCTTGTACATCATCATTTCAACTTCATCTCAATATTAAAAGTATACTTATTAATGATACATAACTTCCTATAATTTATATTATGTAAACTAGTTTTATTTTGCGGTAGAAGTGGGTTTACCCCCTGAAGTGCCTATAATAAACGTTATTGCGAACTAATTGTGGCAAGTTCCCACATAATTAATTGTGAACCGTTTATCGTGATTTTGAACGATAATTATCTCTGTTTGAACGAGTTATCTAGTTTTGTAAATTATCGGAGGTGTTCTATATGTTAATTCAAGATGCGATTGACGAGTTTCTTTTGTATCTCGAAGTAGAAAAAAATTGCTCATACAATACAGTTGTTGGCTACGAGTACGATTTGAATAACTTTGTTTCTTTTTTACAATCCCATAAACGATCTTTAGATGTAAACGATATTAATAAAGCTCTTGTACGACGGTTTATTCAAGAACGTGTGAAAAATGATCATTTGTCTGCAGCGTCTATACATCGTCAAATTTCAGCGTTGCGTTCACTTGCTAAATATTGTGTTAATGAGAATATATTAGAGTCTAATTTTATGAATGGTATTGAAAAACCAAAATTAGATAAGAAATTACCTATTTACATGACACTACAGGAATTACGTCATTTTTTAACATACTTAGAAAGCTATAAGGGTCGTTTTGCAATGCGAAATAAGGTAATGTTTACACTGTTAGCAACAACGGGTATGCGACGCCAAGAGCTTGTTGAACTGACTTGGGGTCAAATAGATCTTGATAATGCTGTTGTACGTATTTTTGGTAAAGGTAAAAAAGAACGCATTGTCCCCTTGCACCCTATTGTAATTCCAATGTTGCAAGATTTTAAGTATCATTTACCGGAAAATTTAATCCAGGATACAAATTGTTTATTCTTAAATAAAAATGGAAAACAATTAAACCCCCGTGGACTGCACAAAATATTTAAAGAAACGTTAAATGCAGCTGGAATGGATTCAAAACGGTTTTCATTACACCATTTACGACATACATTTGCTACGCTTTTACTACAAGAAAACAGTGAGAACGTTGATTTGCGTGTTATCCAAGAACTACTAGGCCATACTAGCTTGCTTACTACACAAGTTTATACACACGTGAATTATGAGCAAAAACAGAAGGCGGTTACGACTTTTAATATCTTCAATTAAATGTAAATATTCACCGTGTAGTTTATAGTACACGGTGAATACTCGTTTCCCACAAAAGCGATAACATCACTTCTGTAAGAAATTAATTGGATGCATATTAGTAACTGGATTTGTGAATTGTACAGATGGTTGTTGATATGGAATTTGTCCATACACAGGTACGTAATTTGGGTAGCTCATATGATTAGTTGGATGACCTGTAAATTGGTATGGCATTTGCATTGGGTTACCATAAATACTCTGTGGTTGAACAGCGTTTGTTTGCATAGGATTAAGCTGTTCAACCTGCAATGTCTCACTCAAATTTTGAATTGCACTATTTAAGATAAGTGACTTGAAATATTGTAAATATTCGATGTTGTATAAAGCATTCGTATAATGTGTATCAATTGAATCAAAGATAGTTTTTAAATCTATTTTAAGGTTAAATTGGGATTCAATTTCATAAGCAGTGAACAGTAACATTTCGAGAAGCATCTGCGCAACTTTAATTTCTTTAACTTGTTTATTGTATGTTTTGATATACAGACGTAAATTGCCTAATTCAAAATGCGAGTGTCCTAATACATGCCTAATTGCTTGTTCAGATACGCCCATTTCATACAATAGAGTAGATAATGTATAACGGAATCCATGAGGTGTAAACGCTAATTCTGATTCTTCGTCTTCTTCCCCTTCATATTCATTCAGCCAGCCAAGTTTTGTACAGAGTGTTTTAGTAATATAGTTCATTTGCTTGTTTGCAAGAGGTTTTCCGCGCAACCCGTATAAAAGACTATCATTTTTTTCTAAGTCCTGTGTATTTTCTTCTATTAATGCTAACAATTTCGGCGGAATTGGCACGATCAACTCTTTTACCTTATTATTAGGACGTTTATTATTTTTTTGTTTTGTTGTTTTAATTGACTTATTTTCTTTTAATTTAAATTCTAGTTGTGATTTGTTGAAATTTACTGTTGATACTTTTAACTTGGTTAATGTTACACTTCTAAAACCCGTAAACATTGCTACTAAAGTTGGTAAAAGGATCGGTGTCCCCTCCGCCTCTAATTGTTGAGCTGCTTTAAATACTTCATACAGTTCCTGTATATCTAATTCACGAGAGTGTGATGCTTGATTATCGTTATTATTAATAGTAATAATGGCAAATTCATTTGAATTCACAGTGCCTAATTTATTTAAAAAGTTAAACAGACTTGCCATTGTAGCGATTTTTTGCTTAATTGACTTCTCAGAAAAAATTTCGTATAAATAGTTCTCCCATTGCTTAATAAAACCGTAATCAATATTTTCAATAATAGGTTCTAGCTCGTTAGAAATCATATATTCCTCTACACTTTCTACTGTCTTACGATAACTCTTCTTTGTTGAATCAGCCCATTTCATTGAGTGATTGTCTTCCCAAAATTCGTATGCTTCGATCAGTGTATTTTTTGAGTGCAATTTGTCTCCCATTGTTATTCCTCCTAAAACAGAAAACCCCACGTTTAATAAACCGCTAGTAATTGTATACTAACGACCTATGACGTGGGGTTTTCCCTTTTTTATATGATATTGTATTATATAGCAATATATTAAATTATTGGAGTTGGTATGTCAACTAGATAAAACATTTTCTTTGTAAATAAATTATATGAATATTTAGTTAAATTTGAACTTGCCTAAACTCCATTCCTTTTACCTTCAACTGATTGAATAAATACAGAAATGCCGTCTCTCCGACATTTCTGTATTTGCCTAACTATACTAACTCTTTCGGTAGATCCTTTACATGTGAAAAACCTTAAAATTAAATTCGCTATGCTCGAGATCTTCTAGTTGTGCTACTTGGCGAATTAATGTTTCCGCCATAATCCGTGTAGTTTGCATTGCTGCTCGCGGTGAAACAAAAATGAGCCTTTCAATTTCTTGTGTAAGTTCCTAATATTGGATTAATTTCAGTGAAAATTCCTTGTAACTTTTGCGACATGATAACTCCCTACCTTTAGCAATTAATGGTTCTTGCAAGAATACTTAGACACTTAATCACTTCAAAACAAAAGCGTATCAGTCTGAAACATGATACGCCATCAACTATTTATAATCGATTAATGAGACTCTTTAATGCCTCAAACTCTTCTTTTGACAATGTAACACCTTTTCCCATCTTCTCACGGTTAGGCGCCCATTCGCGAATGTCATACTTAGGTGCATTGCCATTCCAACTTATAAGGTTCAATTCTTTCTTCCAGCCTTTAGCTGATTCAGAAAGTAAGCCAATATGCTCTATTACCTCGTATTTAATTTCTGCCAAAGTTCTTACACCCCCACTAATTGTTCCATTTGTAGTGTTTCAATTATTTTTCCTTCTTGTAATACGTAAATATAAACTGAACCATTTAATTCTTTATAATCCTCTACTATCATCTGCTCATCTAATGCTTTTAATGATGGAGTTACTAAAATAAAGCGCGTGTTGCCATCCGCTTCTTCACTTGTGAAATCGACTAGTCCATATGCTTTCTTTTCTCGAATATTTAATCGCCCATTTTCATATTCATATTGCTTTACAACGTCGATATAATCAGTTGGTATTATGCGTGCAGCATTACTAACTGGTTGAACATGTAATTGTGCAACCAATTTAATTGATTGTAATTGGATACTACGTTCACGTTCGATATCCTCTAACCGCTCTTTACTGCGCTCTTCTAGGTCCTCAATTTGCGTGTATGTCTGATTGATTAAAGCACTATTTTTATTGTTTAGGTTATCTTCTAAATAGTTTGTTAGACGTTCCTGTAATACGTGCATTTGATCATCGAATGAGCGACGTAAATAAGTGCTTTTACGATTTAGATAGTCATCCCGCTTCATTTGAACGGATTGTAGCACTTTTTTAGCCTGAATAATCGACTCTCGTTTAAATGACTGATCTTCGTTCGCTTCACTATTTACATATGTTAATGGCTGTTGGAATAAAAGATAAGGATCGATTTGTATAAATTCCCCCGTTTCTCTTTTAGCAAGTAACATCAGTTCCTGCTCTAATTCACGACTATTTCCATCGACTACGCTTATACGACTCAATTCAATAATTAATGGCTCACTGACAGTTGCTTTTACATGACAAACAGGTAAGGCAACCTGCTGCAACTCCTGACTTGCTAGTTCCATCGCTAGCTTCTTAATAGGGTGATCATTAGGCAATAGTAATACATCTTCCGTTTGTTTGGATTCACTTAATGAAAATCTTAACGATTCATCTGTTCGTAATGCATATTTCTTTCTCTTGATTAATTCACGGATGTTTTTAGGGAAACGATCAATTCGAACTGTTTTGTAATCATTTGAGAAATTCAATTTAATTCGAGTCGTTTCAAATTGCTTTACGGCAAACTCTCCATATACGCGCGGTGGCATACTATTAATCGAAATTTCTTGATAGGCCCTTCTTGCTCCAGGTAAATCAAAACTAGAATCATCTAACCGCTCTTGTTTCGCAATTTCTAATAAGCGTTTATGTTCATCAGATAATGTTTTCTCCATGGTTGCCACAAGCTCATCGAGATTTTCACGGCCACTAATGGCACGTTCCATTAAATTAGCCAAATCGATATTATTTTCTTCGAGTACCTCACCGATAAAGTCATATACCTGGTCTTGTCCTAAATCTTCACGCATTTGATCCATTTTTGTTAATAAACGAATAAGGACGTCACCTTCTCGTGTATTGCTCGCAACTAGATTGAAAATAAATACTTCATTCTTTTGCCCAATACGGTGTATACGGCCCATACGCTGCTCTAAACGATTCGGATTCCAGGGGATGTCATAGTTTATCATTTGGTTACAGAATTGAAGGTTAATAGATTCTCCACCTGCATCTGTTGCCAGCATAATTTGCACATCATTGCGGAACTTTTCCACCTGTTCACGGCGTTGATCCATCGAGAAATTACCAACGATCTTTGTAACTTCAGGTACGTGATTTAACAGTTTCCGTTCAAGATAGTACAACGTGTCCTTCGACTCTGTAAAAATTAATATTTTCTCGCCTTTAGAAATTAATCCATCTTCACCAAAAAGCGTATTTTCAAGTTCAGCATACTTAATCTCAATATCTTGGTAAACCAATCTTTCTGCCTTTTGAACTAAATCACTTAATACAGAGATTTCCAAGCGAAGTTCTTCAATATCAATGACATCTGTTTCCCCTTCAATTAGTGCTTCTACTTCCTCTTGTTCATCAATTGAAAGTTCATCATATTCAAAAGGTTCCACCGTTTTAACTGTTGATAATTCTGATTCTAGTAATTCTTCTAATTTTTCTTTTCGCCGTTTTAATGATAAATAAATGGCCTCTATGGACGAACTTAAACGACGCTGTAAAATCATCATTGCAAATGCGACATTTGGTTTGTTGTTTTGCTTCGCTCTATTAAAATGCTCCCGCGCATATGCTGTTACTTCTTCATAGAGCTGTTGTTCTTTATCGCTTAAGTCAAATGCTATTGTTTTCGTTGTGCGTTTTGGAAATAATGGAGTGCCATCAAAGTTTTTCATCGTTTCTTTTAAACGACGAATCACAAACGGATTACTCTTTTCATAAATAGATTCCCCAGTATTTAATCGTGAAAAAATATCATGATCGACTAAGCTCATCAAATGACGGAAGTTTTCTTTATCGCCTTTATGGGGTGTAGCAGTTAACAACAAGCAATGCTCCGTATGGCGAAGTAACCCTTCTCCAAGCTGATAAATCTTCGTTCGACTAATTTTTCGTTTCTTTACACCATGCGTATAGGCAGCCATTTTATGTGCCTCATCGACAATGACTAAATCAAAATTAGCCTTCATTATGTAAGCTTTAATCTCTTCTCTAGCAGCCCAATAAAGTGATGCAATAATCTTGTCATGTGTTTCAAAAGGATTCACTTCGCTCGAACTATTTAATAGGCTACGGTTAACAATCGTAAAATCTTCCCCGAATTTATCTTTTAATTCCTCTTGCCACTGTTTTAACACTAATGGAGGTACTAAAATCAAAACTCGCTCTGCCGCTTGTCTAGCCATTAATTCACGAATGAGCATCCCTGACATTATCGTCTTACCAGCCCCTGGATCATCAGCAAGTAAATAGCGAACTTGTGGAGACTGTAGCATTCGACTGTAAACAGCCTCAATTTGGTGTGGAAGCGGAATGATCTTTTTATTACCACGCGCACGGGATTGAGAGTACTTCTCTTCGGTTTTTAAAATGTAGTATTGAAGATAATGTTGTAGCCGCTCGGGATTAAATGTACTTTCTTCTTCTTTAATGTTTTCTAGCTGACTAAGTTGCACTTTATCTAAATACTGCTCATAATACTTATTTGTTTTACGTCCAATCGATTCTACTAGATATAGGTCTTCATCAATTTCTTCAAAGTGCTTAATTTCTACTATCTCTGGCCAGAATGAGCCTTTTATAATTTCTCCAACTTTGAGCATAAGTAAATTCCTCACATCCGTTAAATTCTTATAGTTAAAGTATAGAACAACCCGAATCATTTGTTAATGAATAGTTCCATTGCAAAGGATAACATATATCAATAAAATGAGCGTTTGTGTTCTAATCCAACTAAAAGAAGCCCTGAAGATTAGATTTTCAGGGCTTCCTTACTAATACAGTGCATTATACATATGAATAGTAAATTCCGCTTCACTATAAGGGGTTACTTTACTACCCTCAACTGTTGCCATTTTTAGCGTACATTTTTGACCTGCTTTATAATATTGCTCAGTTAAATCAAATACAAGTTTTGCAGTACGTTCATGGTTTTGTCCTTGCATAGCAAACGTATAATCAATTTCATTCGAAATACGTTCTCCTTCTAAGTAGAATGCAAATCGAATAGTATGTGCCATAAATTCTGTTGAAATGCTTTGATCCTGGTACATCGGCACTTCAATACGGAAGTTTTTAATGACACGTGATGGCATTGCTACGCTAATTTCTACTGGTGTCGCTTGTGATGTACGGCGATAATCAATTAACGGTGTAATGGCCTCCTGTGGTGTTGCACCGCCATGTATAAATTGTAACCCACCACCACCAACAAAACGGTTGACTCCTTTGGCAATAGCCTTCTCTGCACCTTGTAACGTCGTAAAGGTTTCTGGTACAGCTATTGCCCCATCACCAATCACTAGGTTTTCACCAATGATAAATCGACGGTTACTATCCAATTTCTCACCGTCAACACTTGCTATTTTCTCCGCATTTTCAACTTTCGAATTTTGATATAAGAAGCCATGATCAGCCGTAATGAAAATCCGCTTCGCCTGCCACCTAGAAAGCATGTCAACAAGTTTCTCTAAATCATCTAATGCCCGTGCTACTGCTGCATATGTTTCACGCTCTGATTTAACAGAATCACCCGTAGCATCAATCACGTCGTGGTATATATACACTAAACGTTTACCCTTTAACTGCTCATCCGCTGTAGCACGTGACCAAGATGAAATTTCATCAAAGCGAACAGCGATCGATTCTGGTTCAGATTTTTGTAGAATCTTAATTCGATTCGTTAAACCATTTGTCGGCTCACCATCTGCTATTACTGTACCTTTTGTGTCAATCGTTAATGTTTTATGAGGTAAAAGTGAAGCCATTCCGAGCTGTGTATAGGTTGGCATATTGGCAACGAGTGGACTAATTGTAGCACTACCATTTGCCCGTGCGTCTAATCGTTCACGTAACTCGGCACCCGCTTCAAAACGTAATGCATCTGAAATGATGACAAACACACGTGTTGACTCCTTTTGCATTATTGGCTCAACATTATCTCTATAGAAAGCAGCCTGTTTTGGAAGCTTACCTAGTTCAGCTTGTTCTAACGTATAATTGGTCTCTTCCGCAACTTTTGATAGATACTTATTTTCATACCAGTTTGTTAACTTTTCAGCTAACTCATCTAATACTTCTTTATTTTCAAGTTGCTTATAACCTACTATAAAACGGCGATAGGCCTGATCTATCAAATATAAGCTACTTGCATACTGCACATATAACGGAATACGCGTATCATATTGCTTTAACAACGTTTTATACATTGTTAAATCGACTGCATGTACTAATACTGTTAACATACTATGAATACGTTTGTTACGATTTGCCCAATGCAAGTTTAAGCGATTTTGTAAAATTTCTTTCCATTCTTCTAAATTAGCCGTATGGTGCAGTAGCTCTGTCACCAGCTTTTCAATTAATAACACATCAATAACAGGAAACGTAGAAATGTCAGCATAATGCTCAATTGGACGGTCATTTAATAGTTTAACAATTGAAAACTTCCCTTCAATTTCATTCATATACTGCTCTAACACTTCACGGTCTTTTGTTTGTAGCCAATCATCTATAAATAACGCGCTTGCATTAGCACGGGTCGTTTCATACTTCTTCTGCAACGTGACATCTTCAAACTGCGCATAACGCTGGAAGTGGGCATATAAAATATGCTCCATTAAATGCTGTAACGTATATTCCTCTATATGGACACCGAAATATTGTCCTAATAAAACCAAAAGTTGCTCTTTACTAAAGCGTTTTACAATTGATTTATAAAGCTCGTTTGTATCCTCTTGTAAGCCAGCCATTAATAGATTTTGCGCAATTTTATCCATATCCGCAATTTGCGCCCCAGTTAATACAGCTAACATTGCATATTCAAACTCGCGCTCACTTGCTTGCGACTTTAAGACTTTTTTAAGCTTTTCTTTACGCTCCGCACTTTTAAAAAACTCAGGGTACTTTTGTATCATGTCACGTAGCAATGTATCACTCACTTGTAGTTGCTCTGCAAATAAAGCCGTTGTATCTGCTTTAAATTCTGTACCGTACAGCTCCATATCAAGCAAATAATTTTTCTCCTTTTCAGGCTTCGCAAAATTTGCGTACAGTAAAAACGAATCGTCCCTTTTTTCTGTTTCAATTTCAATTTTTAATGAGAAGAAATTATTACGCGTCAAAGCTCGTACATGAACTGGCTGATCTGCTAGTTCTTCTTTTAGCGATTCTACAGTATGCTCCCCTTGCTCGTCATACCAAAAAACAACCGTACGAGGCTTGTTCTTTTTATGTAACTCATCTTCTATGCGTTCTTTCAGTAATTGTAGTACGTTCAACGTTAAGCTCCTCTCTAAAATTATTTATAACGCAACACTGTTATAAAAAATCGTTTATATTATTCAGAATAACAATGTAAGCATCTTCTATCCTCACTACTTTAACAAAAGCTAAGGTGTTTTTATTTTATGATAATAAAACATTCGTCACACTATAAAATAGTATAACGAATGTTTCATGCTCAGTAACTATTTAATCTTTGCTAAAACGCCTTTTCCACCACGATAAAACTTCTCGTAATTCACTTTCACGCCATCATCTAAATCAATTTCAATTTCCTCTGCTGCAATGGCGGCTAAACGTTTATCAAACTCTCGAAGCTCGTCGATTTTCTTCTCAAATGCTACTTTCTCCGCAGTTAACTTTTTCTTTTCAGTTGCACTTAAATTCGGATTTACTAAACGATTTTCTAAGTCAGCAATTTCTTGCTGATACTTTGCTTGGATTTCCTGTAAATGCTCGAAGCGGATTGTTGCCATTGTGTCAGGTTGATAACGATGCATGTATATAAGTGTACGCAGCCCTTTTTGTTTACCAGAGTCTACCAACCAATATATAGGGCGTTTTTGATACATTTTACAATGATCTGTAAAAAATTCATTTATGAAATAACGACGTAATCTAGTTTCAGCATCTTCTCCTTTTTTTATTTCAAGTGCTTCAGCAAGCCATTGAATATTTTCATCAACTGTGTTTGGTGAAAAGACACTACCAAGGAATTGACGTAAGTTTAAAATAAGATCATCATCGAAATACATTTTATCGGTTAAACGTATTAGGCCTGATTTATTAATTCTTTGATTAAGAGGATTAATTTTCATTTGTACGCCATTTTTATTTAAGTAATCATTTTCTAAATTATATCGCCCTGTAAGGATACCTATAAAATA
>NZ_PYWN01000068.1 GCF_003049505.1 Metasolibacillus meyeri
TTTCACTCACTATTTTGAAGTAGGGGTCTTACAGCCTGTTAATACGGGATAAAATATAATTATTTAACATTTCCTAAAGGATGATATTATGAAAAAAGTATTTTTCATCTCAATATTAATAATTGGTTTTTTTATCCTAATTGGGCTATTAAACATAGATAGCGTATCTATTCAAGATAAAGAACAAATGCGGATTACTCGAATTAATTCTGCTCTTGAAAATGTATGGGATACATTTGGTCTATTAAGCGTTCAAATAGGTGGGACAGATTCCACAATTGAAATTGTAATGGATGACAATAAAAGTGAACAAGGGCTTAGAAACTATTTAACTGACCATATCAATAAAGCAGATTTGAAGCATTATAACATTGAAATTTCTAAGAAAAGCTTGGAAGAAGTTAAAATAGAAATGGCTGTCGGACAGGCTTTATCACTTATACATAATTATATAAACGAGCATCAATATAAGGATATTCAAATCATCACCCCCTATATTGAGACGAGACCTTGGGAGCCTTTATTAATTATCAAAAATTCAGAAACGAACAGAATAACGAATGAAGCTTTAAAAAATGAGGTAATAAATTTAATTGAAGGACTTCCAACAAAAGATATTTTCTATGAAATTATTGTAATCAACTAAATTATAATCTACACTCCTGCATGACACGGAAAAAAACATTATAATTATTTGCATTTTATCTTTTCATAGGTCAATTTTTCACATCCCCCCTGTATTTAAATTTGATTGAATGAACTTGCTGTCTTACGTGCGAATTTCAATAGTTAATGAGCGAAAATGGGCGTTCAATGAGCGAATTTTGCAGTTCATTGAGCGAATTTAGCTGTCTTGCGGGCAAATTGTTACTTTTGAACTAGTAAACTTCCTTCATTAACTTGCAAAAAAGATGAGCCTAGTGCAATCACTAAGCTCATCTTTTTCCTCATTATTTTATTCAAACACGACGCGCTTTGCCTCGTATGCGGCAATCTCGTCTTCATATTTAAATGTTAGTGCGATTTCGTCCCAGCCGTTTAACAGCATTTCCTTATAATATGGGTCGATGTTGAAGCTGTATACTTTTGAAGCGGTTGTCACGGTTTGTGCTTCTAAGTTGACTGCGATTTCTTGTGCTTCCTGTAAGCCCTGTGCTAATAGCTCATCACATTCTGCCTCTGTTAATTTTATTGGTAGAATACCATTTTTAAAGCAATTGTTATGGAAAATGTCGGCGAAGCTTGGTGCAATGACTACGCGGAAGCCGTAATCTAAAATGGCCCAAGGTGCGTGCTCACGTGAGGAGCCACAGCCGAAATTGTCCTGTGCGACTAAAATTTCTGCGCCTTTGTATGCTGGCTTGTTTAGCACAAAATCAGCGATTTCATTGCCCTCTTTATCGAAGCGCCAGTGATAGAACACGAATTGGCCAAAGCCTGTGCGTTCAATGCGCTTTAAAAATTCCTTTGAAATGATTTGGTCTGTATCTACATTTTTTCGATCAAGCGGTGCATATACGCTTTTCACAATATTAATTGGTTCCATCGTCTTCTCTCCCCTACGCTTCTTGCTTCTCTAGTTGTCGCACATCTACGAAATGGCCATAAATGCCTGCCGCTGCAGCCATCGCAGGGCTGACTAAATGTGTACGTGCGCCCGCGCCTTGACGCCCTTCAAAATTGCGGTTTGATGTAGACGCACAGCGTTCACCAAATGGGATGATGTCTTCATTCATTCCTAGGCATGCTGAGCAGCCTGATTCACGCCATTCGAAGCCTGCTGCCTCAAAAACTTTATCTAAGCCTTCTGCCTCTGCGGCAATTTTTGTTGAGTGAGAGCCTGGTACAACAATGCCTGTCACATTTGGATGCAACTTATTGCCTTTAACAACGCTTGCGGCTGCACGTAAATCGGAGATGCGTGAGTTGGTACATGAGCCGATAAAGACATGCTGAATTTCGATTGATGTAATCGGCTGTCCTTCCTCTAATCCCATGTATGCAAGTGCTTTTTGCAGCGCTTGCTTATCGGATTCATTATCATAATCGGCAGTCGTTGGTACATTTTGCGATACGCCTGTACCCATTGCTGGATTTGTGCCCCATGTCACAACAGGCTCGATTTCATTAGCATCGATTTCTAAGACGACATCGTAGCTTGCACCTTCATCTGATGCAAGGCTTAGCCAGTAAGCTGCTGCCTCGTCAAATTGCTTTTGTGGTGCAAAGCGACGACCGCGTAAAAATTCAACTGTCGTTTCGTCAGGCGAAATTAAACCTGCTTTTGCCCCTGCTTCAATCGACATATTACAAATCGTCATACGCTCTTCCATCGTTAAGTTGCGAATGGCTTCACCTGTATATTCCACGATATGCCCTGTACCGACACCGATGCCCCATTTGGCGATAATTGCTAAAATAATATCCTTTGCTGTGACGCCCGCGCCAAGTTTACCATTTACGCGAATTTCCATTGTTGGCGGCTTCGTTTGCCACAATGTTTGCGTGGATAAAACGTGCTCCACTTCTGATGTTCCGATACCAAACGCGATAGCTCCAAATGCACCGTGCGTTGATGTATGTGAGTCACCACAAACAATTGTTTTGCCTGGCTGTGTTAGGCCAAGCTCTGGGCCAATTACGTGGACAATTCCTTGGTCTGGATGCCCCATATCCGCAAGCTGTACGCCAAATTCCTTGGCATTGTCCGCTAATGTTGTAATTTGCTTTTTGGCGATTGGATCATTAATGGTCGGTAAATTTTTCGTCGGTACATTATGATCCATCGTGGCGAAGCATAAATCCGTGCGGCGCACTTGACGGTTATTTAAGCGTAAACCTTCGAATGCTTGCGGGCTTGTCACTTCATGAATTAAATGCAAGTCGATATAAAGTAAATCAGGCTTACCTTCCTCTTGATGTACGATATGTGATGCCCAAATTTTTTCAATAATATTTTTTGCCATTGTACTCACCAATCCTTAAATATATGAAATCATAATGCTATCTGAAACAAAGCTCGTATCAATTTCATTAATTACTTTATCTGTCCATTCATCTGTAGATAAAACGCGTGTTCCATCCTGTGCTAAATCTGCTGTGAAGTAACCATCATCGAATACAGCACTTACTGCACGCTCAATTTCTGCCGCTTCTTCTTTTAAGCCAAACGAGTATTGTAGCATCATCGCTACCGATAAAATCGTGGCCGCTGGGTTGGCAATGCCTTGCCCTGCGATTTCTGGTGCTGATCCATGTACAGGTTCATACAAACCGAAGTTATCACCACGAATTGAAGCCGATGGTAATACACCTAAAGAGCCTGTAATAACCGAGGCTTCATCGCTTAAAATATCGCCAAACATGTTTTCCGTTACAACCACATCGTAATGACAAGGGTTGGTAATCAGCTTCATCGCGACTGAATCAACTAAATTATGCTCGACTTGCACATCAGGATAACTTTTCTTCTTCTCTTCTACGATTTCACGCCATAAACGTGAAGTATCTAACACATTCGCTTTATCTACAGAGCAAAGCTTACCTCGGCGCAATCTTGCCAATTCAAAAGCGTTATCGACAATGCGCTCAATCTCCTCACGGGAGTACACACATGTATCAACAGCTGCATCTGCTGTTTTTTTACGTGGTTCGCCGAAATAAATACCGCCTGTTAATTCACGTACAATCATTAAGTCAACGTTTTCCGCTACCTCGCGCTTTAATGGAGAAGAAGCAAGTAAACTTGGGAATGCCTTCACTGGACGCAGGTTAGCAAATAAATCAAAGTGTTTACGAATTTGTAGCAAGCCTTTTTCTGGGCGTAAATGTGTTGGGTTGTTATCCCATTTTGGTCCACCTACTGCACCTAATAACACTGCATCACTTTCCTCACACATCTGAATCGTTTCATTTGGTAGTGGGTTATTGTATTGATCGATTGCTGCCCCACCAATTGCAGCATAGCCTAAATGAAATGTATGATTGAAGCGTTTTCCGATCACTTGTAATACGCGAACTGCTGAAGCAATCACTTCAGGTCCAATGCCGTCTCCAGGTAATACTGTAATTTTCTTTTCCATAAAAAACACCTATCCTTCTCCGCGTTATTCTTTGATAGTCATGCGAGGCGGTTTGCATAGCCCCGCAGTCATGTCTATCCCGTATTCACGGGCAGTAATTATTTTGCTAGTTATCACAACTGCCCGCAAAAGTTTGTAGTAAGGTTAGCGCTTGTTGCGCACTTCCCTCACTGCTTCATCTTTATACGGTTGGTTGATGTGCGCGAATGCTTGCTTGAATGAGTTGGCGGTTAATTGCATTTAAATATGCTTTAGCAGATGCTTCTAACACATCTTGCGCTGCGTCGCGACCTGTTGTTGTATAGCCGTTGTAGCGTAAATTAATCACTGCTTCCCCTAAAGCATCGCGCCCTTTGCCAACAGATGTGACACGGTAATCTAAAATATTGACTGTCCCACCGACTAATTGCTCTAGCGTGTTGAAAATCGCTTCCACTGAGCCTGCTCCTGTTGCAGCAGACGTTGCAATCTCACCAGTTGGTGTCGTGACAGCAACCGTTGCCGTCGGAATGTTTTCTGTGCCATATTGCACTTGCACACTTTTTAGCTCATATAATGCTACGTCTTCGATTAATACTTGTTGCTCTGTTAAGAGTGTCACTAGATCCTCTTCTGTAATTTCTTTTTTACGATCCGCTAATTTTTTAAATTCAGCGAATGCTTTGTTGAGCTTGTCATCCGATAAATCGTAGCCCATTTTCACTGCGCGGTCGCGGAATGCTGCACGTCCTGAATGCTTACCTAATACGAGTGGCACATCATCCTCACCAATTAATGCTGGTGAAATAATTTCATATGTTTCAGGGTTTTTCAGTACACCATCTTGGTGAATGCCCGATTCATGTGCAAAGGCATTGCGTCCAACAATCGCTTTATTTGGCTGAATAACAACGCCTGTTAAGCGGCTGACAAGTTGTGATGTCCGTTTAATTTCCTTTAAATTTAAGCCTGTTTCGAATGGGTAAATATCTTGGCGAATATGCAATGCTACACCGATTTCCTCTAATGATGCGTTCCCAGCGCGCTCCCCAATTCCGTTAATTGTACATTCGACTTGGTCTGCGCCGTTTTCAACAGCCGCAATGGAATTGGCCGTCGCCATCCCTAAATCATCATGGCAATGTGCCGAGAATTTAACTTGATCTGCACCGCGCACATTTTCGCGTAAAAACTTAAATAGCTCTCCATATTCCTGTGGTGATGCATAGCCAACCGTATCGGGTACATTGATCGTTGTTGCACCAGCTGCGATGACTTCTCCGATAATTTTCACAAGGAAATCGCGATCGGAGCGGAAGCCATCCTCTGCTGACCATTGGACAAGCGGGAAAAGTTTCTTTGCGTATTTGACCGCTTCTACGGCTTGTTCCGCCACTTGCTCTGGCGATTTTTTTAACTTGTATTCCATATGAATTGGCGATGTCGCTAAAAACACATGGATATGTGGTTGCTCTGCTACTTTAATTGCTTCCCATGTCGTATCAATATCTTTTTGCACACAGCGTGCTAAACCTGTCACAATCGAATTTTTTACAGTTCCAGCAATGCGGTTGACCGCATCGAAGTCACCGGGGGAAGAAGCAGGAAACCCCGCTTCTATAATTGTGACACCTAAACGTTCAAGCTGTTTGGCAATTTCGATTTTTTCCGCTGTATTTAAGTTAATGCCTGCTGACTGCTCTCCATCTCGCAGTGTCGTATCAAAAATATCAATCTTTCGCACGATTATTTCACCACTACCTTCTCTTTACTCGCTTATTTCCATCCGCATTATTGTTACTTAACAACAACTTTTTCTTTACCTGCTTGAATAAATGGCATCATTGCACGTAGCTTGCGACCAACTTCCTCGATTTGGTGGTTGGCACCATCTTCTTTATATTTTGTATAACGTGGACGACCTGTTTCGTTTTCTTTGATCCAGTCTTTTGCGAATGTGCCGTCTTGAATATCTGTTAATACAGCTTTCATATTCGCTTTTACGTCATCTGTAATGATGCGTGGGCCTGTTACATAGTCACCCCACTCTGCTGTGTCTGATACAGAATAGCGCATTGTTTCCATACCACCTTCAAACATTAAGTCAACGATTAGCTTTAATTCATGCAATGTTTCGAAATAAGCTAATTCTGGTTGGTAGCCCGCTTCCACTAATGTTTCAAAGCCTGCTTGCACTAACGCTGTTGCGCCACCACAAAGTACCGCCTGCTCACCGAATAAATCTGTTACCGTTTCTTCAGCGAACGTTGTTTCGAGTAAACCACCGCGTGCAGAGCCGATGCCTTTCCCATAGGCAAGCGCTAAGTCTTTCGCTTGACCTGTCGCATCTTGGTGGATAGCGAATAAGCCCGGTACACCTGCCCCCTCTGTATATTGACGACGTACTAAGTGGCCTGGACCTTTTGGTGCAACTAGGAACACATCTACATCTTCAGGTGGTGTAATTTGACCGAAGTGAATGTTGAAGCCGTGTGCGAACATTAACGCTTTACCAGCCGTTAAATGCGGTGCGATTTCTGCTTCATACACTGTTTTTTGGCGCTCATCTGGCAATAAAATTTGGATAATATCCGCCGCTTCTGCTGCTTCCGCAACCGACATAACCGCTACGCCATCTTCCTTCGCTTGATCGAATGATTTACCTGGGCGAACACCTACAACGACATCGAAACCAGATTCTTTTAAATTTAAAGCATGTGCATGACCTTGTGAGCCGTAACCGATAATCGCGATTTTTTTACCTTTTAATACTGCATCATTGATATTTTGTTCATAGTACATTTTTGACATGGGAAATTCCTCCTGAGATTTGAATGTTTTTTATATGCTAAACTATTTTGTTATTTCAAAATAGAGAGCTGCGGTACTTCGGTTTTTTGCATTTCACGCACGACAGCCGTTGCCCCTGTTCGCGTTAGTTCTTTAATACCGTATGGGCGAATTAATTCGATAAAGGCATCGATTTTTTCTGGATGACCAATGACTTGATATGTCACCACATTTTTCGCTGTATCCACAACTTGTGGACGGAATGGTTCAACTATGGCATTCATTTCTGCCCGCAAATTCGCTGGCGAAATGACTTTTACTAAGGCAAGCTCGCGTACGAGGATGGATTTATCGGTAATATCATTCACCTTTAGTACATCAATTTGCTTGGATACTTGCTTAATCAGTTGCTCAATTTTACTTTCATCCTCAACGTGTACGACAAATGTCATTTTCGAAAAATTTGGCTGCTCTGTATGGCCAACTGTAATGGACTCGATGTTAAATTGGCGCTTCATCAAAAGTCCTGTGATGCGGTTCAACACACCACTTTGGTTAATTACTGTTACCGTAATAACACGTCTCATACCTTCTTCACTCCAATCATTTCATGCAACCCTGTGCCTGGCGCGACCATCGGATATACATTTTCAATTTGTTTCACGCGACAATCAATTAATGCAGGCTTATTTGAGTTAATCGCTTCTGTAAAAATGCGTTCCGCTTCCTCTATCGTATCAATGCGATAGCCTTTAATACCGTATGCATCCGCTAATTTCACGAAGTCTGGCTGAACGGGCATTAACGATGAAGAGTAGCGCTCCTCATAAAACGTTTGCTGCCACTGACGCACCATACCTAAGCAGCTATTGTTTAAAATCACGATTTTGACAGGTAAATCAAATTCTTGTAAGAGCGACAGCTCCTGTGCGGTCATTTGGAATCCAGCATCGCCACAAATTGCAATAACCTTTTTATCAGGTCGAGCAAACTGTGCCCCAATCGCTGCTGGGAAGCCGAAGCCCATCGTGCCAAGCCCCCCCGATGTAATCCAGCTATGCCCATTGTTTAAAGAATAGTATTGTGCAGCCCACATTTGATGCTGCCCAACGTCTGTTGTAACAATTGCATCACCATCTGTAATGCGATGAATTATTTCAATTGCTTGCTGTGGCAATACTTCCTCACCGGCTTCTTCATACCATAATGGGTACTCTTGTTTATTGCTGTTTAAATAAGCTAGCCATTGTGCTGTATCTGGTGCATCAAAATCCTTTTTCAGTAACGCTTTTAGCGCTTCTTTTGCATCCGCTACGATAGGGATATCAGTTGGCACATTTTTGCCGATTTCAGCAGGGTCAATATCGATATGAATGACTGTTGCATTTGGCGCAAATTTTGCTAAGTTGCCTGTTAAACGATCATCAAAGCGAGCGCCGATATTGATGAGTAAATCAGCATTTGTAATGGCATCATTCGCTGTAAATGTACCGTGCATCCCAGCCATCCCGTAAAATAGCTCGTGCTGCCCATGAATACTGCCTAAGCCTAGCAATGTATTAACGATTGGCAATTCGTACTTTTCGATAAATTCAGTTAATTCTTCGCGTGCATCTGCGAAAAGGACACCCGCCCCCGCTAATATAAGCGGTTTTTTTGCCTGTGATATCGCTTGAATCGCCTTTTGGATTTGTAAATAATTCGGTTTATACGTTGGTTGATAGCCTGGTAAATAAATTTCTTTCGGCGCTTCTGGCATATCGCCTTCTGTGAAAATTGCCTGTGAAACGTTTTTCGGGAAGTCAATTACGACTGGTCCTTTGCGTCCTGTGTTAGCAATATGGAACGCTTCTTGTACGATGCGTGGAATATCACGAATGTCTTGCACTTGATAATTATGCTTGGTAATTGGTGTCGTAATACCCATGATATCCGCTTCTTGGAAGGCGTCTGTACCGATAACAGATGTCGCAACCTGCCCTGTAAAAATCACCAATGGTAACGAGTCAATCATCGCATCGGCAATACCTGTTACTAAGTTTGTAGCACCGGGGCCGCTCGTCGCAATAACAACACCCGCTTTATTCGTCACACGCGCATAGCCTTCTGCGGCATGAATTGCCCCCTGCTCATGACGCGTTAAAATATGACGAATTGGATTGCGATACATCGCATCATAAATTTGTAGCACCGCACCACCTGGATAACCGAAAACAATGTCAACGCCTTGATCATGTAATGCTTGAATTAAAATATCTGCACCGTCTTTTGGTTTTTTTCTTTGTTCAACTTGGGTTTCCTCGTGCTCCATGTCGTTTATCGAAACATTTGTCGTCATCCTAAACGCCTCCTAATAATTTTAAAATGAAATAAAATAAAAAAGCCTTTTTTCTCCACACGCAAAACAACACCTCCTGCGTAGGGATGAAAAAGACTTTCCATGGTACCACCCTTATTTATAGCATGACGAATTCATGCTACCTCAAGAATAGTGTGCATTCCCTTCATTCCACGTAAAGTGAACCTTCAATCAGTGGGAGTTTTCTTCATCTTCCACTGATTGGTAGTTTCACCAATCGGGTTTTTACAGGCTGTTGATCCCCCACT
>NZ_PYWN01000069.1 GCF_003049505.1 Metasolibacillus meyeri
AGATGTGTATAAGAGACAGGTTATTTATGGGTGGTCTTTAATAGCTACTGCTGTGATATTATTTTTCTGGATAGATATAGTAACTGCTGTTAATAAATCTATTGCTGAAATCTTTGCTTTAATATTGCTGGCAGTATTCATACTATTTATAACTAGATATAACTCTGTAAAGCCTTTGTTAGGAGCGGCATCTGCAGGGATAAGCATTGTCGCATTTACAGCGGTACTAGAGTCGATTTTTTCTAGACGTAATGATAGTTCGGTAACAATGGGTGCGATATTTGGGGTAATATTGGTTCTTGCATTAATTATTTTTAAAAACGCTATTATGTCATTGTTTTATTTATCTCGTGAAACATATAGATTCTATAATTATAAAGTAAGAGATACAAGTTTAGAAAAAACGATTTAACTTACAAATAATTTAGAGGTTACATTTAAATTTTAGTACACCCCAAATTTTGGGGCGTACTAATTTTTTTGCAAAATCTTTCTTTTGAATTTTTAGTTCTCCACCATCTCCACAAATTCCTCAAGCGTATGGTCATAGTTGATTGCTAGACGCTTGAGTTTATAAGGATTGTCGCCGATTTTGACTTTGCCATTTTTAATTGTGAAGGCCATTTTCATATCGAGTTCTTTCAAAATTTCGATAGTTTTCCTGTTATATTGGCCAAATGGGTATGCCATATATTTTGACTGAATCATGTTGTTGCTCATGACAAAATCATTTTTTACTTCATCCTCATCTTTTATGACGACATGACTTTTTCCATTTTCAGCAGAATGCAGGTCATGTGTATGACTTTGCATATCGAATACATCCTTCATTGCCTCTACTTCCGCCATGCTTAGCGTTTGGATAGCATCTGGTTTGAAATCAGGTGTTGTATCAAGGTGAATTCGGCTCGTTATTAAAAACTCAGTTGCTTTGAAATGGTATTGTTTTAAAATTGGGTAGCCGTATATGTAATTGGATTTTAGTCCATCATCAAAGGTGATGACGACGGCTTTGCCTGGTAAATTGATTTCCTTATTTAAAAACTGCTCTAGCTCTTGCAATGAAATGCTTTGATAGTCGTTATCGTATAGCCATTTCATTTGCGCTTCGAAATTTTCCACAGAAGTGACAGCGGATACGTCGCGAAATTTTTTATTTTCGGCATCTGCTAATAAATGATGATACATCAACACGGGGATACCGTTATCCTTTTCCGTATGGTCTTTATGAATATAGCCCACTTTGTCACCAACTCGCACTTTATACCAGTTAAAATAATGATTTGATACGATTGGGTAGCGTTGGTTTTTGTTAATGATAGCCATCTGTTTCGCTTTAGGAGAGGCTTTTTCGTAAACAATCGTATTTTCGTTCACAATGATGGTGTTTTTTGATTTATATTCCTTTGGTGTTTTTTCTGTTTTGGATGTCGTACTTGTGTGATTTTTGGCAACATAACCGACACCGTTACCAAAGCTGATTTTCCAATAGTTTTGCTCTTCGCTCTTCACTTTATATGTTTGGTTTATTTTCAAAAAGCCAATTGTAGCGTTGTGAGAATCGAAAATAGGTAGGTCATCTTCTTGCGTTGTAACATAGCTTACTTCACTTCTTTCGCCAATGCTTAAATTAATAGCAAATATAGTGATAAAAAATAAGATAAAATAGCTTAATTTTTTGTACATGAATTAGATAGCTCCTTCTCTACCTAATTATCCGCAGTAAAAAAATTTTAGTCAATACCAAAATTAACAGCCCATTCCATTTTCTAATTGATGTTATAATGATGTAGCGATAAGAAAGGGGAAAAGAAAATGAAATTAGCGATGAAATACGTCATTTTGTATGTTAATGATTTTGAAAAAACATTGCATTTTTATCAACATATTTTAGGATTACCTGTAAAAATGCAGCAAGGAACATATGTTGAGTTTGATACAGGGGCAACGACACTCTCAATTAATACGCGCGGGTCTGTTCGAGAAGAAATTGGATTAGATGTGCCAGAAGCGTTATCAGCCTCGCAGACATTTGAAATTGGCTTTGTAGTGGCGGACGTAGCGGCAACAATTGAAACACTGCGTGTACAGGGCGTAACGGTAGTGAAGGAGCCAGTCATGAAGCCGTGGGGACAAACCGTTGCATATGTGGCTGATCCAGACGGACACTATATTGAAATTTGTACAGCTATTGAATGAAGCATCCATACGGTAGGAGGACATTATGTATAGACAGTTACAGCAAATCATAAAGGATATTCAAAATTCGATTCAATTTTCAGGAACAGTATTAGTAGCAGAAGGTGACAATAGGCTAAATGAAAGCTTTGGTTACGCGAATCGTTCAGAGCAAATCGCTAATAATTTATCAACTCGTTTTGGCATTGCATCTGGCTGTAAATTATTTACCGCAATCGCCATCTGTCAGCTTGTAGAAAAAGGGCAGTTATCTTTTCAAACGAAATTAAGCGATTGCTTGCAGTACGATTTTTTGACTTTTGACTCAGAGATTACAATTCATCATTTACTGACACATACTTCAGGTATACCCGATTATTTTGACGAAGAAGTGATGACTGATTTTGAAGAGTTATGGGTAGCAAATCCAATGTATCATATGAGAAATTTGAGTGATTTTTTACCTTTATTTCAACATCAGCCAATGAAATACCGTGCAGGAGAAAAATTTCATTATAACAATGCGGGGTATATTTTATTAGGGTTAATTGTGGAGCATTCAGCGGGGATGAGTTTTGCTGATTATGTACAAGCATTTATTTTTGATAAAGCTGGTATGAGCGAGTCGGGTTATTTTGCATTAGATGCTCTACCATCTAATACAGCACTTGGCTATATAGATCAGCCAGATGGCACTTGGAAAACGAATATTTATTCCGTACCTGTGAAAGGTGGTTCAGACGGAGGTGCATTTGTCACGGTTGAGGATATGAAGAAGTTGTGGGATGCACTAATGAATTATCAGTTATTGACTGAAAATTCTACAAATACATTATTGTCACCACATGTACAAGTGAATGAGGATGGCTATTATGGCTATGGTGTATGGATTAAAAAAAGAAATGATACTATTTTGAAATATCATATAATGGGCTATGATCCAGGTGTCAGCTTTCATTCTGCTTATTACCCAAAATTATCTAGTGGAGTTGTTGTTTGTTCAAATAAATCACAGGGTGCATTTGATTTGATGCGTGGAATTGAAGGCTATTTGATCGAAAAGCTTGGTAAGTAGGAGTCGTTGTTTGCACGCTTTCAAACCTGTCCAATGTCAGCATAAAATGACAGGATAAGATGGAGGTGAGGTTGTATGCTAGAAGCAAGGAGTGAGGGCATTATGAGTTGGATAGAGTCGATTCAAAAGGCGATTCAGTATATGGAAGAGCATTTGTTAGAAAATATAACGATGGAGGAAATTGCGCGTGAGGTGAATTGTTCAGCGTATCATTTCCAACGTACATTTTCGTTATTAACGGATATGACAATTGCTGATTATGTAAGAAAACGTCGTTTAACATTGGCGGCACAAGAAATATTGATGACAGAACAAAAAGTAATCGACCTTGCCTACAAATATGGCTACGATTCTCCTGAAGCATTTACAAAGGCATTTCGCAAGCAACATGGTGTGACGCCGAGTGATGCGCGAAAAAAACAATATGCGATACAAGCATATAACCGCCTCGTCATACAGGTGAGTTTGAAAGGAGCAGATCCAATGAAGTACAAAATTGTTGAAAAAGAAGCGTTTCAAGTAGTTGGTATCAAAAGAACATACAATTGTTCAAACGGTGAAAACTTGCAAGGTATTCCTGTGTTTTGGAATGAAGTGAATGCAAATGGTACAGATCAAGAGTTATTTCAGTTAAACAACGGAGAGATTAAAGGTGTGCTAGGTGTTTGTTTACCACAAAAAGAGGCTAGTAATCTAATTGATTATTGGATTGCGGTTGCGACTAACGATGAGCTGCCGCCTCATTTTGAAACACTAGAAATCCCTGCTTCGAAATGGGCTGTTTTTGAAGTGGTTGGTCCAATGCCAGATGCCATGCCAAATGCATGGAAAAAAATTTATTCGGAATGGTTCCCATCCAATCCGTATGAGCCTGTTGGGGCAGCTGAACTAGAAGTATATTCTGATGAAGATCCATTCAAAGAAGATTTAGTATCAGAGATCTGGATTCCAGTGAAATAATTTTGAACACCTCTAATTTTAGGGGTGTTTTTTAAATTGTGTTAGAATTGTGTGTGTGCCTGGCACTGGCACAAAGGAAGGAGACGTATACATATGAAAAAATGGATTTTAGCAGTCATTATAGGAACGTCATTAGTCACACTTGCTGGTTGTAACTTTTTACAATGGGGATTTGGCAATATAAAGGAGCAATTTATCGGGCGTGAAATTACGATTCAAACGTATGATGAGAGCAGCCAAATTATCGATCAAATTAAAGGAAAGAGTGTGAGTATTAAGGCGGATGATAAGTTTGCGATGAAGGATACGGAAGGAAACACAGTTGAAAAATCATCGGTGTTAGATATTACAGTTGGTGGCAAGCAAATGCTGCATGTTGGTAGTAGTTTAATTGCTTATGAGGATGGCTTAACAAATATTTTTGAGGAATACGCACAAACTGTAGACATTGAGCATTTTGATCGCTCTGTCCCATTTATTAATCGCATGGTCAATGATATGAAAAATTCTACTGTGGGGAAAGATAAAGTTGTATTAATTCGCTCACAAGCAGGTGAACCTTTAGCTACATTTGTCGGTGAGGACGTAAGTTATTTTGCAACGGAAATTGATAAGGCGACAGGCTTATTAATTGATGGTCGTTATTTATTCATTTATCGTTGTGATTATACAATTTATGATTTAGCATTGTTGCAATAAGGGAGGCATTTTATGAATATAGACTGGCGCTTTGATAATAGTTATGCGAGGTTGCCGCATACTTTTTTTGCGGAGATGACATTGAATCCTGTGCAAGAGCCGAAGCTTGTTATTTTGAATAAGGAGCTTGCTAAGGAGCTTAGTTTAAATAGTGAAGCGTTACAAACAGCTGAAGGTATTCAAGAGCTTGCTGGCAATAAGGAACCTTTAGGGAGCAAGCCATTAGCACAAGCATATGCAGGTCACCAATTTGGCCATTTTAATATGCTGGGGGATGGACGCGCGATACTGTTAGGTGAGCATTTGGCAGCGGACAATAAGTGCGTGGATATTCAATTAAAGGGAGCTGGGCGTACACCTTTTTCGCGCGGAGGAGATGGACGTGCAGCGCTTGGTCCGATGTTACGTGAGTATATTATTAGCGAGGCGATGCATGCGCTTGGCATGCCAACGACACGCAGCTTAGCTGTTGTGACAACAGGTGAAATGATTATGCGTGAAGAGCCTTTACAAGGAGCCATATTAACGCGTGTTGCTAGTAGTCATTTGCGTGTAGGAACATTTCAATATGCGCGGAGATGGGGAACGGAGGCCGAGCTTAAAGATTTAGCAGATTATGCGATACAGCGTCATTTCCCTACGCTACAAAATGAAAATATGCGCTATTTGAAGCTGCTTGAAGGTGTGATTGAAAAGCAGGCGCAGTTGATTGCGAAATGGCAATTAGTAGGCTTTATACACGGTGTAATGAATACGGATAATATGGCGATTAGCGGTGAAACGATTGATTACGGTCCATGTGCATTTATGGATCAATACGACCCGCAAACTGTTTTTAGTTCAATTGATAGGCAGGGACGCTATGCCTATCAAAATCAACCGAATATGGCATTGTGGAATTTAGCTCGCTTGGCAGAATCGTTGTTGCCGTTAATTCACCAAGATTCGGAGCAAGCCATTCAAATAGCGGAGCAAGCACTTCAGCAATTCTCGAAACTGTATGAAGCAAACTGGTTAGCTGGGATGCGTTTGAAGCTTGGCTTGATGACAGAAGAGTCGCAAGATATTGCATTAATCGATGAATTATTGCAATGGATGCAAACGAACGAAGCCGATTATACAAATACTTTCCGCGCTTTCACATTAGGTGAGTTTGAAAATAGTGCACTCTATGAACAGGAAACATTCAAGCAATGGCACAAGAAGTGGCAGGAGAGATTACAGCAACAGCCGCAGCCGTTAGAGTTTGTCCAACAAACAATGCGACAACATAACCCAGCGATTATCCCACGCAATCATCGTGTAGAAGAAGCATTACATGCAGCAGCACAAGGGAACTTGCAGCCTTTCCAGCAATTGTTGAAAGTATTGGCACAACCTTTTGCTTATACGACTGAACAAGAGATGTATGCAATATTACCACCTGCCTCAAGTTGTCAATATCGAACATTTTGTGGGACGTAGCATATTGATTAGTTTATTTTAAAGGTCGCAGATATTTTCTAAATCGTTAACCTTGCAAAAAAATAGCATGTGGAAAGTGGTTTAACGTACCACTTTCCACATAGTTTTACCAGCGTCTACCGCGTCGATTATCACATGGATTGAATGGCTTACCGCACATTGTCGTTGTTTCAAAGCATTCGTTCATCACCGATTGTGTATGTGGGAAGTGATGTTGGTTGTTGACCAATTGACGGTTTACGACAGTTAAATGGGATGGATGAACATGTGGTACAACTGTGTTTGTTACATTTGTTTGCACGTATTGACGAGTGGGTGAAACGATTGGTGGATTAAATTGTGTTGGTCCTACTTGCGTTGGTAAAAATTGAGGATTTCCTCCAGCGCCACCCCATGCACCACCTGTCATGTTGCCACCCCATGCACCGCCTACCATATTGTTCCGATTGCCACCTCTATTAGGGAAAATGCCCCCAAATCTATTAACCATTTTGAGCCCCTCCTTTTCACTGAAATAGTAAGTCATATTTAACATATGAAAAAAGATACCGCTGTTCTATAGTTACGCCTATGATAAAGTAGAAAAAACAGGATGAATTAAGGTAAACTATAAGAAAATTCCATTTTATTCACAGGCGAAATGGCAAAAGTACAATATATAAAGAGATGGGTGAGGACAATCGGTAGCATGCTGCGACAAACGAAGTTAGATAAAGTAGTGAAGTGGGAATGATGATTGTTTGTTATTTATTTGGTAGTTATTTGCTAGGAACAATGATGACTGCATGGTTTATTGGGAAATATTATGGTTACTCATTACAGCAACAACATAGTGGTAATTTAGGTGCACGTAATGTAGGAAGAGTTCTTGGTAGAAAAGCCTTTATTTTGACAGCAGTAGGGGATGGCTTAAAAGGCGTGGCTGTTGTGTTGGTTGGTCGATATATTGGATATGGGGATTTGGTTATTACATGGGCAGTATTTTGTGTGTTGCTTGGGCATCTTTATCCTTTTTGGCTGCGCTTTACAGGGGGAAAAGGTGTTGCAACAATGGTCGGTGCACTTGTCGCATTAAATTCTCTCTACTTTAGTATATTTTTTATTAGCTTTATAGCGGCGGCATATTTGTTAAAAAGTGCAACATTTGGTCTGTGCACAGCGTTGATTGTATACAGTGTTATTGTGATTTTAACTGGTGTATTACCAGCAACGCTCATTGGGAGTGTTGTGCTTGTTTTATGGAAGCATCGAAAAAACATAAAAGAAAGGCTGACATAACATGTACTGGTGTAAAATAGCGACATCTGAAAAAGAATTTGCAGAAATTGCGGCATTAAATTACGCAACATTCGTAGAAGAAATTCCACAGCACCCTACAAATGAGGCGCACCGTCTAGTAGATAAATTTCATACAGATAATACATATCTTGTAGTTTATAAGGAGCAGCAATTGATTGGAATGTTAGCTTTACGCGATAAGCGCCCATTTTCATTAGATAGTAAAATTGGTCCTGTTGAACGCTATTTAAATGTGGAAGATTGCGTCAAACTTTGTGAAGTTCGACTTTTAGCAATTAAAAAGCCCTTTCGCAATGGGCGTGTCTTTTTACGTCTTGCACAGGCGTTAGCAAACTATTTATTTGAACGCCGCTACACAGCTTGTGTTATCTCAGGGACCACGAGAGAAGAAAAGCTATATAAGCAAATGGGCTTTCAACAGTTTGCGGAAGCTGTTGGGACAAGCGAAGCACAATTTTTGCCGATGGTATTAACGAGGGAAGGGAGTGCACCATTACGACAGCGTTTAAGACGTGATGCATTCACCTTTTACCCAGGACCAGTATTGCAACAGGAGTCGCTTGCCCATACGGATTTATCGCATCGCTCCTTTGCCTTTCAATTATTATTTCAGGAGCTTCACCAGCGTTTATTAGCATTAGCGGATGCTAAATATGTGACAACACTTGTTGGAACGGGGACATTAGCGAATGAAGCAATGCTAGCCCAATTGAAGTCTGATTTTTCAGGAAGTAAAGGGTTAATCATCACAAATGGTGAATTTGGTGAACGCCTAGTTAAGCAGGCGAAACAGCAGCAATTGACATTTGATGTACAAGCTTTTGCATGGCAGGAGCCATTTGATTTAGCGCATATTGAGGAAATGCTCAAATTACAAGAGTATAAATGGTTGCTCTATGTACATGGTGAAACTTCGACAGGGATGTGCAATGGTGAACAGCTAGCGGTGTTAGCGGAGCAGTATGGTGTAGCATTATGTGCAGATTGCATTAGCTCATTTGGCGCATGCCAATTTTCGCTAGCGCCATTTTATTTAGCAACAACTGTTAGTGGGAAAGCGATTGGCGCGCTTAGCGGACTGTCTTTTGTTTTTTCAAATCATCAACTACAGCCTAGTGATGCACCACTGTATATGAATTTGGCACATTATGCACAATTACAAATTCCATTTACATTACCTGCGGTGCTCATACATAGTGCGTTAGCGGCTTTACGTCACTATCCTGCCCGTTTTGCGTTGTTAAAGAAACGCATGGAAATGCTACAAGCTTGGTCATGTTATCAGCAATATGCATTAAAGACAAATGCTTATCCTATGATTGTTACATTTAAGTTGCCGCATGAGCTAAGTAATTTAGGTGAGGATTTAAAGCTGAACGGCATTTACTTGCATGATGAAAGCGGTTATTTGCAAAGTAGGAGCTTCGTACAAATAAGTATCATTCAACCTAATTTTGAAGAAGCCTTTACGATGTTAAAGACCATATATGAATATTACCAATGTATTGATTAAATATAGCTATCGATAAAGTCTAGGTTATTTTTAGATAGTAAATACTTCATTTGAAAACTGTTGGAAAAGTAGCGCATAAGTCTACTTTCCCAATAGTTTTTTGTCATTTTAACTTATGAAACATGGAAACAATGGCAAAGCTATAAATAACAATAAAGTGAAATTTCAATCAGTAGGGATTTTTTCTATTCTGTGATAGAAAAGATGACCGTCCGTTAACTAGCTCACTTTTTGTGAATTTTGAACAAGATCAGTGAGGTAATACATGAATCAAAATAAATTGATTAGCATATTGCATGTCATACTTCTAATGATGACAGTTATTGGATTGAAAAATCATGTAACGATTCTCCCACCTTTAATAAATGAAGCAGGGCGAGATGCATGGATGTCTGTGTTTTGGTCTGCCATCGTTTTATTACCATGGCTATTGATGATTATTTATTTACACAGACAAATTGGTGAAATGTCTTTCCGAGATTGGTTATCAGAAAGATTAGGTACAGTATGGGAAAAAATAATTATTTATCTATTTGTTGTCTATTTAATGATTATGGCGGCTTTCACATTGCGTGAAACTATGCAGTGGGTAACAGTAACATTTTTACCTGGAACCCCTGAATTGCTATTAGTTTTCATTTATATTGTATTATGTGTTTTTTTAGCAGCTACAGGTGTGCAAGGAATTGTGATTGTTAATGTTATCGTGTTGGCAGGCGTTGTATTTTTAGGCTTCTTTGTAGCTTTTGTCAATATAAAAGTAAAGGAATATGAGCTATTACTGCCTTTTTTAGAGCATGGCATTGCGCCTGTTTTACGTGCTGGGATTTATCCAGCATCAGGCTTTGTTGAGCTATTTTTTATATTGCTCATTCAAAGTCAAATAAAAGCGCGTATGAAATGGAGATATTTTGCTGTTATCGTGCTGATTTTATTAGGGTTAACACTTGGACCACTGATTGGTGCTATAACAGAATTTGGTCCTGTTGAAGCTAAAAATCAATACTACCCAGCGTATGAGGAGTGGCGGCTTGCCTCCATCGGGCGCTTTGTTGAACATGTAGACTTTTTCTCTATTTATCAATGGCTCACAGGAGCTTTTATGCGTATTGGTTTTATTATATTTATAGTTATTCATTTATTACGTTTAGATGGTCAAAGAAAGCGTATATTCAAATCTGTATTACCAGCGTTTCTTGCGATTAGTTTGCCATTATTTTTGTTCAATGACCGTACATTCCTTCAAATAAAGAGTCAGTATTTCTTAGTTAGTACTTTTGTTTTTTTCTTTGTATGGGGAATTATACTGACGCTTGTTTCATTGAAGAAAACGAAAAAAATGCCAAAAAAGAAGGTGGAGCAATGATATGCAGCAAAAAATAACGGATAAGGAGCTGCGTCAATTATTTAATCAGACAGCTGATGTGCAGTTTCAAACATACCAGTTTCAATCATCTACAGTCCATCTAATTACATGCGAGGCTATGGTCGATACGCATTTATTAAATGAAGTGATTGTACCGCGTGTGAAAGCAGTTTGCCAGCAACAAGACGCATCAATTGAAGAACAGCTATATGTACCTGGTTTACAGCGAGTAGAGTCTTTGTCAGATGTAGTAACACTTGTTTTTACAGGTTTTGTGATTATTTATTTTGAGCAACAGCAACTGCTTTTTTCAAGTAATATTGCTAAAAAACCCAATCGTAATCCTGAGGAAACAAATTTAGAAGTACTAGTAAAAGGACCACGCGATAATTTTATTGAGGACATAGGAGTAAATATTGCGATTATTCGTAAACGTTTACCGACAAATTCACTTTCGGTTGAAAAATATACAGTGGGAAGGCGTTCAAAAACAACTGTTGCACTGCTATATATGAATGATATTGCGAATGATAAAATATTGCATGGTATTCGCAAGCAAATTAAAGATATTGATACAGATGTCATAATAAGTGCTGATTTATTGATGGAGCGTATTATAAAAAAAGGGCGACTAATCCCACGCACAACAAATACAGCAAGAGGAGACTTTGCTGTTCAATCGTTAGTAAGTGGGCGCTTTTTAATATTGGTCGATGGCGTTTCATATGCGGTCATTTTTCCAATTAATTTGTTTATGCTATTAAAAACGAGTGAAGACAATGAATATCCAGTAGTGTTTAGTTCATTTGAACGACTATTGCGCTTAGTAGGGATTTTATTTGGCTTATTGTTGCCTGCCTTTTGGTTAGCATTGACAACCTTCCATCAAGAGCAACTACCTTTTCAATTACTGGCAACAATTGTGCAATCGAATCGTGGCTTGCCACTACCATCAGCGCTTGAAATGCTATTAATGTTGTTGATGTTTGAGCTCTTTCGTGAAGCGGGACTACGATTACCTAGTATTATTGGTGGGACGATTAGCGTTGTAGGTGGTTTAATTATTGGAGATGCAGCGATACGAGCAGGTGTTACAAGTCCTGCAATGATTGTCGTTATTGCGATTTCTACCATTGCCACTTTTACGCTCGTAAATCAAGCACTTGTGACGGCGGTCAATCTGCTGCGTGTCGTCTTTATTTTGATTACAGCTGTGTGTGGCTTGTTTGGATTTTTTGTCTGTTTATATGCATTACTTACGTATTTAGCTGGCATACGCGTATTCGGTATTCCTTATTTAAATATAGCAACAGATTTAAATTGGGAAACGGTAAAGAAAACTTTGATACGTGAAATCCCTCAGCAGAAGGCGATGCGTCCCAGATCTTTACATTTAAAGGATAAAACAAAAGGAGGCACAAAATGAAAAAGAGTCTGTGTTTTTTTGTTTTCTGTAGCCTCTTGTTAGCCTCGTGCTGGGACAATAACGAACCCGAACGAATGCTTTATATTCATGGAGTAGGTGTTGATTATAAGGATGGCGAATTTGAAATTTATGCACAATTATTAGATTTCTCAAATATTGCAAAGTCAGATCAACCAAGCACTGATGCAATCCAAACAGAAGTTGGTCATGCAACAGGTAGGACAATTGATGAGGCTGCAGTCAATTTATATCGAGCTGTTGACCAGAAAATTTTATGGGGACACTTATCCTACGTAGTATTTTCAAAGCAATTATTGGAAAGCGCCCAAGTAGAACAAGTAATTGACTCCTTTGTACGTTATCGAGAAACTCGCTATACGATGTGGGTATATACGAGTGATGAACCGCTAGGCGAATTGTTGCTTGTTACACCTATTTTAAATAAAGGAATGACTTATTCAAGGATGGCAGACCCTTTAAACTCCTATCACCAAGATTCTTTTATTGAACCAATTAGTTTACGCAAATTACTTATTCATTTAGATGAGCCAGGTCATGAAGTAAATATACCTTTTGTTGTCTCAGGAGATAAATGGGAGACGCCAAAAGGTGTTGATCCTGTGTATGAAATACAGGGTATTAGTGTTATTACTAAATCGCAATTAAAGGGCTCGTTATTTGATGGGGATGCAGAGGGGCTACGTTGGATGTCCAATGATACAGCACGGGCACAAATTACACTGAAAGATGATGGCGATCAAAAATCGTATACGACAATTATTGTCGATAATGTGAAGCGTAAAATTACACCCATTGAAGAAGGTGGACAACTTCGCTTTGATATATCAATTGAAGTGGATATAACGACGAGTGGGAGAGATGGACGAGAGGGTGAAGAAAAATTAAAGAAGGAAATAACAGGACAAATAAAAAAAGAGGTAGAACGCACTTATGCAAAAAGTTTAGAGCAAGATATGGATGTTTATCGATTATCTGAGCAGGCATATCGTCAGAAATTGAAAGCATGGCAGCGGTTGAATGACAATGGGCGAATTCATTTAACAGAGCAGTCTATTCGCAAGCTAGATGTAAGCATCAACAAGATCAAAACAGAGCGCACAACGAGGAATTAAAGAACGGGTCTGAACAATTATTTAAAGACACGCTTTTTGTACTGTGTAACCGTGGGATATTAGAAGCTTGAGTTGTCTGAATTTCAGACAACCTTGATACATATTGAAAAGCGAGGCTTCCTGTTGTCCAATAGGCTATTGACATGTAAAATGATGATGAAGATAATCCAGAAGTTACCGTAACGGGAGTGAATGGTTTGAAAAAAAAGAAACAACAAATACAACGGCAGGATAATGTGATATTGTTTCCCGGTGTAGGTGAACGTTTATTGGAACAAGCACATGCTTATGCTGAAAGCTCCCAATATAATTTAGCCTGTGAGGCATTTGCGGAAGCGTTGCGTTATATCGAAGGCGACGAATTTTCATTGAGCGTTTATGCTTACTCGTTGTATGAAATGCGCGCATATCAAGAAGCAAAGAAAATTTGTGAAGAGCTTTTAGCGATTGGCCCTACAATGTATTTTGAAGCGATGGAGCTATATTTAACGATTTCCATGCAGCTACGCGAATTTAAACAGGTGGAAAAGTTGATTGAAACATTGCTTGATGAAGGTGCTATTCCAGAAAGTCAGATGGAGAAATTTAAACGACTAAAAAATTTAAACGCGGAAATTGCCGAGAATCAACTAGTGCAGCAAGAAATGCAAGAACAAGAGGTGGATGGATTTTCTATATCGCATTTTTTATCACTTCCTCAATATGAGCAACTTCAAGTGATTTATCAGCTGACAGGTACGAATATTCGCCCGATTGTTCAGTCATTAATTCAAGTCATAGAGCATGAAGAAATCCATCCGTTTATTCAAAGTATTACACTTATTTTGCTGGTAGAACAGCAAGTGGATGTGGAGATTGTTATAAAAAAATTCCAGCGTCAATGTACGGTCAATCCGGCCTATTTAGCGCTACCCACAAAGTTGCCGCAGTACGAAAAGGTTGAGGCTTCTATTACAATGATATTGGAGAAAGATCCAACGTCGTTAGCAATGGTACAGCAATTGCTCGCAAAGCATGCCATTGTGGCATATCCTTTCGAATGGCTAGATTACGGCACGGAGGATATAGCGCAGGGTTATATTGATTATGTGCATATGTTGTTTGGTAAAGTACATGAGATGGATGATGGAATTGTTGGATTTTTGCAACAACTTGAAACATTTTCAGAATTACACTAAACATATGAAAAAAGTTGAAACATTACGCATCTATGATATACTTAAATGGTTGTAGGAACTGTATAAAACAAATATATTTGTTAACAGAGCAATTTTATTTTGGAGGTTATATACATGTCAGTTAAATGGGAAAAACAAGAAGGTAACCAAGGTTTATTAACGATCGAGGTGCCGGCTACAGAAGTAAACAAAGCATTAGATAAAGCATTCACAAAAGTTGTAAAAGAAATTAACGTACCAGGCTTCCGTAAAGGGAAAATGCCTCGTCCAATGTTTGAAAAACGCTTTGGCGTTGAAGCACTTTACCAAGATGCGTTAGAAATCATCATTCCAGAAGCATACTCAAATGCAATCGATGAAGCTGGTATTGAGCCAGTTGATTTCCCTGCAATCGATGGAACTGAAAACTTTGCAAAAGGTGAAGATTTCACATTTACTGCAACAGTAATCGTGAAACCAGAACCGAAGCTTGGCGACTACAAAGGTCTTGAAGTAACAAAGCTTCCAACAGAAGTAACAGACGAAGAAGTAGAAGCACAAATTGAAGAGCAATTAGCAAAAAAAGCAGAGCTTGAGCTTAAAGAAGATGAGGCAATCGTTGAAGGTGATACAGCTGTAATCGACTTTGAAGGTTTTGTAGGTGATGAGGCGTTTGAAGGCGGTAAAGGTTCTGACTATCCACTTGAAATTGGTTCAGGTTCATTCATCCCAGGCTTTGAAGAGCAATTAGTAGGTGTGAAAGCTGGCGAAGTGAAAGATGTTGTTGTGACATTCCCAGAGGAATATCATGCTGCTGAATTAGCTGGTAAAGAAGCAACTTTCAAAGTAACAGTAAAAGAAGTAAAAACAAAAGTATTACCAGAATTAAACGATGAGTTTGCAAAAGAGCTAGACTCAGAAGTTGATAGTGTAGAAGCATTACGTGCAAAAATTAAAGAAACAACTGCAACACAAAAAGAGTCAGATTCTGAAGCTGCATTACGTGACGAATTAGTTGAAAAAGCAGCTGAAAACGCTGAAATCGATATTCCACAAGCGATGATTAACACGGAAGTAGACCGCATGGTTCAAGAATTTGGTCAACGCTTACAAATGCAAGGTATGAACCTAGACCTTTACTACCAATTCTCTGGTCAAAGCGAAGAAGCTTTACGTGAGCAAATGGCAGATGATGCAGCAAACCGTGTGCGTGTATCATTAACATTAGAAGCAATTGCTGCAGCAGAAGGTATTGCAGTATCTGAAGAAGATATTAACGCAGAATTGGAAAAAATGGCTGCACAATTTGGTATGACAGCAGAGCAAATTACTGCTGCATTAGGTGGTACATCTGTTTTAGAAAACGATATTCGTACGCAAAAAACAGTTGAATTACTAGTTGAAAACGCAAAAATTTCTTAATCAATTTATTTGCTAAATATTGATAAAACAAGGTACGCTATTTTGTACCTTGTTTTATCGCATATACATATAAAAAGCGGTGGTTGAAGCATATATTTTTAGGTGAGGCCTATAATATACATAAAACAAGCTGAAGGCAGTCAATATATTTGATAAAGAATAAATAATCTTGTAAGATTGAAGCTTGAATAGGGGTGAAACAAATTGTTCAAATTTAATGATGAAAATGGCAATTTAAAATGCTCTTTCTGTGGGAAAACACAAGAACAAGTTCGTAGACTCGTGGCAGGACCGGGCGTATATATTTGTGATGAATGTATCGAACTTTGCTCTGAAATTGTTGTAGAAGAGCTTGGAGTAGAAGAGGAAATCGACTTCAAAGATATTCCAAAACCTAAAGAGATTTTAGGCATCTTGGATGAATATGTGATTGGGCAAGAACGTGCGAAGAAGGCTTTAGCCGTTGCGGTTTACAATCACTATAAACGCATTAACTCAAATGCTAAAATCGACGATGTAGAATTGTCGAAATCAAATATTGTGTTAATTGGACCAACTGGTAGTGGTAAAACATTATTAGCACAAACATTAGCACGTATTTTAAATGTGCCATTTGCGATTGCAGATGCAACTTCTTTAACAGAGGCGGGTTATGTTGGGGAAGACGTAGAAAATATATTATTAAAGCTGATTCAAGCGGCTGATTATGATATCGAGCGCGCTGAAAAAGGCATTATTTATATTGACGAAATCGATAAAGTAGCACGTAAATCAGAAAATCCATCTATTACGCGTGATGTATCTGGTGAAGGTGTACAACAAGCATTGCTTAAAATTTTAGAAGGCACGGTAGCAAGCGTACCACCACAAGGCGGTCGTAAGCATCCACATCAAGAATTTTTACAAATCGATACATCGAACATCCTGTTTATCGTAGGTGGTGCGTTTGATGGAATCGAACAAATTATTAAACGTCGTCAAGGCGAAAAGGTAATTGGCTTCGGCTCTAACCCTAATAAAATGGAAGAAGCGGAAGGTTCACTGCTTGCTCAACTGATTCCAGAAGACTTGTTAAAATTTGGTCTAATCCCAGAGTTTATCGGACGTCTACCTGTATTAGCAAGCTTAGAGCAGCTAAATGTAGATGCGCTTGTACAAATTTTAACAGAGCCGAAAAATGCATTGGCGAAGCAATATCAAAAGATGCTTGAGTTAGATAATGTAGAGCTTGAGTTTGAAGAGAAGGCATTAGTGGAAATTGCGAAGTTAGCGATTGAGCGTAAAACAGGTGCACGTGGTTTACGTTCTATCATTGAAGCAACGATGCTTGATGTCATGTTCGAATTGCCCTCGCGTGATGACATTGTAAAATGTGTTATTACAGCTGATACAATCGTCGATAAAGCAGAGCCGAAATTGCTATTAGCAGATGGTACTGAATTGAAAAAAGATAACGAAAAAACGTCTGCTTAAAATAGCACAGCGAACAACAGAAGCTGACATCGAACGTGCATCAGCACAAGTAGGTAGTCAGCTTTTCATTTACTTAAAACTTTTGTACATAAAAATGATTCGTATCCGATAACAAATAAAGATGTTCAATTAAACACATACTATCAAAAGCGGGTTGTTACGGATTGATATTGATGGAGGTGAGTCCCGCATGAGTGAAATGAAAGAAAATATACCATTATTACCATTAAGAGGCCTACTCGTTTATCCTTCAATGGTGCTACATATTGATGTAGGGCGGGATCGTTCGGTTGCGGCATTAGAGCATGCCATGATGAATGAAAGCTATATTTTTTTAACGGCGCAAAAGGATATGCGTGTCGAAGCACCTGAAAAGGAAGATCTATTTAAAATCGGTACATTAGCGACAGTAAAGCAAATGCTTAAACTGCCAAATGGTACGTTGCGCATTTTAGTGGAAGGTGTTAGTCGTGGTGTGATAAAAAAATATAAAGAGGAATCTGATTTTACAACTGTAACTGTAGAGTTATCAGAAGACCTGACATATAAAGACCCTGAAACAGAGGCTTTAATGCGTACTTTATTAGTTTATTTTGAAAAATACGCAAAAATGTCAAAGAAAATTACAGAAGAAACGATTGAGTCTGTAGTCGATATTACTGAGCCGGGTCGGTTGGCGGATGTTATTGCATCACATTTGCCATTAAAGGTGCAAGAGAAGCAAGAAGTTTTAGCCATTTTTAATGTCAAAAAACGATTAGACAATTTAATTATTCGTCTACATGATGAACAAGAAATTTTAGATTTAGAAAAGAAAATTAATAATAAAGTAAAACAAGCAATGGAGCGCACGCAAAAAGAATACTATTTACGTGAGCAAATGAAGGCGATTCAAACAGAGCTAGGCGATCGTGATGGCAAAATGGGCGAAATTACCGAATTACGTAAACGTATAGATGCTGTTGGAATGCCAGAATCAACAAGAAAAGTAGCTTTAAAAGAGCTTGATCGCTATGAAAAGCTACCAGCAGCGAGTGCTGAAAGTGGCGTTATTCGCAACTATGTAGAATGGCTTGTGTCGATTCCTTGGAGCGAAAAAACGACAGACCGTATAGACATTATACACGCAGAGGAAATTTTAAATCGTGACCATGATGGACTTGAGAAAGTCAAGGAGCGCATTTTAGAATATTTATCCGTACGTCAACTGACGAATACACTGCGCGGCCCTATTTTATGTTTAGCTGGTCCTCCCGGCGTGGGGAAAACAAGCTTAGCACGTTCAATTGCAGAAAGCCTAGACCGTAAATTCGTTCGCGTTTCGCTCGGTGGTGTGCGAGATGAGTCTGAAATTCGTGGACATCGCCGAACGTATGTTGGAGCGATGCCAGGACGTATTATTCAAGGAATGAAAAAAGCGGGAACGATTAACCCAGTTTTTTTATTAGATGAAATTGATAAAATGTCGAATGATTTTAGAGGTGACCCTTCAGCAGCGATGCTTGAAGTGTTAGATCCGGAGCAAAATAATACGTTCAGCGATCATTATATCGAGGAAACATACGATTTATCAAACGTATTATTTGTGGCTACAGCCAATGATTTAAGCACGATACCTGCACCGTTGCTTGACCGTATGGAAGTAATTTCAATTGCAGGTTATACGGAGCTTGAAAAAACGATGATTGCAACAAATCATTTAGCGCCTAAGCAAATGAAGGAGCATGGCTTGAAAAAAGCGCAGCTTGTTTTGAAAGAAGAGGCAATCATTGATATTATTCGCTATTATACACGTGAGGCAGGAGTGCGCGGCTTAGAGCGCCAAATCGCGACAATGTGCCGCAAAGTAGCAAAAATCGTTGTCTCAGGTGAGAAAAAACGTGTGACAGTCAATGTGAAAACATTAGTCGATTTACTCGGTAAGCATCGCTATCGCTATGGGCAGGCAGAGGAAGAAAATCAAATTGGCGTGGCGACAGGTTTAGCTTATACGACGGTTGGTGGCGATACGCTCCAAATCGAAGTTTCATTAACGCCTGGAAAGGGTAAAATCCAGCTAACAGGTAAGTTAGGTGACGTCATGAAGGAATCAGCGCAAACTGCTTTAACGTTTGTACGTTCTTTAACGAAGAGACTTGGTGTAGATGCCGACTTCTTTGACCAACATGACTTACACATTCACGTACCTGAAGGAGCTGTGCCAAAGGATGGGCCGTCAGCGGGAATTACAATGGCAACAGCAATTGTATCCGCTATTACGAATAAGCCAATTAAACGCGAAGTTGGTATGACAGGTGAAATTACATTGCGTGGTCGTGTATTGCCGATCGGCGGCTTGAAAGAAAAATCATTAAGCGCCCATCGAGCAGGCTTGACAACAGTTATTTTGCCGAAAGATAACGAGCGTGATATTGACGATATTCCAGAGGTGATTCGCGAGCAGCTCACATTTAAACTCGTGTCACAAGCAGAGGAAGTGCTTGAATTGGCACTTGACGGAGGTTTTTAATTAATGAAAGTCCATAATGTCGAAATGGTCATTAGTGCCGTTAGACCAGACCAATACCCAGAAGATGGACTGCCAGAATTTGCATTAGCAGGTCGCTCAAACGTTGGGAAATCCTCGTTTATTAATCGAATGATTGGACGCAAGGCAATGGCGCGTATTTCCTCAAAGCCAGGAAAAACGCAAACATTAAACTTTTATAAAATCGAAGAGCAGTTATTTTTTGTCGATGTACCTGGCTATGGCTATGCAAAGGTGTCAAAATCGGAGCGAGCAGCATGGGGAAAAATGATTGAAAAATACTTCACAAGTCGAGAATTATTAAAGGCCGTTGTGTTAATCGTCGATTTACGTCATTCACCAACAGCAGATGACCGCATGATGTATGATTTTTTAAAGCATTACAACATTCCATGTATAGTCGTTGCAACGAAGGCAGACAAAATCCCAAAAGGCAAGTGGGATAAACACAAAAAAATCGTAAAAGAAACACTCGATATGGACCCAGCAGATAAACTCATCGTCTTCTCCTCGGAAACGGGCTTAGGCTTTGAGCAAGCATGGGGAGAAATTGAGAGCTATATGCAATAAAATCCAATGGGGCTATCCGAACTTCGGATAAGCCTCTTTTTTAATTTGATTGGGCGAATTCGAGTGCTGGTTGGGCGAAAATACATGTTGAACTACTCCCTGTCAAGTAGACAATTAAATCCGCCCATTTGATTCGGGTGG
>NZ_PYWN01000070.1 GCF_003049505.1 Metasolibacillus meyeri
CCACTCACTATTTTGATGTGGGGGTCTTACAGCCTGTTAATACGGGATAAAAAATGAAGAACTATTCATTTGTATTTTAAATATATGGGAGATGTCCAAAATGAGAAATATTTTAATTGTAGACGATCAGCAAGGGATTCGATTACTGTTGAATGAAGTTTTTAAAAAAGAAGGCTATAGAACATATTTGGCATCAAATGGTATAGAAGCGTTAAATATATTTAAAAATGAAGAAATCGATTGTATCTTACTCGATATGAAAATTCCAGGAATGAATGGTATGGAAATATTGCGTGAGTTACGTCTATACAGCGATAAAATAAATGTCGTTATGATGACAGCGTACGGTGAACAGAAGTTGATTGATGAGGCATTTCAACTAGGGGCAACAAAATATTTTACCAAGCCATTTAATATTTTTGAAGTGCGAGATGCAGTGAATGAAATACTAAATAGTTGTCAAAGCGAAGGTGTTTGAAATAACTTTTCAGACACCTTCATTTTTGTTATGATAGGGATGTACAATTATTTGGATGAAGCGAAAGCTTGTTCAAGATAAAGGCTTTTAACTGTTAGATGTTCAAGTTGAGCATAGTGGCAGAGCCATAAATAAACAATAACCGATCAACTATCCGAGGAGGATTTAAATCATGGCATTAGTTTCGATGAAAGAAATGTTAATTAAAGCAAAAGCAGAAGGTTATGCGGTAGGACAATTCAATATTAACAACTTAGAATTTACACAAGCAATTTTACAAGCTGCGCAAGCGGAAAATTCACCAGTCATTTTAGGTGTATCTGAAGGTGCAGGTAAATATATGGGTGGCTTTATTGCAGTTGTTCACATGGTAAAAGGTTTAATCGAATCATATAAAATTACAGTACCTGTAGCGATTCACCTAGACCATGGCTCAAGCTTTGAAAAATGTAAAGAAGCAATTGATGCAGGCTTTACTTCTGTTATGATTGATGCTTCTCACCACCCGTTCGATGAGAATGTGAGCACAACGAAGCAAGTTGTAGAATATGCGCACGCAAATGGTGTTTCTGTCGAAGCGGAGCTTGGTACAGTTGGTGGAGAAGAAGATGGTGTAATCGGTGGTATTATGTATGCAGATCCAGCTGAATGTAAGCGTCTAGTAGAAGCAACAGGTATCGATTGCCTAGCACCAGCACTTGGTTCAGTACATGGTCCATACCAAGGGGAGCCAAACTTAGGTTTCACTGAAATGGAGGAAATCTCTAAATTAGCGGATTTACCATTAGTACTGCATGGTGGAACGGGTATTCCAACAAAGGATATTCAACGCTCTATTTCTTTGGGTACGGCGAAAATTAATGTCAATACAGAAAATCAAATTGCTGCAACGAAAGCAATTCGTGAAGTGTTAGCAAATGATACAAAAGTATATGATCCACGTAAATATTTAACACCTGCTCGTGAAGCGATTAAAGAAACAGTTATTGGGAAGATTCGCGAATTCGGCAGTTCTCAAAAAGCATAAAGTCAAACTTTAATCAGCGGGTAGGTTCTCGCCTTCCGCTGATTGTTAGTTTTCAATGATACAGGAAAAAAACCTGTTCAACGGGATAGATTAACTATTCGAATGAAATGAATGATTTGCAGGAGAAGTGTCAGATTGCGAAGATCGGCCTTCTCTTCATTTTTGAATTGATATGAAATTGTAATTTAGGAGGATTTTTAGCATGAAATTTTTTATTGATACAGCAAATTTTGAAGAAATCAAAGAAGCCTACTCTTGGGGGATTTTGTCGGGTGTAACAACAAACCCATCACTTGTAGCAAAAGAACCAGGCGTAAACTTCCACGATCGCTTAAAAGAGATTGCAGAACTTGTTGAAGGTTCAGTTTCAGGTGAGGTTATTTCTTTAGATGCTGAAGGAATGATTAAAGAAGGTGAAGAGCTAGCGGCAATTCACCCAAATATTACAGTAAAGCTACCTATGACACCAGAAGGCTTAAAAGCATGTAAACACTTCTCTGAAAAAGGGATTAAAACAAATGTTACGCTAATCTTCAGTGCCAACCAAGCTTTAATGGCAGCTCGTGCAGGCGCTACTTACGTTTCTCCATTCCTTGGACGTTTAGATGATATCGGACATAATGGCATAGAGCTAATTTCTACAATCGCTGACATTTTCACGATTCATGACATTAAAACAGAAATCATTGCTGCATCAATCCGTCATCCACAACATATTACAGACGCAGCTCTAGCTGGTGCTCATATTTCAACAACACCATTTAAAGTATTACAGCAATTGTTTAACCATCCATTAACTGAAAAAGGAATTGAAGGGTTTTTAGCAGATTGGTCAAAGCGCCAAGGGCAATAAAAAACACTTTCATTTTGAGGGAGAACCGTTATGGATGTTTATAAAATTACAGGACAACGACGTTTGAAGGGTACAGTGAAAGTTAGTGGAGCCAAAAATAGTGCGGTTGCTTTAATTCCAGCATCAATCCTAGCGAATTCTTCCGTCACAATTGAAGGAATCCCTGAAATTTCTGACGCATGGACATTAAAAGCATTGCTAGAAGAAATCGGTGGAGAAGTGTCATTCCAAGACGGACAAATGACAATTGACCCGAGCAAAATGACAGCAATGCCAATGCCAAACGGCAATGTGAAAAAGCTACGTGCCTCATACTATATGATGGGAGCGATGTTAGGTCGTTTTAAAAAAGCAGTAATCGGCTTACCAGGTGGCTGTTTTTTAGGACCTCGTCCAATTGATCAGCATATTAAAGGATTTGAGGCATTAGGGGCAACTGTAACAAATGAACACGGTGCCATTTATTTACGTGCTGAGGAGCTAATTGGTGCAAAAATTTATTTGGACGTAGCAAGCGTAGGCGCAACAATTAATATTATGCTTGCTGCTGTTCGTGCAAAAGGTCGCACCGTTATTGAAAATGCAGCAAAGGAACCAGAAATCATTGATGTTGCCACATTATTAACAAATATGGGAGCGAAAATTAAAGGCGCAGGTACGAGTGTGATTCGTATTGATGGTGTAGAGGAATTACATGGTACAAAGCACACGATTATTCCTGATCGTATTGAGGCATCTACTTTCATGATTATGGCTGCAGCAATTGGTGAGGGTGTCATTATTGATAATGTGATCCCGTTGCATGTAGAGTCATTAGTCGCTAAGTTAAGAGAAATGGGCGTGAAAGTAGAAACAGGGGAGGAGAGTATTTTTATACCGAAGCAAACAACGGACTTAACAGCTGTCGATATAAAAACCCTTGTTTATCCTGGCATCGCAACAGATATTCAGCAGCCTCTATCAGTCTTATTGACACAAGCAAATGGCTCTTCAAAAGTAACAGATACGATTTATTCAGCAAGGTTTAAGCATATTGATGAGCTTCGCAGAATGAATGCAAATGCGAGAGTTGAAGGCAATACAGCAATTATTCAAGGACCTACACAATTACAAGGTTCAACTGTCACTGCAACAGATTTGCGCGCAGGCGCAGCGTTAGTATTAGCTGGCTTAATTGCAGAAGGTGAAACAGAAATTCATGACATTTATCATATCGAGCGAGGTTACGGTGGGTTGATTGAAAAGCTTTGTGCACTTGGAGCGGAAATTCGCCGCGAAACAATTGTACATACAAGTAAATAATTGGATGTTAGCAATTGAGGATAAAGTGAACCTTCATTCCTTGGGGATTTTCTTCTCCTATGGGCTGTTAGCTTCACCAATCGGATTTTACAGGCTATAATCCTTTACTACAAAGGGTCTTACAGCCTGTTAATACAGGACAAATAAAACCGTGCAAGTATGATAGCAGGAGGATAAGGAAACATGGAACGCAGTTTATCAATGGAAGTAGTACGAGTAACAGAAACAGCAGCGATTGCGTCTGCAAAATGGATGGGACGAGGCGAAAAAATCGCTGCCGATGATGCAGCTACAACAGCGATGCGTACAATGTTCGATACGATTCCAATGCATGCAACAGTCGTAATCGGGGAAGGCGAAATGGATGAGGCACCAATGCTTTACATCGGTGAAGAGCTTGGACTTCGCAACGGTGGGCCAGAGGTAGATATCGCTGTAGACCCATTAGAAGGTACGAATATCGTTGCAAAAGGTGCCAATGGCGCAATGACAGTATTAGCAATTGCAGACCGTGGCAACTTACTAAATGCACCAGATATGTATATGGATAAAATTGCAGTTGGTCCAGAAGCGGCTGGTAAAATTGATATTAATGCATCTGTCACATATAATTTATTACAGGTTGCAAAAGCGAAAAATAAAAATGTTTCGGATGTTGTGGCGACATTATTAGATCGTCCACGCCATCAAGCAATTGCTGATGAAATTCGTGAAGCAGGCGCACGTATTAAATTCATTCAAGATGGAGATGTGGGTGCGGCAATCAATACAGCTTTCGATGAGACAGGTATCGATATTATGTTTGGTATCGGTGGTGCTCCAGAAGGTGTTATTGCAGCGGTTGCTTTAAAATGTTTAGGCGGTGATTTTCAAGCGAAGCTCGTGCCTGAAGATGAAGAGCAGCTAGAACGCTGTAATAAAATGGGGATTAACGTGAATAAAGTATTGTATATGGACGATTTAGTAAAAGGTGATGATGCGATTTTTGCAGCGACAGCTGTAACGGATTGCGAGCTTTTACGAGGCGTCCAATATAAAGGCGCATATGCATTAACACATTCAGTTGTAATGCGCGCTAAATCGGGTACTGTACGATTTATTGAAGGTCGCCACAGCATCGACAAAAAACCAACGTATTAAGCTTCTATAATAGCAGGACGAATCAGCCCTGCTCTTCTTAAGAAAGTAAAGGACGTGTCTGAAAGATATTTTGAGACACGTCCTTTACGACCACGACGAGATGGTAGTATTCCAATACGGTCATCGCAGGCGTATGCAGTTTTTAGCAAGCATTAAATATACAGGCTAAAACTGTCTGAAAAGGAGCTGTCTGAAAGGTTATTTTGAGACAGTTCCATTCAACCATTCTCCAATAAGTAAAATTTTAAAAAGACTGGGGTCATCATATGGCAGCTCTAACAATTGCTCAATTAGAAAATATGACTTTAAAAGAGCTTTATGCTCTTGCACGAGATTACAAAATTTCATATTATAGCAAATTAACAAAAAAAGAATTAATTTTTGCGATTTTAAAAACGCGCTCCGAGCAGGAAGGTTTCTTCTTTATGGAAGGCGTGCTCGAAATTGTATCGCAAGAAGGCTTTGGATTTTTACGTCCAATCAACTATTCTCCTTCTAAAGAAGATATTTATATTTCGGCTTCTCAAATTCGCCGCTTCGATTTACGAAATGGAGATAAAGTTTCAGGTAAGGTGCGTCCACCAAAAGAGAATGAACGCTATTACGGTTTATTACAAGTAGATGCAGTAAACGGTGAAGACCCTGAAGTAGCAAAAGAACGAGTGCATTTCCCTGCATTAACACCGCTATATCCAGATCGTCATATTAAACTTGAAACAACTTCTAAAAAATTATCCACACGTATTATGGATTTAATTGCACCAGTAGGGTTTGGACAGCGTGGTTTAATTGTAGCACCACCAAAAGCAGGAAAAACATCTTTATTAAAAGAAGTTGCAAATGCAATTACGACTAATTACCCTGAAGCGGAGTTAATCGTTTTATTAATTGATGAGCGTCCTGAAGAGGTAACGGATATCGAGCGTTCTGTAAATGCGGATGTTGTTTCCTCGACATTCGATGAAGTACCTGAAAACCATGTGAAAGTAGCGGAAATTGTGTTAGAACGTGCACGTCGACTAGTGGAGCATAAACGTGATGTTATTATTTTAATGGATTCGATTACTCGTTTAGCGCGTGCGTATAACTTAGTTATCCCACCAAGTGGTCGTACATTATCAGGGGGGATTGATCCAGCCGCGTTCCATCGACCAAAACGCTTTTTCGGCTCGGCTCGTAATATTGAAGAGGGCGGTAGCTTAACAATTTTAGCAACAGCCTTAGTTGATACGGGAAGTCGTATGGATGAAGTGATATACGAGGAATTTAAAGGAACAGGGAACTTAGAGTTACATTTAGATCGCAGTTTAGCAGAGCGTCGCATTTTCCCTGCACTTGATATTCGCCGTTCAGGTACGCGTAAAGAGGAGCTTCTTATCCCGAAAGAGCAGCTAGATAAATTATGGGCAATTCGCAAAACATTTAGCGATTCATCAGACTTTGCTGAAAAATTCTTACGCAAGCTACGTACAACAGAATCAAACGAAGAGTTTTTCGAAAAGCTCAACCAAGATATGAAAAAAGCAACGAACGGTAAAGGGTTGCTGTAAAGTGAAACTTCGTGCAGTAGGTGGGGATATAGCCTAAACGAATCGAGCTTTTACTCGCTGATTTATTCTACCTATTAATGCAAAATAAAAGTTTTTATAAACAGCAGATCCATCTCGAAACGTAAGTTAGGAGATGGGTCTGCTGTTTTGCGTCTAAATATCTACGAATTAAGATAAACTTTCAACAGATGTCACACATTTTTTTCAGATATAATAATTCTATTACTTAAATTTTACTATAAGTATTTTATATGCTAGCAATGAAAGAAAGGAGCTATTCAATGTAATGACAGTATTTCGTTTTTTAAATATTAACGTGCTGAATAGCAAATTTAAACGATATTATCAACAAAATCTTGGGAGTAATTGTATATTGTTTGTTTCTAAAGGAGAGGCAATAGTTACGCTAGGAGATGTTGAATACATACTATCTAAAAATAGCATGTATATTTGTCCTTCAAAGACTAGCCTTGAACTTAAGATAGCTGTAGAAAATAGTGTGACAGCGTATGTTATTCAATTTGAAATAACTGAAAATACGACGCAAAGTGATACATTTATTAATTTACATATAGAGGAAATGGGCGGAAAATTAAATTTGAGGTCAACCTATGAAGTGATTGAGCTATGCAATAAACTTGTTGAGCTATCTAAAAGCCCAATCAAAGAAGATAAACTACTTGAACAAGCCTACTTTTATATGCTGCTATATGCTATAAGCAAAAACCGCATATCCTCAGATCAGGATCTATCAAGTATGTTAGAAAAAACAAAACAGCATATACAATATCATTTTTCTGAACCCATTCAAGTGAAGGATTTAGCTCAAATGATGAATATTAGCTCGAAATATTATATGGAATTATTCCGTAAACAATTTGCTATGAGTGCTACTCAGTATTTAACGCAAGTAAGAATTGAAGCATCTAAATGGCTATTAATAAAAGAACATAAAACGCTTCGAGAAATTGCAAGCGAAGTAGGATATAAAGACGAATTCTATTTCAGCCGGCGATTTAAGCAAGAAGTGGGTATTTCACCATCAGTATTTATGAAAAGCCGTAGAAAGAACATTGCCGTTTTAGATAGCTCTTTTTTCGGTCTGCTTGCTCCTTTACACTATATTCCAGTCGCAGCACCTCTTCACCCTACATGGAGGTCTTATTATTATAAAGAGTTTGGAGACTATGTAGCTACACATTTAGTTGTTGGGAGAACTCCTGCTATTTTAAATGAAAATATAATGTTGCTTCAACAAAAAAACAAGAAATATGATGTCATACTTTGCTTAGATAATTTGAATGCCGAACAGCTTACTTTATTGCAAGGGCTAGGTCATGTTTATCAGCTTGCATGGAATCATTTATCTTGGCGTGAGCAGCTATTTGAAGTTGCTCAACTTCTTGATGCAGAACACGAAGCAAATAAATGGCTTGCTGAATATGAGCAAAGTGTACATAAAACTGTAGCTTGCTTAGACGCTTTTTGCCACCCACAGACTTTTTTATTTTTATTAGTTATGGGGAATGGATGCTATCAATATCAAGATCGAAGTATTCAAGAGGTTGTACTGGGAGATTTAGACTTACAGCTTGCAACCGCATTAACAGTTGAGGCACAGCAACCAATTACAATTGAGCAGTTAGCAGACATCAGCCCAGATGTGATGATGATTCTTGTTTATGAAGATGAGGAATCAATGAAAACATGGAGCAAAATGCAAGTAGATGAAGTATGGCTTGAGATGAAGTGTGTACGTAATCGAGATATTTATATGCTGACACATTTTCCGTGGCGTGATTATGCACCATTACCGCATCTTCTGATTGTGAAAGAAATTGAAAAATTATTAACCTCAAAAAGTTCATTATAATAACCTCCTTTTCTACATGGACGCAAATAAAAAATTTATCTATCATTGATAATGATTCTTATTATCAACGTAAATTAAGTATAAGGGAGGCGTTCTGAATGAAAAGGACGATGACAATATTAAGTGTTTTAATGCTTATTTTTGTATTAACAGCGTGTAAGGAAGAATCTAATGCTCAAAATAATTCGAGTGAGGGACAAACGAAAACGATTACGTATTTAAATAATGATTATATAGTTCCTGCTACACCACAAAAAATTATTTTCTTAAATGCTTTTGAATCATTAGAGGATGCAATTGTTTTAGGAATAAAGCCATATGCAGCAAGCGCAATTGGAGATGAAGATGAGCCATTTCCAAGCTTTTTTGGAGAAACGACAGCTAATACAATCCCACTATTAGGAACAAGTAGTGAAAGCTTAGAATATATTTTGAAGCTAGCGCCTGATGTAATTATTAGTACGGATATGGAAGAGCCTAAAATTTTAGAGCAGCTAGAGAAAATTGCGCCAGTCATTCCAACATCTCATTATGGACCTGATTGGCAAGCGAATCTCGAAATGCTTGCAGAGGTTACTGGAAAAACGAAAGAGGCAAAAGCACTTATCGATGGTTATCATCAAGACAAACAAGAGGCAATTAATTATTTGAATTCTTTTCAAGAAAAAGATGTAATGGCAATACGTGTTAGGGGAGGCGAGATGATGGTCTATCCTGAAGATGTTTTTCTGAACGATGTGTTATATGGAGAATTAAATCTGCGCATACCAGAAACGATTCAAAAGGTGAGGCAGCAAACGGTTATTTCTCTAGAAGGTCTTTATAAAGCGAATCCAGATTATATTTTCATCCAATATGATATATATGAAAATGATATGGATGAAAGCATATTAGATAGTTTGCAGCAAAGCCCAGTGTGGCAAGGATTAAAGGCAGTACAAAATAATCAAGTGTTTATAAACAAGGTTGACCCATTAGTTATGGGGGGCGGTACGTTAAATGGCAGAGTGCGTATTTTAGAGGCAACGATGCAAACGATAAAGTAAAACTGCTCTGAGTGTAAGAAAAAGCTAAAATAACTTATTGAAAATTAACGAATAGATGGGGGATTATGTGAAGTTAGCAGAGAGGCTTAATCAATTATTTTGTGAGAAATTTGAGCAAGGTTTATTTTCGGGAAATGTTTTAGTAGCAAAAGGGAGTAAAGCGCTTTATACAGGAACATTTGGTTTAGCAAATTATGATAGCGAAGAAAAGTTAACAATCCAATCTTTATTTGAGCTAGCCTCTGTTACAAAGCCCTTTACAGCGATTGGCATTATGATTTTAGAAGAGCAAGGAAAGCTTTGTTACGATGATTATATTCAAAAATGGCTTCCTGATTTTCCTTACCCTGAGATTACTTTACGACAGGCTTTGACACATACATCTGGTTTACCTGATTATATGGAGTTGTTTAAAAGTCATTGGAATCATCAATGTATTGCGACGAACGTAGATGTGATTCGTTTATTAGCTGAGCATAGACCTGAGCCGTATTTTAAGGCTGGAGAGAAATATGAGTATAGCAACACAGGCTATGTATGTTTAGCAAGCGTAATTGAAGCTACAGCAAGTATGCCGTATTCATCTTTTATGCAAAAGTATGTCTTTGCCCCTGCTAAAATGCATCGTACAAAAGTGATGAATCGTCGATATAAACCAGAAAATGTAGAGGATTTTGCATACGGCTTTATCTGCACTTCTGAAGAAGCTTCTTTTGTTTTACCTGATGAGTTGCTAGCTTATGATTTTGTGAAATATTTGGATGGCATTCAAGGGGATGGCATGATGCACTCGACGGTTATCGATTTACTTTCCTTCGCTTGTGAGTTACACAATGGTGATTTGCTACGTACATCGTCACTTGATTTAGCTTTGACTCCAGTGGTGACAGAGGATGGGCAAAGAACACCTTGTGGCTTTGGCTGGTTTGTTGATACAATACCTAGCTTGGGAATGAGAATATCTCATAGTGGGGGATGGCCAGGCTATTCAGCAATTTTAGCTTGCTATGTGGAGACAGGTTATACAATCATTCTTTTAAGTAATATTGAGAATATAGACATCCAAGAAAATATGTCGGATTGGTTACAGCAAATGGAGCAGTATATTGTTGAGAGTGATAAAAAAGGGCTATAAATTATAGAAAACACATCATTGACTACCAAGCAGTTGATGATGTGTTTTATATTTTTATTGATAATGATAATCATTCTCTTTATAATGATTATGTACGAAATAAGGAGGAGCAAAATGAAACAATATCGAAAACAATCATTGTTCATAGTGATGCTAGTATGTGCGCTGTTCGTTGTAGCAGCATGTAACAATAAAAGTGATGAAACAACATCTACTGAAAAGAAAGAGGCATCCAATGATACCACACGCATAGTAACAGATTCAGTAGGCCGCGAAGTAGAAATACCAACAACCCCTCAGCGCGTTATTGTAGATTGGGATTTAGGTCATGTGTTAGCAGTAGGGGTTGTGCCAGTTGCGACAACGACAAAGGTGATGGGGTACGGAGAGTTTTTAGTGGATTACTATAAAGGACAAGAAATTGCTGATTTAGGAGATGAGGGTGCTGTCTCTTTGGAAACCGCCACTAGCCTAAAGCCAGATTTAATCATTACATATGGTGAGGAAAATGTAGAGCAATATGAAAAAATTGCACCAACAATCGTATTTAGCGCAGATGTTTACGATAATGTAGAGGCGGAAATTACAGCGATGGGCGAGTTTTTAAATCATCAAGAAGATGCGAAAAACTTTATAGCAGATTACAAAGCACGTGCACAGGCGGCTGCAGACAAAATCAAAGCTGCCATACCAGAAGGGATAACATTCTCACTCTTTACATTATCTGATAAGCATATTTCAGTCATTCCAAGTGGTACGTCTGGTGGTGAAGCTATGTATAACTTACTAAAGCTGACAGCGCCAGCATCTATTCAAAAGTTGATTGAAGATAGCAATGGAGATTGGCAAAAGCGTCGTATTTCGTGGGAAATCGTTGGTGACTACGTAGGCGATTATGTAGGTGTACTAGATTATGGTCAGGAATATGAGGCTACTTCTACGTGGAATAACTTAGATGTTGTCAAAAACAATAAAGTTATTACATTTGACGGTAAATATTTCTTCCTAGCTGATCCAATTTCCGTGATTAATCAAGCGGAACAAATGGCGGAGGAGATTATTAAAGTGGTAGAACAACAGTAAAAGGGAGCGAGGCTGTCTGAAAAGGTATTATTTTTTCGGACAGCCTTAGTCTATATATTAAATATTTACTAAAAAACATCTGTACCTGATGCTACGCTTTCACACATAAAACAGTGCACTAGCGCTAGTCGCAAGGAGCCGTCTCAAAATGATTTTTCAGGCACTATAACTGTAGCAAAATCCAGATGCAATTTGGAGGAATCCCTAATGAATTATGAAGCATACACATTATTGTGGGAAAATACATATGCAAAAGTAAAGAAGATGGAATACAAGCATCATACAACAACAGCTATCAAACAAACGATGAAGCATAGTGCATTTTTAATTATTACAGAGGGAGAGGTAGACCTGTTAATTGGTCAGCAGCCTTATCGTGTGCAACAGTTTAGTATATTCCATGTTGGTAAGTCTGAATTACTACAGGTTAAAACAGCTAAAAGCTTTAGTTATTACATGATTTACTATAAAGGAGATGTACTATATGTGGATGCCTTTATTCAGCATTTGCACATAGAATATCGCCCCTTCCACACAAGTTTTTCTTGTGTTCCAGCTAACCCGATTGCGATTGAATTGTTATTGCAGGATATGTATATCAAATGGAAAACCGGTTCTTTTCAAGAGCACTTATTCGTTAAAGCGCTATTCTATGAGCTTATTTATCGTATTTTTCAAGAACTGACAGAAGGAAATGGCAAGCCCCATGAAATTGATTTAGCAGAAACAGCACGTCTTTATTTAGAGCAACATGTGCATGAGGCCATTACTATGCAAAAGCTAGCAGATTCTCTGAAAATTAGCACACGTCACCTTTTACGTATTTTCAAGGAACGTTATGGTGAGGGACCTCAAAACTATCTACAGCAACTTCGCATAGAGCTTGCTAAGCACTATTTACAGTCCAACCAATTAAGCATAAAAGAAGTAGCGACGGCACTTGGCTATGAGGACGAATATTATTTTAGTAGAGCTTTTAAAAAGCAAGTACAAATAGCGCCAAGTACTTATAGGCTGAAATATGCATCCGAGACGTCTGATTTCCCTATTACAAATGATAATCATTTTCATTACAATAAAAATCAGCTTGCGCAGGCAATACGGTTTGAAGGTAGGGAACATAAATTAATGAAGCAAACATTTATCAATAGTATCAGACTCCCGTTTTTAGCTAGCTTAATCTTATTATTAGGAGCTTGTGGGTACGAGGATGAACAGGAAAAAATAGAAAAGGTAGCAACACATATTGTGACAGATGGCGTAGGTAGAGAGGTAGAAATCCCAGTTGAGCCACAGCGTATTGTCACAGATCAATATTTAGAAATCTTAGTAGCCTTAGATACGCCACCTGTTGGAGCTGGTGAACATGTTCTCCGTACAGATTATATGAAGGACTATATAGATGGTATTGAAAGTATCGGTTTACCTGTCAATATGGAAAGTGTATTGCAATTAAAGCCAGATTTAATTATTACAACAGCGGAGCCTGGAAAAGAAGCTGAAAAGTTAGAAGGCTTAGAGAAAATTGCGCCGACAGTGGTTGTTCCATGGCTAAATGGAGAGGACATGTATGCTCAAATGAGAGCAGTGGCAAAGTTAATTGGTAAAGAGCAGCAAGCAGATGAATGGATTGTCAGCTTAGAGAAGAAGGGGCAAGAAGCACAAGAGCAAATAAAAGGCATAATTGGTGAAGAGGAAACGGTAACAATTATGATGACTTATGGAAAAGAGCAGCCGAGAATTTACGGTGGACGAAATATAGGGCATGTGTTTTATCGATTATTAGGGCTAAATCCAACTCCGTTTATACAAGAGAAAATAAAAGAGGACCCGAATTTCGGAAGTTTTAATAATGAAGATATTTCCCTTGAGGTTTTACCACAATATGTAGGGAATTGGTTGATTGTACTGGATTATAAAACAGATGACGGTGATGATGGGAAAACAATGAGTGATATCAAAGAAAGTGCTCTATGGAAAAATCTTGAGGCTGTGAAAAATAATCATGTTATTTATTTACCACAAGATCCATTTTTCTCTTATTCTCCAATTGCTATTGAACAATCATTAGAGTCAGCAATATCTCTAATTAAGGAAAGAGCGCGATAATTCCTAAGTGAAAGAGAAATCAGAGTTATGAGTAACTATGGTTTCTTTTTTGCCATATTCAAAGGCAAACTGCCCCTGTGTTTGAAGGAGGTGTAAATCAGATGCAGCATGATGCAGATCGTTTTTTAATGGAGCATATATTTTTAAAGGTACTTCATATGGAACATCATGAATCGACTCTAATTGATGATACAAAACAAATAAAATCAAATGTCTGGCTAGTTGTTGAAAAGGGAGAAATTTCATTTACTTATGCCCATAAACACTACGAAATATCAGGTTTTCAGATTGTTCATTTGACACAGCATGGACAGCTCACTATTACATCTAAACACAAGGCAAGTATTTATGTAATTGATTATATAGGCAAAGTGCTATACGCGAGCTCCCTATTGAAAATATTATTAGAGCAGGCGCCAATGGGTCAACCATTATCTTTCTATCCAGTTGCCCATACAGATGTGGTACTAGAAATCATTAGCAACCTGTATAAGCACTATAAAAAACAACAGAAACTAGCGATTCAAGTGAGCTTTCATCAGCTAATGGCACAAGTTCTTCTGGAAGTAGAGCAGAAAGAAACGTCTACCAGTACATTAGAGCAAGCTTTGGCGTATATAGAGCGACATGTGCATGAGCCAATCGTCATTCAAGAGGTTGTTCGCCATATACAAGTGCCGGCACATCAGTTAGCAGCGTTGTTTAAAAAGCATTTTGGGCAAGCCCCAAAACAGTATATACGCAAGCGTCAGCAACAGCTGGCAGAAACCTATTTATTGCAGCCCCATTATAGAATCAAAAATGTGGCGACGGCTTTAAACTTTGATAATGAATTTTACTTTAGTAATGTCTTTAAAAAATGGACAGGTGTTACACCAAGCCAATTTGTTAAAAATTCTATAAATAATATGTCTGAAAAATACATTGGTAATGAGAATCATTTTCAATACAATGAGAATCAGCTTGCGCAAGCAAATCGATTCGAAGGTAGGGAAAATGAGTTTATGATACAAAACATGATGCATAAGATAAAACTGCCATTACTTCTTAGCCTATTGCTATTACTAGCGGCGTGTGGAAATGATACGAAGAAGGAAAGCAGCATCCCACCAAAAGAGGAGGCAACAACAAGAGTAGTCGTAGATGATGCAGGACGTGAAGTAGAAATCCCAGCAAAGCCTGAGCGTATTATTACGGATTGGCATTTAGGCCAGATTTTAGCAGTGGGTGTCACACCGTTAATGGGGACTATATATAACCCAGGTTTTCTTGCACAACATTATACAGACGAGGAAATATTGGAGTTTAGCGATGCCTCAACATCTTTTGAGAAAATAATCGAGTTAAAACCAGATTTAATTGTCACTTGGAATGCAGAAGAAGTGGAAAATTATGAAAAAATTGCACCTACAATTGTTTTTGATAGTGCTACATATACAACACCACAGGAAGAAATTTTAGCGATGGGCCAATTTTTAGGTCGAGAAGAAGAAGCACAAGCATTTGTAGAAGATTTTGAGACACGAGTCGCAGCAGCAAAAGAAAAAATACGAAAGGCTGTTCCAGAGGGCTCTACATTTAGTCTTCTTTTGTTATCAGCAAAAATGGCCTATGCTATGGAGAAAGAAGTAGACGGGGGACGCGCACTTTATGATTTATTAGGCATGGAGCCTGCACCGAAAATACAAGAATTATTTGATACGGCAACACCAGAGAGAGGACGTTTTTCTATTTCTATTGAAACACTGGGTGACTATGTAGGAGATTATGTGTTTGCCACTATACTTGTAGAAGATCATAATGATTTGCCAACTACTTGGAAAAACTTAGAGGTTGTAAAAAATAAAAAAGTAATTGAATTAGATCCTAAATATTATTTTGCTTCAGATCCATTGTCTGCATTATATCAAGCAGAGGAAATGGTGGATAAAATTGAGAAGTTAGCAAAGTCAAAGCAATAGCCCTTACAAAATGAAATACAGGAGGTCCAGAGATGAAGTATGATGCAGATCGATTTTTAGTAGAGCAGATGTTTATAAAAGTAACACATGTTGAATATGTGGATACAATAGCTCTTCCTTACACAGCTCAAGTGAAATCGAATGTATGGCTTATGGTGATAGAGGGAGATATTTGTCTATCTTTTGACAATAAGCAGCACCATGCTTCAGGCTTCCAACTAATCCATCTTGCTAAAGAAGGTTATTTTACAATTACATCTAAAAGTAACACAAGATTATATATCATTTATTATAGTAAGAAAATTTTATATGGCGAAGCACTACTTAAAGTACTGCTTCAACGGTCATCATTTAGTCAGCCATTGTTTGTCTACCCAGTTGTCCATACGGAGACTGTGGTAGAAGTAGTAGCCAAACTTTATTGGCACTATCAACATCAGCAAAAGCTAGCTGTTCAAGCGTGTTTTCATCAATTAATGACACACACTTTTATGGAAATTGAGCAACGGGAACTACCTAAAAGTCCCATACAACAAGCTTTAGATTACATTGACCGCCATCTACATGAGCTTGTCACAGTACAGGATGTTGCGGTAGCCATTCAATTGTCCGAATATCAATTATGGGAGCTATTTAAGAAGCACTTTGGACAGAGTACAAAACAGTATATACAAGAGCGTCAGCGCCAGTTAGCAGAACATTATTTATTGCAGCCTCATTATCAAATTAAAGATGTTATGACGGCATTAAACTTTGATTCGGAAGTTTATTTTAGTCGTCTTTTTAAAAAGTGGACAGGCTACACACCAAGTGAATTTATCAAGAAAAGTGCTAATCTACTGTCCGAAAAGTCTATTAATAATGAGAATCGTTTTCATTATAATGAAAATTACCTTGCGCGAGGAAATCAACTGGAAAGTAAGGAGCATGAATTAGTAATGAAACGAAACAGGATGAATAGCATAAAGTTGCCATTTCTCATTAGCCTACTTGCACTATTAGTAGCATGTGGTGACGATACAACGCAAACAACAAACAGCAACGACGGTACGGCGCAAACTGAGGAAACGGCAACAAGAGTGATTGTTGATACTGCGGGACGTGAAGTGGAAATCCCAGCAAAGCCAGAGCAAATTGTTATGCAAGGAAATGCTATTGGTGATTTAGTGGCATTGGGTATTGAGCCTATTGGGGTAGATCGACGTTTTATTGACAGTGGTGTCATAGAGGATAAAGGGAAAATTAGCGCAACAGATATTGGTTATCCAACAAACTTTGAGCAAGTACTTTCGTTAAAGCCTGATTTGATTATGCTAGGCTATGTAATGGATGATGAAATTGAAAAAGCTTCTAAAATTGCACCGACTGTTACATTTGATGGTATGTTATCTTTAAAAGAAAGGTTTCCCACTGTTGCCGATTTAGTTGGTAAAAAGGAAGAAGGAGAGAAAATTTTAAAAGACTATGAAGAGAACGTGGGGGCGATGTGGCAGCAACTTTATACAGATGGCGTGATAGCTGAAGGAGAAACGGCTGTCGTCCTGCAATATTATTGGAACAAAACGATGTATGTAATGAAAACGGGCGGTGTTGCGAATCTATTGTATCATCCAGCAGGTTTAGCAATGGATGAAAAGGTACAAGCATTACAGCCAAATAGTGGACCATATATTGAAATTGCTGAAGAATCTATGCATGATTTGCTTATTGGAGATCATTTATTTGTCCTCGTATCTGTAGATCCTGAAGCGAAAAAAGTCTTTGAAGAACTACAGCAAAAACCTTTATGGAATGCTTTACCTGCTGTTAAGAATAAGAAGGTTCATTACATTGAAGATCGCTGGAATTATACAGATATGACGACAAGTATGATGTTGTTAGAGGAATTCCCCAATATATTGACAGAATAATTACAATGACTGGTTGTACTTTGAAGAATGCAGATGTGCTAACAGGAGGCAGATAGATGGAACAGAATATCAATCGCTTTTTATTGGAGCAAATGTTTTTGAAGGTGCTTCGTGTGGAGCACATCGAATCTTCTTCGATAGATTGGTCAAGTCACGTACAGTCAAATGCATGGATTATTGTTGCTGAGGGTGATATTTGCTTAACGATTGCCAATCAGCCCTATACTATAGCAGGTTTCCAAATAATTCACCTCACAAAGCGCGGTCCGCTTTCAATGAGAGCGACAACGAAAGTAAGCATTTATGTGATTGATTATATTGGAGAAATTCTTTATCGTGATGAATTGCTGTTAGCACTTCAACAACAGGCTTCGCTTGGTCAGCCTATTTTTTTCTATACATTAATAAATCCTTTTGTTGTCATTGAAATGGCTAATAATCTTTATTGCCACTATCAAAAAAAGCAAATGTTAGCGGTGCAAGCAGACTTTCATCAGTTAATGGCACAAGTTTTTGCAGAACTTGAACAGCAAAAGCATAGTGAATTAGAGCAAGCATTGGCGTATATTGAACGACATTTATATCAACCGATTTCGATACAAGATGTTGCACAGCATACACAATTATCTACACAAAAATTATTCATGCTATTTCAAGCACATTTTGGTCATGGACCGAAGCAATATATACAGCAGCAACAACGCCAATTAGCACAAAAATATTTACAACAGTCTCACTATCAAATAAAAGATATTGCACAGGCCATGCATTTTAATACGGAAATCTACTTTAGTCGTGCATTTAAAAAATGGACAGGCTTGACTCCAAGTGAATATTTGGAGAAAAGTATCATCAATAAGTCCGAAAAACCCATTAATAATGAGAATCATTTTCAATATAATAATAGTCAGCTTATGCAAGCTAAATTATTTGAGAATGGGAGCAATACAATTATGTTAAAAAAATTAGCTACTCCTTTTTTAGTCAGCTTAATTTTATTGTTAGCTGCATGTGGAGCAGATTCAACGCAAAAAATGGAAGATGCACCAAAAGAGGAAGCAACAACAAGAGTTATTATAGATGATGCAGGACGTGAAGTAGAAATTCCTATAAAGCCAGAACGAATTGTGACAGATTGGTATTTAGGACAAGTGTTAGCGTTGGATATTGTGCCAGTAGGTGCTGTAGTAGCGAACTTAGATTATGCTGCTTTTTTAAAGCAATATTATAAAGAGGGCGACATTACGAATATCGGTACAGATGGTAGCGTGTCATTGGAAAAAGTTTTAGAGCTAAAGCCAGATTTGATTATTACATGGAATGTAGACGATGTTGAAAAATTCGAGAAAATTGCACCAACAATTGTCTTCTCAGAATCAGCCCATCAAGGTGCAAGCGATGAAATAAAAGCGATGGGTGATTATTTAGACAGACAGGCTGAGGCTGATGCCTTCGTGAAAGACTTCGAAAAACGTATCGATGCGGCACGCCAAAAAATTTATGCAGCAATTCCAGAAGACGCAACATTTACGATTTTTGATGTGTTCGAGAAAAATGCAACGGTTGTAGCGAATGATAGTGTGTCAGGTGGAAGAGCACTATATCAAGTTCTTGGTATGAAGCCACAGGAAAAAGTACAGGAGCTGTTCGATACGAAGGAATCGAATAACGGGCGCTATGACGTTTCCTATGAGGTAGTGGGTGATTATGTAGGTGACTATGTGTTTGTTATCAACTTCTTCAACAAAGATGAAAACTTCCCAGCAACTTGGACGAATTTAGACGTAGTGAAAAATAATAAAACGCTACACTTAGCACCAGAATATTATTTTGCTTCTGATCCACTTTCTGTCTTACATCAAGCGGAGGAAATGGCAGAAACAATTGTCGAAGCGGCAAAATCAGCGCAATAAAACAAGAAAAAGGGGCATGTCTGTAAAGTTATTTTAAGACAGGCCCTTTGTGATGAGCAACGGTAGAAGCTATTTTTTAGGGCAGTTTGCGTTGTTTGGAAAGGTGTTTCTTATTTTAGCTAGCCATTAAATTTGTTTCGCCTAATTAAAATAGATTGCATAAAGTAAAAGAAGTATAGTATATTTAAATGCGAATGATAATCATTATCAAATGAAATGTCTATTATACAACAAGGGGGTTGCATCAGTGCTATTAAAACGATTTTTTTCTTACTACAAGCCTTATAAAGGGTTGTTTATACTTGATTTTTCATGTGCTATTTTAGTTGCACTTATTGAATTAGCTTTTCCGCTAGTTTTAAACAAAGTGATTGATGATATTTTACCTGACGGTGAGTTGAAGTGGATTTTAATGGTGAGTTTATTGCTGTTTGGCTTATATATTGTAAACTCGATTTTCCATTTTATTGTTTCCTATTGGGGGCATATGCTAGGCATTAATATCGAAACAGATATGCGTAAAGAAGCCTTTAGCCATGTGCAAAAGCTATCATTCCGCTATTTTGATAATAATAAAACAGGACATCTTGTGTCTCGTTTGACGAATGACTTAATGGACATAGGAGAGCTTGCGCATCACGGTCCAGAAGATTTGTTCATTGCAGTGATGACGATTATTGGGACGTTTTCAGTTATGTTTTACATTGACCCTACTTTCACTATTATGATATTCGTCCTTGTACCAATTATTTTAGCGTTAACGATTATTTTTGGAAAGCTTATGTCTAAAGCCTTTACACGAATGTTTGGCGATATTGCAGATTTCAATGCACGAGTAGAGAATAACGTAAGTGGTATTCGTGTTGTACAAGCTTTCACAAATGAGGCGCACGAAATTAAACGCTTTAAAGTAAATAATGAACGATTCCGTATGACGAAGCTTTTTTCTTATAAAGTAATGGCTTGGAATGAAGCCATTTCAGGTATTTTAACAAAGGTATTATCATTATTCACGCTGTTTGTAGGTGCTTATTATGTATTAAATGGGCATTTAACGAGCGGAGAGTTTGTCGCATTTATTTTGTTATCAGGTATTCTATTAAATCCGATTCATAAAATTAATATGTTTATTGAAAGCTATCCGAAAGGTATGGCAGGCTTTAAACGCTATATTGATTTTATTGAAACAGACCCTGAAATTGCAGACCGTGTGAATGCGAAAGAGGTAGACAGTGTTGAAGGTGAAGTCATTTTTGATAATGTATCGTTTGGTTATACAGAGGATAAGCGAACATTACATAATATCAACTTAACCGTTCGACCTGGTGAAACAGTGGCACTTGTTGGACCATCAGGAGCAGGAAAATCTACAATTTGTAGCTTACTGCCGCGCTTTTATGAAGTAAGTGAAGGAGCCATTAAAATTGATGGAACAGATATACGAGATTTCAAGCTACATTCATTGCGCTCTCATATCGGTATAGTACAGCAGGATGTCTTTTTATTCGATGGCACGATTCGTGAAAATATTGCCTATGGGAATTTAAATGCAAGTGAGGAAGATATATGGCACGCAGCAAAACGTGCACAGCTTGAAGAGGTGATACGCGCGTTGCCAGAAGGAATGGATACACTTATCGGAGAGCGTGGTGTCAAGCTGTCTGGAGGTCAAAAACAACGCTTATCGATTGCGCGTATTTTCTTGAAAAACCCTAAAATTCTTATTTTAGATGAAGCGACATCTGCGTTAGATACAGAAACGGAGAAAGCGATTCAAGAAGCATTGAATGAGCTAGCGATAGGACGAACAACATTAGTCATTGCACACCGTCTAGCTACAATTAAAGATGCAGATCGCATTGTTGTCGTATCGAAAAAAGGCATTGTGGAAGAAGGTACACATGCCGAATTAATGGATAGCAAAAAGGTCTACTACGGTTTGTATACAGCACAATTTGGTTTACAGCTATAAAGTTACCGATTCAGTCAGTATTAGTTTTGTAGAGCACCCACTTCAATAGTAGGCTTTTCCTTAATATTTTGAAGTGGGTAATCTTACAGCCTATTAATACAAGATAAATTTAAAGGAGTTAAAGAAATATGACGGTCATTGAAATAGAGCATGTTGCAGTTGGCTATTCTTCAACAACCATTGTAAATGATTTAAGTGTCAAAATACCGAAAGGAAAGATCTCTACAATTATTGGACCAAATGGCTGTGGGAAGTCTACTTTATTAAAGGCTGTAGCGCGTGTAATGAAAACGCAAAGTGGTGCGGTTTACTTGGACGGGAAAGCGATCCATCAATTAAAAACAAAAGAAGTTGCGAAAAGAATGGCGATTTTGCCACAAACAGCAACAGCTCCTAACGGCTTAACGGTTTTTGAATTAGTTTCATATGGACGTTTTCCTCATCAAACAGGCTTCGGTACGCTGCAGAAGGAGGATTATGAATATATTCATTGGGCAATCGACGTTACAGGGTTGCGTGAGTTTAGCGACCGTCCAATTGAAGCTTTATCTGGAGGACAACGTCAGCGCGTATGGATTGCGATGGCATTAGCACAAGGGACGGATATTCTTGTACTAGATGAGCCAACAACGTATTTAGATTTAGCACATCAGCTCGATATTCTTTTATTATTGCAAAAGCTAAATGAAGAAGAAGGACGCACGATTGTAATGGTATTGCATGATTTAAATCATGCCTCGCGTTTTTCCCATTTTATGATTGCGATGAGAAGTGGACAGTTAATTGTGGATGGTCATCCGCAAGAAGTAATGACAAGAGGACATTTACAAAAAGTTTTTAATATTGATGCGGAGATGGCGGTATGCCCTTATAGCAATAATCCGATTTGTCTGTCCTATCAATTATATAAGAAAGATTAGCATGCTAGTAGAAATGAAATCCTGTTTCTCTCTAATGAAAGAGAAAATGTAGATGGATTGATTGTAAGGAGGAAGCACATGGCTACGTCAGCCGAAGAGGTCGAGGGGTTCGAAAAATTAGAGGAGATACAAAGACGTTCGCATCCAATACGTGCAATATTGGCACTTATTATAGGGCTTGTAGGTTTAGTATTTGCGATTGGTTTATCCATATCTTTTGGTGCAGCAGATATTTCACTGAGCGTGGTTTGGCAGGCTGTTTTTAATTTCTCTTCTGATTTAACAGAACATCAAATTATTCGTGAAATTCGCTTGCCACGCGTCTTGGGTGCTGCCTTAGTAGGTGGGGCCTTTGCTGTAGCAGGTGCTATTATGCAAGGGATGACACGTAATCCCTTGGCAGATTCAGGTTTACTAGGATTAAACGCGGGGGCAGCATTTATGTTGGCGTTATGCTTTGCCTTTTTCCCGGGCTTACCTTATATGTTTTTAATTCTATGGTCTTTTGTAGGCGCAGGACTAGGTGTTGCAATTGTTTATGGCATTGGTTCACTGTCAAAGGGTGGTTTAACACCAATGCGTTTAGTTTTAGCAGGTGCTGCGGTTAGTGCCCTTTTAGGTGCACTAGGAGAAGGGATTGCGCTGTATTATCGTATAGGACAAGATTTAGCGTTTTGGTATGCAGGTGGTGTTTCGGGTACGAAATGGAGTCATCTTCAAATTTTATCACCATGGATACTTGCCGCAATGATTGGAGCACTTATTTTATCGCGTTCGATTACATTACTGAGCTTAGGTGAGGAAATTGCGATAGGGCTTGGGCAACGCACGAATGTAATCAAAGTATGGGGAATGATTATTGTTTTAATTTTAGCAGGTGCGGCTGTGTCAGTAGTAGGAGCTGTAGGCTTTGTAGGATTAATCGTGCCGCATTTAACGAGATACATAGTTGGACATGATTACCGTTGGATTATTTCTTGTTCTTTGGTGTATGGTGCATTGCTTGTCGTGTTAGCAGATTTTATTGCGCGCAATATCAATCCTCCATATGAAGCGCCGATTGGAGCACTTATTGCCTTTATCGGAGTTCCATTCTTCCTATATTTAGCTCGTAAAGGAGGAAAAGAACTGTGAGCAATAATTTTTTAACACCAAATCAACAAAAGATTAAAAGGAAAAATATTATCATTTTATGTACAATAGCTGTGCTCATTTTAATTACATTTGTAATTAGTATGAATACGGGTGTGATTAAACTAACGCCGATGGAAGTGATTCGAACATTATTCGGACAAGGCACTGCCGAACAGCACTTAATTTTATTTGAATTTAGGCTCCCACGCATTGTAATAGCTGTATTAGTAGGAATGGGTTTAGCGGTTTCAGGCGCTGTTTTACAGGGTATTTCGAGAAATGCACTAGCAGATCCGGGGATTTTAGGTATTAATGCTGGGGCAGGTCTTGCTGTTATGTTATTTATCTCTTTTTTCCCGACAACAAAGGCCGCACCTGTCTTTTTACTACCGGTGTTAGCTTTTGTAGGTTCTGGCTTGACGGCGATTGTCATTTATACGCTGTCCTATAAACGCCACGAAGGCATTACACCGATGCGCCTTATTTTAACAGGGGTTGCAGTGGCGGCAGGTATTAGTTCAGCGATGATTGTATTGACACTCCGACTAACACCAGAAAATTATCAATTTGTCGCGACATGGCTAGCGGGGAGCATTTGGGGTTCCAATTGGCGGTTTGTCCTATCTTTACTGCCTTGGTTAATCGTATTGCTACCATTTGTTTATTCAAAATCTCGTGTATTAAATGTTTTGAATTTAGGAGAATTAACAGCTGTAGGTTTAGGTGCTTCTATTGAAAAAGAGCGGCGCTGGCTATTAGCTGCATCTGTTGGACTTGCTGGTGCAAGTGTTTCGGTGAGTGGTGGTATTGGATTTGTCGGGTTAGTTGCACCGCATTTAGCACGTCAGCTTGTGGGAGCAAAGCATCAATTTTTACTGCCCGCTTCCGCATTATTAGGTGGTTTGTTAGTGTTAATGGCAGATACGATTGGACGTTCAATTTTAGAGCCATCTGAAATTCCAGCAGGGATTGTTGTCGCTGTTTTAGGAGCGCCCTACTTCCTTTATTTATTAGCACGTTTAAAAGAATAAAATTTTTTAAACTTTATTGAGAATGATTATTAAAGGAGTATAGATGATGAAAAAACTAACGATATTTTTATTTCTATTTGCGATGCTGCTTGTAGGCTGTAGCAACAAAGAAGAGGTTAAGTTGGAAACAAAAGCAGAGAGCGGTACAAAAGTAGAAGCTGCTGCTACAACAAAAATGGTTTCTACTATTAATGGAGATATTGAAATTCCTACACAAGTAGAGCGCCTTGTTGTTGATGCGTATTTACCAACATCATTATTGTTAGGTGTTAAGCCAGTAGGTGCCACAGAACAAGATTTAATCAATGTTCATATTCAAGATCAAATTGACGGAATCGAAAATACAGGTGATAGTTCTGTAGAAAAGATTTTAGCATTAAAGCCAGATTTGATTATTATTGCGAATTCGGATGCAGAGGCGTATGCTAAGCTATCTAAAATTGCGCCAACTATCGTTCTTCCTTATGAAACATACCGAACTGTTGAGGAAGAGGTAAGAGGGCTAGCTGAAATTTTAGGCAAGCAAGCTGAAGGAGAAGCATGGTTAACGGAATTTGAGGAGAAAGTAAAGGGAAATCGTGAGAAGTTAGCTGCTGTAATGGAGCCAGATGAAACAGTTGCGATTTTCGGTGCATTTGGGAAAGAGTTTTATTTATATGGCGATGGTATTTATCGCGGTGGGCAAGCTATTTATAAACAATTGCAACTAAAAGCACCTGAACGTATTCAAAAGGAGTTAATTGACGAAGGCATCACATATCAACTTATTGCCTATGAAGTTTTACCTGAATATGCAGGAGACTATATTTTCTTAGATGAATCATATGGTGGTGAGCTAGATAAAGAAGATTCTTTATGGCAGTCAATAAGCGCAGTGAAAAATGATAGAGTATTGTATTTAGATGGCGCAAGATTTTGGCCATTTGACCCAATCGCAGTATTAGCACAAGTAGAAGAAGTGACGAATTTATTAGTCGATAAAAAGAAGAACGCCGAGTAAGACTAATCACTAAAAGGAAATGGGGGATTTGGTACATGACAAAGGAAATGTACGACGTAACGATTGTAGGCGGAGGACCAGCGGGATTGTTTACAGCATTTTATAGCGGAATGCGTGATTTAAAAACAAAAATTATTGAGTGTAGTGACCAATTAGGGGGACGTGTATTAATTTTCCCTGAAAAAATGATTTGGGATATTGGTGGAATGCCACCGATTTTAGGCGGTCAGTTAATTGAACAACTAATTGAGCAGGCAAAAACATTTGATCCGACGATTGTGCTGAATCAAAAGGTTGAAAATTTAGAAAAGCAAGCGGATGGCACATTTATTTTAACATCTGCAACTGGTGAAAAACATTATTCAAGAACGGTCATTTTAGCTGTTGGTTATGGTGTACTTTCGTTGCAAAAGCTTGATATGGAAGGCGCCGATAAATACGAGGTGACAAATTTACATTATACGGTGCAGGAGTTGGAAGTATTCCGTAATAAACGTGTGCTTATTTCGGGCGGTGGTAATTCGGCTGTCGATTGGGCAAATGAATTAGCGCCAATTGCAGCAAGTGTGACGGTTGTACATCGACGAGATGAATTTGGTGGTCATGAACGAAATGTTGCTATGATGCGTGAAGCAGTAAATGTCAAAACACCATATGAGGTCACACAGCTTCATGGAGACACAGATTTAATTCAAGCTGTGTCGATTGCCAATAAAGAAACAGAAGAGATTGAACGAATTGAAGTGGATGCGGTTATTGTTAGTCATGGTTTAAAATGTGATTATGGAGCACTTGAGAAATGGGGGCTACATATTAAGGATAGCAATGCCATTGTCAATGAAAAGTGTGAAACAAATATTGATGGTGTATTTGGTGCAGGCGATTTTGTTAGTCATCCAAGTAAAGTACACTATATAGCAGGCGCATTTGCTGATGCGATTTTAGCATTGAATAGTGCAAAGCTATATATGGAGCCAGATGCACCGAAAATGGCCTATGTCTCATCGCATAATATTCGCTTCAAAGAGCGCAATAAAAATATTGGCTTAGTCGATAACGATTATCGTGAAGTACGTGGCTAAATTTTTCTTGAAATCGATAAAAGTTTTGTGTTATACTTCATAGGTATGTAACGTGCACATATGTAGCCGACATATTCGGGCTATGTAAGGTGCAGTTCGATAATACTCTGTTCCAGATGGTTCAGGGCGAGAGGAGAAAACGAATATGAAACAAGGAATTCACCCAGATTACAAAACTGCAACAGTAACTTGCTCTTGCGGTAACTCATTCCAAACTGGTTCTGTAAAAGAATCAATCGTTGTCGAGTTCTGTAACGAATGTCACCCATTCTACACAGGTCGTCAAAAATTCGCGTCTGCTGACGGACGTGTTGATCGTTTCAACAAAAAATACGGTCTTAACAAATAATAGTTTGAAGATGCCTGCCAGGTTTTTGTCTGGCAGGCATTTTTTGAGAGATAAAGCGAAGCTAATAATCAGGTTTTACAGGCTATGTCATCTGCTTAAACTACCTTGATTTCGCTTCGAATTTAGAATCGAGGAATCTGATAGCCTGTTATATAAGATAAAGCGAGCCTTATCCATGCTGCTTTACGTTCAGTATAGATAACTTGCTCTTGTAGTAACTGGTCACAGAAAAAATGCTCCTGCGATTACCCATCACAGACAATAGGACTACCCGTTAATACGGGATGAAGTATCTTATATACGGAGGAGAAAATGGCGCAATTATTTTTTAAACATGGTGCGATGAATAGCGGGAAGTCGATTGAAATTTTAAAAGTAGCACATAACTATGAAGAGCAGAATAAGCCGGTTCTTATTTTTACTTCAGGTATTGATACGCGTGATGAAGTGGGGGTTGTATCAAGTCGTATCGGTCTTCGCCGACCTGCGATAGCTGTGTTTGCCGATACAAATATTTTTGAATATGTAAAAAAGCATCACGAAAAGCCATATTGCATATTAATTGACGAAGTGCAGTTTTTAACGAAGGAACATGTGTTGCAGTTAACACAAATTGTCGATGAATTAAATATTCCAGTTATGGGCTTCGGCTTAAAAAATGACTTCCAAAATGAGTTATTTGAAGGTAGCCGTTACATGCTGATTTACGCAGATAAAATTGAAGAAATGAAAACAATTTGCTGGTTTTGCCATAAAAAAGCGACGATGAATTTACGGGTTGATGACAATGGTAAGCCTGTTTACACAGGTGATCAAATTCAAATCGGTGGTAACGATTCCTACTATCCAGTATGCAGACAATGCCATAGCAACCCACCGCTTTAAAAGTGTAGCAAGCCGTTGTGAATTTCTTTATACTAATAAAGACAAATAACAGAATGAAAATTAATTTTATACAGAGGTGAAAAGTATCATGTTTGATCGTCTACAAGCTGTTGAAGATCGTTATGAAAGATTAAATGAATTATTAAGTGATCCAGACATAGTAAGTGATAATAAAAAGTTGCGTGAATACTCAAAGGAACAATCAGATATTCAAGAGATGGTTGATGTTTATCGTGAGTACAAAGCTGTAAAGGAACAGCTGGCAGATACGCGTGAAATGTTAGAAAATGAAAAAGATCCAGATATGCTTGAAATGGTAAAGGAAGAATTCCATGGATTAAATGACCAAGTTCCAGCATTAGAAGAGCGTCTTCGTATTTTATTGATTCCAAAAGACCCGAACGATTCAAAAAACGTTATTATGGAAATCCGTGGTGCAGCAGGTGGAGATGAAGCGAATATTTTTGCGGGTGATTTATTCCGCATGTACTCACGCTACGCAGAAACACAAGGTTGGAAAATTGATATTATGGAAGCAACACCAAATGCGATGGGTGGCTATAAAGAAGTCATCTTTATGATTAATGGTCAGGGTGCTTATTCTAAATTTAAATATGAAAATGGTGCACACCGCGTTCAACGTGTCCCTGCAACAGAATCGCAAGGGCGTATCCATACATCAACAGCAACGGTTGCATGTTTACCAGAGGTGGAAGAAGTTGATGTAGAAATTCATGAAAAAGATATTCGTGTCGATACATTCGCATCATCTGGTGCAGGCGGTCAGTCCGTTAACACGACAATGTCTGCTGTTCGTATGACACATATGCCAACAGGCGTTGTTGTATCGATGCAAGATGAGCGTTCACAAATTAAAAACCGTGAAAAGGCAATGAAAATTTTACGTGCACGTGTAGCGGATATGTATATGCAAGAAGCACAAGCAGAAGTGGATGCGACACGTAAATCCGCGGTAGGTACAGGTGACCGCTCAGAGCGAATTCGTACGTATAACTATCCACAAAATCGCGTAACAGATCACCGCATTGGCTTAACGATTCAAAAACTCGACCAAATTATTGAAGGCAAATTAGACGAAGTGATTGATGCGCTTATTTTAGAAGAACAGGCATCAAAACTAGCTCGATTAAATGAAGATGCATAACAACGTATTTGAAGTCCTGCAACGGGCTTCTTCTTTTTTAAGTGCGCATGGTCGAGAAGAAACAGCCGCACGTTTACTATTACAGCATGTGTTACAAACGAACTACTCAGGTTTAATGATGCAAATGCAGGAGCAGGTATCTGAGGAGAATATCGCTACATTTGAAGAAATGCTACAAATGCATGCAAACGGCACACCGATTCAATATATTACAGGTGTTGAAGAATTTTATGGACGTACATTTCAAGTAGATGAATCTGTTTTGATTCCGCGCCCCGAAACAGAGGAGTTAATCGTTGGCGCAATTGCGCGTATCGAAAAGCTATTTGGTGAAGGGGACTCTATTAAATTAGCAGATATCGGCACAGGGAGTGGTGCAATTGCTGTAACGATGAAGCTGGAATGTCCACAATTAGCTGTTACCGCAACAGATATTTCAGCACAGGCACTTGCCACAGCGAGCAAGAATGCTGAACAATTAGAGGCTAGTGTCGATTTTCGTTTAGGTGATTTAACTGAGCCAATTGCATGTGAAAAATGGGATGTTGTTTTAAGTAATCCGCCATATATCGCTTTTCAAGAAGCGGAAGAGATGTCTCTAGTTGTGTTGGAGCATGAGCCACATACAGCACTTTTTGCAGAGGAAGACGGACTTATTCTATATCGTAAGCTAGCTGAACAATTACCAGCATTAATGAATTCGAGGGCATTAATTGGTGTGGAAATTGGTTATACACAAGGAAAAGCTGTAGCGGGCTTTTTCCAGCAGCATTTCTCACAAGCTAAAGTGGAAATCGTACAAGATATTAATGGCAAAGATCGAATGGTTTTTTGTGTAATTGATGAATAAAATAAATTTTTCTTGTCCATGCTAACAAGCAAGGAGGGGATTTTATGTTAGAAGATTACAATATTAAGAGAAAGCCAGTACCTATTTTTATGATATTCCGGTATGTTTGCTATGCACTTATCAGTTATATGCTATTGTTGGCTGTACCTCATTTCGTAGATTATGGTGAAAGCTGGCATGAGCAAAAAGAGGGGAGCTCTGTGCTATTTAGAGTTGTAGCAAATAGTAATTTACAAGAAGACCAGCTATTAAAGCAAGAAATTGTGCAAGCAGTACAACCAATGTTTGAGCAGATTGCTAGCATGCAAGAAGTGGAGTTTGCTATAGCTGATATAAAACAAGTGTTGGCGAAAGATTATGCACAACACGATGTGCATATTTCAGTTGGGGACAATTTAATTCCACCTAAATATGAATTTTCTACTTTTTATCCGCAAAATTTCTATCAATCTGTCGTATTAACAATTGGACAGGGGCGAGGAGATAATTGGTTTTGCTCTGTGTTTCCAAAGACTTGTGAGAAGCCAGAAGAAAAGAAGGATGAAAAGCGTAAATTTGTGATTTATGAGTGGTTAAAACGGAAATTATCATAGATTTATCAACAATTTACAATAACTTATACACAATAAAAGCCAAGTTATCAACAAGTTGTGAATAACTAATAGAAAATAGCGAAATATAAGGCGGTGATTCTATGGAAACAAAATATTTAATTGTGGATAAAAATGTGGATAGTCATGACGCTTATGCACAAGCTGTGGATTTTTTAAATAAGGGTGAAGTAGTCGCATTTCCTACAGAAACGGTATACGGGCTTGGGGCTGTTGCGACAGATGAAGTAGCGGTGCAAAAAATATTTGCTGCTAAAGAGCGCCCATCAGATAATCCACTTATTGTCCATATTGCGAATAAGGAACAAGTGAGAGATTATGTGCAACATATACCTGAAGTAGCACAAAAATGTATGGATGCATTTTGGCCAGGTCCATTAACACTTATTTTACGAGAGAAGCCAAATTTCTTTGCTGAGAATGTGACAGCTGGCTTATCAACAGTTGGCTTGCGAGTACCTGATCATCCTGTTGCATTACGCCTACTTGCGGCAATAAATAAGCCGTTAGCAGCGCCTAGTGCTAATCGAAGTGGTAAGCCATCACCGACGAAGGCGCAGCATGTCGCGGAAGATATGACGAATCGTATTTCATGTATTTTAGATGGCGGGGCAACTGGTGTTGGTTTAGAATCGACGGTACTTGATGTCACAGTTACGCCTCCAGTTATACTGCGCCCAGGTGGTGTAACGAAAGAAATGCTTGAAGCAGTAATTGGGTCAGTCATCCAGCCGACAGACAAGGAGCAGGAAAACCCAAATACACCGAAAGCACCAGGCATGAAGTACACCCATTATGCACCAGAGGCTCCTGTATTATTAATTGAACCTGAAACAGAAAATGTGCAACAAGCGATTGCGCAATTGCAAGCTGCTGGACATCGTGTTGCATTATTAGCATCAGAAAGTTTTGCTGAGAGCGAGGCAAATTATTTCTTTACATATGGTAAGGACGACAACGTCGATGAAATGAGTTCAGCACTTTATGATGCGTTACGTGCATGTGACAAAACGGACGCGACAATTATTTTAGCGACAACAACTACACGTGTTGGCGTAGGTGTAGCCATTATGAATCGCTTAGAAAAAGCGGCAGGTGGACAATGGTATAAATAGGTTTTGACTTTCTCAATAGCATAAAGGTAGGCGTGTCTTAAAATAACTTTTGAGGCACGTCTTTTTGCGTATTTACCTACATAAAATGAAAGCAATGCTTAGGAGGTATGTCATTGCAGGAAGTAATCGTTGGAATTATTTTAGCGTTAGATGTAGTTGCATTGTATATACTTTTGCCGAGTGTTTCACAACGCTTTTTACTATCAATTTGGACAGCTTTTTGGCATATGCTTTTTCCGTTATTAGGCTTTAAATTAGGGAGCTGGGTTAGCACCTTTATGGAAGGCTGGGCGACATATATTTCTGCTATTCTATTATTTGGTATAGCGCTTCAACTACTTTTATCATCAAAACATCAACATGTACCGCAGCAAGCTTTACCGATTTTAGCCATTATGGTTAGCATTGATAGCTTTTCAGCGAGCGTTTCTTTTGGTATGCTAAATTTAGAAAAGTATTTATTTATATTGAGTGCTGGAATTGGTACTTTTTTACTATCTTATATAGCGCTTATCGTAGCGAAAACACCGATTTTCAACAGCCAAATTTTTAAAATAATAGCGGGCATATTATTGTTAGTGATTAGCGTAGTTATTTTAATTCAACAGAAGCTATAGATTAAGAGATGAATACTTTAAGTCTAAGTACTTGCTAAATCAGTAGATGTCGCAAGCTGTTAAGCAATATTGAAAAAATTAGGTATGCAATTGATGTATTTGAATGAAGCATTTTTGGAAGAGTGGGAGAAAAGATGAATATTTATTTTGTTTGTACAGGGAATACTTGCAGAAGTCCTATGGCAGAGGCGATTTTGAAGGCAAAGAAACGCTCGGATATTGCTGTTCGTTCGGCAGGTATTTACGCTCTTGAAGGAGGAGAAATGTCTGAAAATGCACAACGTGCTTTAAACGATGAAAATATTCCTCATAATCATATTTCTCGTCAAGTAACCATCGAGGATATTGAATGGGCAGACTTAATTTTAACGATGACAACTGCGCATAAAGAGCTGTTAATTCGTAGCTCTGAAATGGCTGCACAAAAAACGTATACGTTGAAAGAATATGTCACACCATATACGGCGCCAGATGTATCAGATCCATTTGGGAGAGATTTGAATACCTACAAGCAAACATTTTATGAATTACAGCATTTAATTGAAGAATTATTACAAAAGCAAGAGGGGGACACAAATAGTGAATGATAAAAAACGATTTAATTTACGCAAAAAGTTAGTATTATTTGTAGGAGTTTTAGCTCTAGTTACATATTCGACTAGCTTTGTATTTATTGAATTTATACATCCGATGTTTTTTGAAACTATAAACAGCAAGATTTTTCAAATAGGTACATACATAGCGGGGATTACTTGGTCCTGTATTTTAGCAGCGATTTTCAGTATCGTTTTAGTTCGTCCATTACAAGCCTTGGAGCAGGTTGCTTCACGCGTAGCAGAAGGAAAAATCGGACAAGATGTGGAGATGCCGAAAACAAATGATGAAATTCGTTCTGTAGCAGAGGCATTTCAGCATATGCTTATTAATTTACGTGGCATGGTAGATGGCATTGAAAATAACTATCGTATAACAAATTCAACAATTAATGAACTATCAGGATTAACAAAAGCCTCATCACGCAAAGCGAATGATGTGGTGAAAACGGTTGGGCATATTTCAGATGGAGCACAAACTTCAGCTGTTTCTGTACAGGAAATGGCAGAGGCTTTGGTTGATGTTCGCCAATTAGCGCTTGATGTTAATATGCACGCAACCAATTCCGCTGATGGCTCAAAGCAAATGTTAAGTAACTTGGAGTCAACAAAAGGGGCGATTCAAACTCTTGTAACGAGCATTCAGCAAATTGCTCAAGGGAATGAGGAAGCGTTAGGGAATATTCATGAATTAGAAAAAAATGCGGAGCAAATTGAGCAAATAATCGGACTAGTTGGAGATATTGCAGCCCAAACAAATTTGCTTGCGTTAAATGCTTCTATTGAAGCGGCAAGAGCAGGGGAACATGGTAAAGGATTTGCTGTCGTAGCAGAGGAAGTTCGTACTTTAGCGGATGAAAGCGCGAAGGCAGTACAAGGAATTACAGCTATTATTCAAGCGATGCAACAAAATGTAGAGCTGGTTGTAAAGCAAATGAATGGTCAAGTGGCATTTGCAGTACAAGAGTCCGCACGTGTATCTGAAACGACAGCAACCGTTGATGGCATGGTGCGCAATGTGGAAGATGTAGCACACGCGGTGATGGATATTTCTTCATTAACGAAGCAGCAACTTGGTGGTATAGAATTAACAGCACAACAATCTCAAGAGGTTGCTGCAATTGCGGAGGAAACTTCTGCTGGTGCACAAGAAGTCCGTGTCATTACAGAGGAGCAAGCAATGGAAATACAACAAACACAAAATTTATGCGAAAATCTCCAACAGCAATCGAATGAGTTGCATAATGTGATTGCCCAATTTGACCGCTCTAAATAATAGAGTTGCTTCAAAACGATATGAAGAAGTGGTTACTGAGCATTTATTATCTTTAAAATAATGAAAAGGTTGATAGGAGGTTTTCCTGTCAGCCTTTTATTCTGATACTTCAAAATAGGTTGCTTGTAATATAAATAACTAACTGTGTATGAATATAGTTAATAGCTGATAATGAGAGATTTAAATAATTTTCTTCTTAATAATAGCATTATTCTATCTTTTAAAATGGTAAACCAATATAAGGTAGAATATTATATTTTTAAAAGTATTTTGTGGTCAAAAAAATGCACAGTATTTACTGCATATTATGAAAGAAAATTCTGTTAGTAAAATAAAAGACGAATATAAATTAATGAATTGCTTATAAAATCGAAAGAAAGATGAACTTTAATGTTAAAATCCACCTAGAATATTCGTGTTTTCATTTGGAAGTTTTTTTGGTATGCTTGAAAAGAATGTTTTTCTCATTCAATAAATGATACACTGTTTAATGAATATATCGTGAAAAGAGGGAACTTCATTGAAAATTGCAATTTCTTCTGACCATGGAGGGAATAATTTACGTCGTGAAATTATGTCTTTGTTAGGTGATTTAGGTATTAGTTATGAAGATTTTGGACCACAAGCTGATGAATCAGTTGATTATCCAGACTATGCGAAGCCTGTATCCGAGGGTGTTGCCTCTGGGAAGTTTGATCGAGGGATTTTAATTTGCGGTACGGGTATTGGTATGTCAATCGCAGCAAACAAAGTAAAAGGAATTCGTTGTGCTTTAGTGCATGATGTATTTTCGGCAAAAGCGACGCGCTGTCATAATGATTCCAACGTATTAGCTATGGGTGAGCGTGTTATCGGCCCAGGGCTAGCGTGTGAAATTGTTTCAACTTGGTTAAGCACCGAGTTTGAAGGTGGGCGTCATACACGTCGTGTGGAAAAGATTTCAGAGCTGGAAGTGTAATAAATGACAAATTTAAATGATTTGCATAAATCTCTATCCATATTGTTAGGCGAATTAGAGCAGCAAGTCACGTTTCGACCACAGCAATTATTTGTTGTAGGGTGCTCAACATCCGAGGTCATCGGAGAGCTTATCGGAACAGCGGGCGCAATGGATGTAGCAACAGTTATTTATGAAGAGCTACAAAAGTTTGCTGAACGCCATGAATTATATTTAGCTTTCCAAGGCTGCGAGCATATTAATCGTGCCTTAACATTAGAATATACAGCCGCAGAAAAGTATCGGCTAGAGCCCGTACATGTTGTTCCAGTAAAAACGGCTGGAGGTTCTATGTCAGCTTATGCTCACACGCAAATGCGACAGCCTGTTGTCGTAGAGAATGTACAAGCACATGCTGGTATTGATATTGGTCAAACATTAATTGGCATGCATTTAAAAGCAGTAGCTGTACCAATCCGTACATCAGTGAAAACGCTAGGTGAAGCAGTAGTAACAGTAGCAACAACACGCCCGAAATTAATTGGTGGCGTGCGTGCACAATATGAATAATTTACTTTTGGGAGGAATTTTACATGGCATTTGAAAAGTTAGCAGCACAAGATAAGGCAGTATTAGATGGTATTTTAGCAGAGAAAAAGCGTCAGCAAGCGAATATCGAATTAATCGCATCTGAAAACTTCGTATCAGAAGCTGTAATGGAAGCACAAGGCTCTGTATTAACGAATAAATATGCAGAAGGTTACCCAGGCAAACGCTATTATGGTGGCTGTGAGCATGTCGATGTAGTGGAAGATATCGCACGCGATCGCATTAAAGAATTATTCGGTGCTGAATACGCAAACGTACAGCCGCACTCTGGTGCGCAAGCAAATATGGCTGTGTATCATACAATTTTAGAGCCAGGTGATACAGTACTTGGTATGAATCTTTCTCACGGTGGTCATTTAACACATGGTTCACCAGTAAACTTCTCTGGTATTTTATATAACTTTGTAGAGTACGGTGTAACAGAAGATACACATGTAATCGATTATGAAGATGTTCGTCAAAAAGCATTGGAGCATAAGCCGAAATTAATCGTTGCTGGTGCATCTGCATACCCACGCGAAATCGACTTCAAAAAATTCCGTGAAATCGCAGATGAAATCGGTGCATACTTTATGGTAGATATGGCGCATATCGCTGGTTTAGTGGCAGCGGGTGAGCACCAATCACCAGTGCCATACGCTGATTTTGTTACATCAACAACACATAAAACTTTGCGTGGTCCACGTGGTGGTTTAATTTTAGCTTCTAAAGAGTGGGAGCAAAAATTAAATAAATCGGTTTTCCCAGGTATCCAAGGTGGTCCATTAATGCACGTAATCGCTGCTAAAGCGGTAGCATTCGGTGAAGCGTTACAGCCAGAATTCAAAGACTATGCAAAGCAAGTAAAAGCCAATGCACGTGTATTAGCTGACACGCTAATCGCTGAAGGTGTAGAAATCGTATCAGGCGGTACAGATAACCACATCGTGTTATTAAATGTAAAATCTCTTGGTTTAACAGGTAAAGTAGCTGAGCATGCACTAGATGCAGTTGGCATTACAACAAATAAAAACACAATCCCTTATGACACTGAATCACCATTTGTGACATCGGGTATTCGTATTGGTACACCTGCTGTAACATCTCGTGGCTTCAAAGAAGAAGATATGAAGGAAGTCGGCTTAATCATTGCGTCAGTATTAAAAAATCTTGAGGATGAAGCTGTACAAGAACAAGCAAAAGCACGCGTAAAAGAATTAACAGATAAATTCCCATTATACGCATAATAAAAAAGAGTAGTGGCATGTTTTGACGCCACTGCTCTTTTTCTGTATAAAGCGCAGGTGAATTTTAAAAAGTACTGATAAAGTATAGATAAACTTTAAAACCGCAGATAAATTGATGGAATTCGCAGATAAAATTAAAAAAACGCAGATAAGTTGGCGAAAACCGCAGATAAACAAAAGCCTCACTACTATGTTAGCGAAGTTCACCAAAACTATGAAATTCCACTGATATATTGTCAAATTTCCTACTTAACTAACTATAGCTGCAAATTTTTCAAGTGGGTTTGCAAAACTTCCTTTCAAATCAGGCTCTTCATACTTCATGTTCTACAACACAGCTTATGCTTTTTTTGTTATACTTATCTAGATTAACAACAGTTAGGAGAGAGCCATATGAGCAAAGTATATGTATTCGACCATCCATTAATTCAGCACAAATTAACGTATATTCGTGACAAAAACACTGGAACGAAAGAATTTCGTGAACTTGTAGATGAAGTGGCAACATTAATGGCATTTGAAATTACGCGTGAAATGCCATTAGAAGAAATTGAAGTAGAAACCCCTGTAACGACAGCCAAATCGAAAGTACTATCCGGTAAGAAGCTTGCTATTGTTCCGATTTTACGTGCAGGAATCGGCATGGTAGACGGTGTTTTAAAGTTAATTCCAGCAGCAAAGGTTGGACATATTGGTTTATATCGCGATCCAGAAACATTACAGCCTGTTGAATATTATGCGAAGCTACCAGCAGACGTAGAAGAACGTGATTTTATTATTGTAGACCCAATGTTAGCAACAGGGGGATCTGCTGTAGAAGCAATCAATTCTTTGAAAAAGCGCGGCGCGAAAAGTATTAAATTTATGTGCTTAATTGCTGCTCCAGAAGGTGTAGAAGCTATTCAAAAAGCGCATGACGATGTAGATATTTATATTGCGGCATTAGATGAAAAATTAAATGATCACGGCTATATTGTACCTGGTTTAGGTGATGCAGGCGATCGTTTATTCGGTACGAAATAATATAGTGAAAAAACGAAATAGTATGGAGCTGTCTGAAAAATAGTTTTGGGGCAACTGCATACTAATTTCTTATGTCAACTATTATTTTATAGACTGGAGAGTTCGTAATGAGGAAATTTAAAGTAATGACGATTTTTGGTACGCGCCCAGAGGCCATTAAAATGGCGCCACTTGTACTAGAGCTGGAGAAGCATCAACAAGTAGAGTCAATTGTGACAGTGACAGCTCAGCATCGTCAAATGCTCGATCAAGTACTAGAAACATTTAAAATTAAACCGAATTATGATTTGAATATTATGAAGAATCGACAAACGCTTGTAGATGTTGCAACAAACGCGCTACAAGGACTAGATGCAGTAATGAAAGAAGCGAAGCCAGATATTGTCTTAGTACACGGGGACACGGCAACTACATTTATCGGTAGTTTAGCTGCATTTTACAATCAAATTGCGATTGGACATGTGGAGGCAGGGCTTCGAACAGGTCAAAAATATTCACCATATCCTGAAGAAATGAACCGTCAGTTAACAGGTGTGATGGCAGATTTACACTTTGCACCAACAAAGCAATCAGAGGGAAATTTACTACGTGAAAATAAGCCAGCTGAAGCGATTTATGTGACAGGAAATACAGCGATTGATGCATTGAAAACAACAGTTAGTGAAACGTATAGTCATCCTGTGCTAGAGAAAATAGGCACAGACCGTATGATTTTATTAACAGCACATCGCCGTGAAAATCTAGGTGAGCCGATGCGTAACATGTTCCGTGCAATCAAGCGCTTATTAGCAGAGCACCAAGACATTCAGGTTGTTTATCCTGTGCATATGAACCCAGTTGTGCGCGAAATTGCCAATGATGTGCTAGGTAATGATGAACGCATTCATTTAATCGAACCGTTAGAAGTATTTGATTTCCACAATATTGCAGCTCGTTCATATATGATTTTGACGGATTCTGGTGGAGTGCAGGAGGAGGCGCCTTCATTAGGCAAGCCCGTACTTGTGTTGCGTGATACAACAGAGCGACCAGAAGGGATTGCAGCAGGTACATTGAAGCTTGCTGGCACAAATGAAGATACGATTTACAATTTAGCGAATGAATTGCTCGTTGACGAGGAAGCGTATAAGGTGATGGCACAAGCATCAAATCCATACGGTGATGGTCATGCATCAGAGCGAATTGTGCAGGCACTTATTGAGTTTTTAGCAAAACAATAATAAGAAAATGGTTTTTTAATATAAGAAGTTTGGATAAACTTCATGCATAAAACCCAATTTCACAAATTTGTCGACAATTTGACAACATTGGGGTGATTGTGAAGTTTTTCACCATTACTAATTGACATCAAATATCGCCTATTGTATGCTAACAAAGGGTAAGAATGATAAGGGTTTCAAACTTTGAAGCACTTATTATATCAAGTTTCTACTGAATTAACAATTGAAAGCCAATTGTTAATTGCACTCCTGTGATGACTCGTCGCAGAAGAAAACTTTGCAACGGTTTGATGCGTCTGGATACATGTCCATAAAGGTTAAAGTTTTTGTATGTAGAAATTTACTCAAAGTCAAAACTTGCTACATATTTAATTTAACCTCGTAACTGTGGTGCATTCACTACATTTTGGAAGCACTTACTAATCAGCATCGATTCTTTACTCGAAAAAAATTCAGGAGACTTACTGCCAATGGAAGATTTGCATTACATTTTCACCAAGCAAAAGAAAGTGTTATTTTTTTTGCTTGCTCTCTGTGTACTAGGATGGGCTTTTACGCCATATGCTAGCATCTTCGCAGGAATAGGTTTAGGTGCATTCTTTGGTACATATAACTTTTGGATTTTAGTTCGACGGATGGACAAATTTGACCGTTCTGTTAGTGAGGGAAGAAAGGCATCATCTTTAGGCACAGCCTTACGCTTTGGCTCAGGTGTTGCAGCAGTCGCAATCGCCATGTCGTTGCCAGAACATTTTCATCTGATTAGCACAGTTATTGGGCTAATGCTTCCGTACATTTTTCTTGTTATCGAGAGAATTGTACATCTTGCTAAACAACACTAAAGTGTACTTAACGAAAGAGAGGTGAATGCAAAAATGGATCATAAAAATCCAGAATTCCATCTATCGCTATTTGGGGATTATGTATTAACATTTAACAAATCAACTGTTTTGATGTTAATTGTTACGGCTGTAGTTGTATTTTTAATCGCGTTTATTTCTACACGTAGCCTAAAACTAAAGCCTACAGGTATGCAAAACTTCATGGAGTGGATTATGGACTTCGTGAAAGGGATTATTAAAAGTAATATGGATTGGAAAACGGGTGGTCAATTCCACGTGTTAGGGATTACGCTACTTATGTTTATCGCTGTAGCAAACTTACTCGGATTACCGTTCGCTATTACTTATGACCACTACTTATGGTGGAAATCACCAACAGCTGACCCAACAGTAACATTAACATTAGCTGTTATGGTTACACTATTAGCTCATTACTATGGTATTAAAGCACATGGTACTGGTGGTTATGCGAAGAACACTTATTTAAAGCCAATGTGGTGGATGTTCCCGCTGAAAGTTATTGAGGAGTTTGCCAATACATTAACACTTGGTCTACGTCTTTACGGTAACATTTTCGCAGGTGAAATTTTAATTGGCTTAATTGCAACTGTTGCAGGTGCAAGCATTTGGGGATGGTTCGGAATGGTTATTCCAGCTATCGCATGGCAAGGATTCTCGATTTTCATCGGCTTTATCCAAGCTTTCATTTTCACTATGTTAACGATGGTTTATTTGGCACACAAAGTGAGTCACGACCATTAATTATAAATTCCGTGAATTTCACGGTATTTGAACCACAATAAAAAAAACACATATTCCAAGGAGGAAATTTAACAATGACAGGTTCAATTGGTTTATTAGCAGCAGCAATCGCAATCGGTTTAGGTGCACTAGGTGCAGGTATTGGTAACGGTCTTATCGTATCAAAAACAGTAGAAGGTATCGCTCGTCAACCAGAATTACGTGGCGCTCTTCAAACAACAATGTTTATCGGGGTTGCATTAGTTGAGGCCCTTCCAATCATCGGTGTAGTAGTAGCATTCATCGTAATGAATCAATAATTACTACTTACGACGTCAATGGCGAAGAAAAGTTCACCAGACTTACTACTTCGCCATTCCTTTTATCAGGATTCAGCAGAAAACTCCTACCTTCACAGGTGACGAGACGAATGCTTATCTTGCTTTTATTTTAGATGGTGTCCAAACATCGGCTGAATCATGATAAAGCCTCCGGCGGATGTCACAGATTTTAGTAGAGGGGCTTTTCGAGCGTACTCGAAAAAATCTGGACGCAATTACGCCGAGGCGTAATTGATGTACTATATGAAATTCGCATAAAACTATGTGAATAATGCAACATTGAATTTGAAATTAAAGAATTACATGGTATAGATTTTGAACAAGCTCTTGAAGGGAGTGAACCAATCGTGTTAGTAAATGATCTTGTATTAGGTGCAGCTGGTGATTTTAATGGTGGAGACATCCTTGCAACACTAGCAACATTTGTTATTTTAATGCTTCTTCTTAAAAAGTTTGCATGGGGTCCATTAATGGGTATTATGCAACAACGTGAAGAATTAGTTGCAAGCGAAATCGATGCAGCTGAAAAAGCGCGCAAAGAAACGCACCAATTATTAGAAGAACAAAAAAGCCTTCTTAAAGAAGCTCGTACAGAAGCACAAGCAATCGTAGAAGGTGCTAAAAAACAAGGCGATGTACAGCGTGATGAAATTATTTCAGCAGCTCGTGCAGAGGCAGCTCGTTTAAAAGAAGCGGCTGTGCGTGAAATCGAAAACGAAAAAGAAAAAGCAATCGCAGCTGTGCGTGAAGAAGTTGTATCATTATCAGTTCTTGCAGCATCTAAAGTGCTTGGTAAAGAAATTTCTGAGGCTGACAACAGCGCATTAATTAAAGAAACGATTGCGAAGGCAGGCGAAGCGAAATGAGTCAAGTAGCGAAGCGTTATGCTGAAGCATTGTTTCAATTAGCTGGCAAAAATCAAAGTATTGCAGAAGTAAGTGCAGATTTAAAAGAATTAACAGCAGCAATCGAAGCAACACCAGCTTTATTGGAGCTATTAAACGCACCTAAAATTTCTTCTGCAAAGAAAAAAGAAATGCTATCTGAAATTTTAGTGAATGCTAATTCAGCAGTAGTCAATACAGTTCAATTATTAGTTGATAAACAACGTATTAGCGATATCGTTGCTGTAGCGGAAGAGTTCCAAGCTCTTGCCACTTCAGCAGGTGGTGCAGCAGAAGCGACAGTTTATTCAACACGTGCTTTAACTGAGGCTGAGAATGCAGAGATTTCTGCTGCATTTGCGAAGCTAGTAGGAAAAAGCAAACTAGAAATTAAAAATATTCTCGAGCCATCAATTCTTGGTGGGATTCGTGTGCAAATCGGCAACTATATTTATGACAGCACAGTAGCTTCTAAGCTAGAAGGTTTAAAGCGTACATTAGTTGTTTAATTTTAAGAAATGTGAGAGGTGAACATACATGGGCATCAAAGCTGAAGAAATCAGCAGTCTGATTAAACAGCAGATTGAAAACTACCAATCTGAATTACAAGTAAGCGAAGTAGGTACAGTTATCCGCGTTGGTGACGGTATTGCTCTTGCTCATGGCCTCGACAACGTCATGGCTGGAGAGCTTTTAGAGTTCTCTAACGGTGTTATGGGTATGGCACAAAACTTAGAAGAAGGAAACGTTGGTATCATTATTCTAGGTGAGTACCTTGACATTAAAGAAGGCGATGAAGTTCGTCGTACAGGTCGTATTATGAGCGTTCCAGTTGGTGAAGAACTAATTGGTCGTGTTGTAAACTCATTAGGTCAACCAGTGGATGGCTTAGGTCCAATCAACACATCAAAAACTCGTCCAATCGAAAGCCCAGCTTTCGGCGTAATGGCACGTAAATCAGTACATGAGCCATTACAAACAGGTATTAAAGCGATTGACGCATTAGTACCAATCGGCCGTGGTCAACGTGAGTTAATCATCGGTGACCGTCAAACAGGTAAAACATCTGTAGCAATCGATACAATCTTAAACCAAGCTGGTGAAAACATGATTTGTATCTACGTTGCAATCGGTCAAAAAGAATCTACAGTTCGTGGCGTAGTTGAAACATTACGTAAAAACGGTGCTTTAGATTACACAATCGTTGTAACTGCTTCTTCTTCTCAACCATCACCATTATTATACTTAGCACCATTTGCTGGTGTAGCGATGGCAGAGGAATTCATGTTACAAGGTAAACACGTATTAGTCGTATATGATGACTTATCAAAACAAGCATCTGCTTACCGTGAGCTGTCATTATTATTACGTCGTCCTCCAGGTCGTGAAGCATACCCTGGTGATGTGTTCTACTTACACAGCCGTCTATTAGAGCGTGCTGCGAAATTAAACGAAACTTACCAAAATGGTTCAATCACTGCATTACCATTCGTAGAAACACAAGCAGGGGATATCTCAGCTTACATTCCTACAAACGTAATTTCGATTACTGATGGTCAAATTTTCTTACAATCTGATCTATTCAACTCAGGTGTACGTCCAGCGATTAACGCAGGTTTATCTGTATCACGTGTAGGTGGTTCAGCACAAATCAAAGCGATGAAAAAAGTTGCTGGTACATTACGTCTTGACTTAGCTGCTTTCCGTGAGTTAGAATCATTTGCTCAATTCGGTTCTGACTTAGATAAAGCGACTTTAGCTAAATTAGAGCGTGGTAAACGTACAGTTGAAGTTTTAAAACAAGACTTAAACAAACCGTTAAAAGTTGAAAAACAAGTTGTTATTTTATATGCATTAACTCGTGGCTTCTTAGACGATATTCCAGTGGGCGACATTACTCGTTTTGAGGGTGAGCTCTTAAGCTGGTTAGATACAAACCACACAAGTGTATTAGATCATATCCGTACAACAAAAGATATTCCAGCTGATGCAGATCTTGCTGAAGCAATCAATGCTTTCAAGAAGACTTTTGCTAAATCAGAGTAATCTGAGTTGAACCATTCATCTAGGCTCCGCAGGCGAAAGCTTGCGGATGCGGTGAGAATAATGGATTGTGATTAAATAACAGAAGGTGGTGAAATACCAGTGGTAAACTTACGCGAAATTAAAGGTCGTATTAACTCTACAAAGAGCACGCAAAAAATCACAAAGGCAATGCAGATGGTTTCATCTTCGAAATTACGTCGTGCAGAGCAAAACGCAAAAGCATACGTTCCTTACATGGAAAAAATCCAAGAAGTAGTAGGCGCTATCGCTGCAGGTACGAAAGACAGTGGACATCCAATGTTAACTGCTCGTCCTGTGAAAAAAACTGCTTACTTAGTTATTGGTTCTGACCGTGGTTTAGCAGGTGCTTACAACTCAAGCATTCTGCGTCAGGTTCAACGTACAATTAACGAACGTCATAAATCAAAAGACGAATATGTTATTTTTGCGCTAGGTCGTGTTGCGCGTGATTATTTTGTAAAACGTGATCAAAATGTTATTAGTAGTGTTGTTGCTCTTCCTGACCAACCGACATTTGCTGATATTAAAGAAATCGCTCGTAATGCTGTTGGTATGTTCATTGATGGCGCATATGATGAACTTTATATGTACTATAACCACTTCGAAAGTGCTATTTCTCAAGTAGTAACGGAGAAAAAGGTTCTTCCGTTAACTGATATTGCCACTTCAACAACAAGCGCTGCATACGAATTCGAGCCATCTGGTGAAGCAATTCTAGAAGTATTACTTCCACAATATGCAGAAAGCTTAATTTATGGTGCTTTATTAGACGGAAAAGCAAGTGAACATGCTTCACGTATGACGGCAATGCGTAATGCAACAGATAATGCATCTGATTTAATTGATGGCTTATCATTGCAATATAACCGTGCGCGTCAAGCAGCTATTACACAAGAAATTACAGAGATCGTTGGTGGAGCTGCAGCCCTAGAATAGGTTGCGCTTTCACTGACTTTGTATAAGAATACGATAGGAGGATACACAACATGAACAAAGGACAAGTTCTACAAGTAATGGGTCCGGTAGTAGACGTTAAATTCGAAAACGGCCACTTACCAGCAATCTATAACAACATCACTGTTAAGATTGAACGTCCAAATGAAGAGCCAACTACTTTAGCTCTAGAAGTTGCAATCCACTTAGGTGACGATGTTGTTCGTACAATTGCAATGTCATCTACTGATGGTTTACAACGTGGAGCAGAAGTAACTGACTCAGGAAAAGCTATTTCAGTACCAGTTGGTGATGTAACGCTAGGTCGTGTATTCAACGTACTTGGTGAAATAATCGACTTAGGTGAAGAAATTCCAGCATCAGCTCGCCGTGATTCAATCCACCGCGAAGCGCCAAAATTTGATGAATTATCTACAACAGTTGAAATCCTTGAAACAGGTATCAAAGTAGTAGACTTATTAGCACCATATATTAAAGGTGGTAAAATCGGTCTATTCGGTGGTGCCGGTGTAGGTAAAACTGTATTAATTCAAGAGTTAATCAACAACATTGCACAAGAGCATAGCGGTATCTCTGTATTCGCAGGTGTAGGTGAGCGTACACGTGAAGGTAACGACTTATTCCACGAGATGACAGACTCTGGCGTTATTAATCAAACTGCAATGGTATTTGGTCAAATGAATGAGCCACCTGGTGCACGTATGCGTGTAGCATTAACTGGTTTAACAATGGCTGAATATTTCCGTGATGAACAAGGTCAAGACGTACTTTTATTCATCGACAACATTTTCCGTTTCACACAAGCAGGTTCTGAGGTTTCTGCCCTATTAGGTCGTATGCCATCTGCGGTAGGTTACCAACCAACACTTGCTACAGAAATGGGTAAATTACAAGAGCGTATTACATCGACTACAAAAGGTTCTGTAACTTCGATTCAAGCGATTTACGTACCAGCCGATGACTATACTGACCCAGCTCCAGCAACAACTTTCGCTCACTTAGATGCAACAACGAACTTAGAGCGTAAATTATCTGAAATGGGTATTTATCCAGCAGTTGACCCATTAGCGTCTACTTCTCGTGCATTATCACCAGAAATCGTAGGGGAAGAGCACTATGCAATTGCTACTGGCGTACAACGTACAATCCAACGTTATCGTGAGTTACAAGATATCATCGCCATCTTAGGTATGGATGAGTTATCTGATGAAGATAAGCAAACAGTAGAGCGCGCTCGTCGCATTCAATTCTTCTTATCTCAAAACTTCCACGTAGCGGAGCAATTCACTGGTCAAAAAGGTTCTTACGTGCCTGTTAAAGAAACTGTTCGCTCATTCAAGGAAATCCTTGATGGCAAATGGGATCACTTACCAGAAGATGCTTTCCGTTTAGTTGGTAGCATTGATGAAGTAGTAGAAAAAGCAAAAGGCATGGGCGTAGAGGTTTAATTCTAACGGCGAGGAGGAAAATAATATGAAGACAGTAACAGTCAGTATTGTCACTCCCGACGGCCCAGCATACGATTCTGAAGTAACAATGGTAGTCACTAAAACAGTTTCAGGGGAAATGGGTGTACTTCCAGGCCATATTCCTATGGTTGCACCTCTTGCAGTTGGCGCTGTAAAGCTAAAAAAACAAGATGGTTCAACTGATTATGTAGCTGTTAGTGGCGGCTTCATCGAAATTCGTCCTGACAAAGTATCAATTTTAGCTCCTTCAGCTGAAAGTGCAGCTTCAATTGATGTAGCTCGTGCAAAAGAAGCATTAAAACGAGCAGAAGGTCGTTTGCAAAGTAAACAAGATGACATTGATTTCAAACGTGCTGAGTTTGCGTTAAAGCGTGCGTTGAATCGTATCAACGTTCATGAGGGTAACATCTAATTCAAGTGAGGGCTGTTTGTAAAGCATAGCTTTTCAAGCAGCCCTTTTAATTGAGCGAAAAGGCGCACAAAATGTGAAAGCGCCAATAGAACTAGAAAAAGCGCCAATAGAATGATGAAAATCGCCAATAAAACCAAAAAAAGCGCTAATAAAACCGCGAAAACCGCCAATAAACAAAAGCATCTACTAAATCAAGGAGCTACAACATCATGTTTGGCATTTTTCGTAAGAAAACAACTTTTTTCATAAAGGAGTTTAGGGAGAGATGGATTTTTATACGGAAATAGGACAACAGGCACTTTTCGGTCTTGCCTCGCATATTTTCTTCATTGCTGTGGCATTCTATGCATTACAAGCATTTCGTTTTGACCAACTATTCAAAAAAGGTAGAACATTCCAAATTCAACTCGTCTATATTTTATTTAGCATCGTTATCGGCTCAGCAGTTTCTAATTTCTTCATTACTTTCTCTCAATGGTCAAGAAGTTTAGTCTACATTTTCCAATAAAATACACTATATGACTTGTAGGGGAAAGTAATCCGTTACTTTTCGCTACAAAGTATATATTTCCTGGGCAATTGATGGAAAAATGTTTAACATCTTGGATTTTCGTGTATAAAATAAGCAGTTTATTATCAATTATGTCTAAGATATCACTACCTAAATTTTTGAGTAATTTAAAAAAATTCCTCTAAAATCGTCATGTTCTGTGATGGCAGTCCTTGTAATTTGCTTGTTTGCCTTTAATGCAAAAATAATTGCTGAATAAAGACAAATTTTGTGTCGAAATGTATTGAAAGATACGGAAAGTGCTTCCTCAAGCATTGCTAAATCACATTGACTTCGGTTGACAAAATATGCTGAAGTAGCGCATATAAAGTATCCAACATCTGATTCACCAACTATACATATGGTGCGTAATATGTAGTATGAACAATAAAGCCAAAATTCGACACAAAATAGTGAATTAGATGCTTGATTAAGTTGGGTTATAGCTGTATTATTAGCAGTGTTTGGATAAAAAAGATTAATGAACTTTTAAATAAAATAGTAAGTCTACGAGAATGGGATTTGGAGGGACGAATTGTGGAGAAAATTATCGTTATGGGTGGTCAGACTTTACAAGGTAGCGTAAAAGTTGAAGGCGCAAAAAATGCTGTATTACCTATTTTAGCAGCATCTTTATTAGCTTCTGAAGGAAAAAATATCATTAAAGACGTTCCAACTTTAGCTGATGTATATACAATTAGTGAGGTATTAAAAAGCTTAAATGCAGATGTACAATATAGTTTGGGTGACAATGAAATCATAATTAATGCGGCGCATGATTTGTCGAGTGAAGCGCAATTTGAATTTGTTAGTAAAATGCGTGCATCTATTTTAGTGATGGGCTCTTTACTTGCTCGTAATCGCTTTGCACGTGTTGCGTTACCTGGTGGTTGTGCGATTGGTTCGCGCCCAATCGAGCTACATTTAAAAGGCTTTGAGGCAATGGGTGCTGAGATTTCTTTTGGACATGGCTATGTTGAAGCGCGTGCTGAAAAATTAAAAGGTGCAGAAATTTATTTAGATTTTCCAAGCGTTGGCGCTACAGAAAATATTATGACGGCAGCGGCATTAGCGGAAGGTACAACAATTATCGAAAATGCTGCAAAAGAGCCTGAAATTGTCGATTTAGCCAATTTTATTAATGCGATGGGTGGTCGTGTAACAGGAGCAGGAACAGCGACTGTTCGTATTGAAGGTGTAGAAAAGCTAAAAGGTATTACACACTATGTGATACCTGATCGTATTGAAGCAGGGACATTTATGGTTGCAGCAGCGATTACACGTGGTGATGTGGTGATTGAAAATGCGATTCCAGAGCATATGACAGCTTTAATTGCGAAAATGCGTGAAATGGGTGTAGAAATTACTGAGCAAGAAAATGGTTTACGTGTACGTGCAACAGGTGAATTAAAAGCAGTAGACATTAAAACGATGCCACATCCAGGCTTCCCGACAGATATGCAATCGCAAATGATGGCATTGATGTTATCAGCTGAAGGAACAAGCATCATTACAGAAACCGTATTTGAAAATCGCTTTATGCATGTGGAAGAATTCCGTCGAATGAACGCGATTGCTAAAATCGAAGGGCGCTCTGTCTTTATCGAAGGCAATAACGCGCTACAAGGTGCAGAAGTAGCGGCAACTGACTTGCGTGCAGCCGCATCGCTTATCTTAGCGGGCTTAGTATCAGATGGTATCACACGCGTAACAGCGTTACATCATTTAGATCGTGGCTATGTAAAATTCCATGAAAAACTGGCAGCATTAGGTGCAAATATCGAGCGCGTGACAGAAGAAGAAATAAGCGTTGTACAAACAGATAGCACAGAGCAAGTAACAGCATAATATGAGCAAGGCTGTATGAAGAGCGTACTAACTAATACGTCATTTTTCATACAGCTTTTTATTTTTTAAGCAGCATTACTTAAAAATTTAAAATGAATAACAGCGACCTTCCTTTTTTACAAATAAATTTTAAAAAAACTACATACCATGTCGTATGAAAAAAAACATAAGCATACTTATCATTGTTATCGTCATCTGTTTTCTTTTTACTGTGCCGCTGCTTTATTATAAAAAGCAAAAGCCAGTACAGGAACCTTGTGAAATTTTGATTACAGTTGAAGGTGAGACACAAAGCATTCCATTGGAGAAATATTTAGTCGGTGTTGTGGCAGCAGAAATGCCAGCCAGCTTTCATCCAGTTGCATTACAAGCACAAGCAATTGCTGCGCGTACTTATGTGATACGCAATACAGATTATGGGAAGAAAGCAATTAAGCCAACAACAGCACATCAAGTATTTATTGATGAGAAGGTACGTCAGCAAAAATGGTTAACTGCCTTTGATCAGTATGAACAAAAAATAACAGATGCCGTAAAAGCGACAGCTAATCAAATTATACTATATGATGAAGAACCGGTTTCTGCGATGTTTCATGCTTCATCGAATGGTGCTACAGAATCAGCGAAAAATTACAGTGGACATGATCTACCGTATTTGCAATCCGTAACATCGCCAGAGGTAAGCAATGAAACGATTATTATGACTGTGAGTGAGCTGAATGATAAGCTACAAACAAATTGGACCCAAGATGATTTTTTAGCGCTACAGCTTGAGCGAAATAGTTCAAATCGTGTGCAAACAGTAAAAGGAAAACAACAATTTAGCGGACGTGAATTTAGAGAGCTTTTACAATTGCGTTCAACAGACTTTATATTAATAAAAGATGGCCGTGATATAGCGATTACAACGAAAGGCTATGGACATGGGGTAGGAATGAGCCAATACGGGGCAAATGAGCTGGCACAAAATCGTGCTACAGTTGAAGAAATAATCTCGCATTACTATCCACAAACAACAATTGGCAATGTTTGTACAAAAAAGTAATGAGGTGTGTTTAAAATTTGTATAGTTTGTTCACACTAGCTTCAGAGGTGATGAACATGCGAGAGGAAAAAAATTTAAAACCTTCTCCAAAAAATTTACAACAAAAGCCATGGTTTTGGCCAGCTATTTATGCGGGAATTGCACTCGCCATATTAGCACTTATATTCAGCTATAATGCGCTTGTGACGAAAAATGAAGAGCGCCTCCTAACAGAAACGGTTGCGACAGAAGAACTTCCGCAACAGCAGCAGCCAATTATTGAAACAAACACAGCACAGGAAAATTTGAAATATCCATTTGATGAAGCATTATTAAATCAATTGACAGTGCTGCAAGATTTTTATGATTTTTCTGCAGATGCAAAAACACGTGAAAATGCGTTGCTAGTTTTTAAGCAAACATTCTCAACATCATCGGGTATGTCACTTGCTATTAACAATGAGCCATTTGAAGTACTCGCTGCGATGAGTGGTGTTGTGACGAAAGTGAAAATGGATGCATTCACAGGAAATAGCATTACTGTACAACATGCAAATGGTTTAGAAACGCGTTATAGCTCTGTTACGGACATTGTTGTAAAAGAAGGCGATGAGATTATACAAGGTCAGCCACTAGCAACGACAATGGATAATGATTGGAATCCGACAGCAGGAATTCATTTACATTTTGAAGTGTTGGAAAACAATGAACCAGTCAATCCAAGAAAATTGCTTGCATTCTAAGTTCTAAATAGGTGTGGACGACTCATAAGGTGAAGAAACATACTACTAAGCTACGGCACATTCTTACATCCTAAGTAGAAAGGAAGGGAACGTGCACGAACATATTCGACGACGTTGTGTTCAGCTAGGGGAGTTGCTCATCGAAACTAAAGAAACAGTCCGCACATTAGCTAAAATGACAGGTTATTCTAAAAGTACTGTGCACAAAGATTTGACGGAAAGGCTTATTCTAATCAATGAGCCACTTGCACAGGAAGTGAAAAAGATTTTAGCCTATCATAAATCCGTCCGTCATTTACGAGGTGGAGAAGCGACGAAGAAAAAATGGCAATCGAAGCAACACGAACAAAGCACCTAGATGATACGAATGTTCATCTAGGTGTTTTTTTCTATATTTTGATTCAGCTATGTCACAGATGAGGCTTGCAGTCAGTTAACTGCTTTAGGCTAACTTCTACATGAAAAGTGAGCTCGAAAAAATCGTGACGTAATTACCTCAAGATATAATCGATTTGGATTACAAAATCAGGAAATAACCTACCGTAAAAGAGGGTGTAATTACTTCCTCATTGTGATAAAATAATCTAGATAACTAAATATATTGTAAAGACTGTTAAATAAGCGGATATTTACAGCCTTTTAAAAGAAAGATAAAAACTTTTGTTGCGTGTGGAGCTAATGAAATTGATTTAAGTAGCTCATAAAAATAAATGATGTATGTAAAGAATTGAAGCGGTGGAAGGAGAAACTAAGGGAATGTTTTCAAAGGATATTGGAATTGATTTAGGGACGGCGAATGTTTTAATCCATGTGAAAGGAAAAGGGATTGTTTTAAATGAGCCATCTGTTGTAGCAATGGATAAAAAAACAGGAAAAGTATTAGCAGTTGGTGAAGAGGCTAGACAAATGGTTGGACGTACACCTGGTAATATTGTAGCAATTCGCCCTTTAAAAGATGGTGTAATTGCAGATTTTGATGTGACAGAGGCAATGCTACGACATTTCATCAATAAATTAAATGTGCGAGGATTTTTATCGAAGCCACGTATTTTAATTTGCTGCCCTACAAATATTACAAGTGTAGAGCAAAAGGCAATTCGTGAGGCGGCCGAAAAATCAGGGGGTAAGAAAATTTATTTAGAAGAAGAGCCAAAAGTGGCAGCAATTGGAGCGGGGATGGATATTTTCCAACCAAGCGGTAATATGGTCGTTGACATTGGCGGAGGTACAACTGATATTGCCGTATTATCGATGGGGGATATCGTAACGAGTGAGTCAATTAAAATAGCAGGCGATGTATTTGACAATGACATTTTGCAATACATAAAAAAGGAATATAAATTACTAATTGGAGAACGTACAGCAGAAGATGTTAAGATGACAATTGGGACAGTATTTCCAAATAATCGCAATGAATCGATGGAGATTCGTGGGCGTGATATGGTAACAGGTCTACCACAAACAATTACAATCCACTCTACAGAAATAGAGCGAGCATTACATGAATCAGTATCGATGATTGTACAATCAGCTAAAAATGTACTAGAAAAAACGCCACCAGAGCTATCAGCAGATATTATTGATCGTGGCGTTATTTTAACGGGCGGTGGCGCACTACTACATGGCATTGATCAATTGTTAATTGAAGAGCTAAAAGTACCTGTATTTATAGCAGAGAACCCAATGGATTGTGTAGCAATCGGTACAGGCATTATGTTAAATAATATAGACCGTTCAGCAGGTGTTACAGCGGAATAATCAATAGTAAATGAGGTGTGCTTTATGTTTAAAGGATTTTATACGGTAGCTTCGGGCATGCTTGCACAGCAACGCCGTACAGAGATATTGACAAATAATATGGCAAACGCAAATACGCCAGGCTTCAAAGCAGATCAATCAACAATTCGTTCATTCCCAGACATGCTATTATCTGCAAAGGGCACAACAAATGTACCAACGGAGAAGGGTTTAGGTTTAAAGCAGTTGAACCCAATCGGCGCGTTAACAACAGGTGTCTACTTACAAGAAACAATTGCGAACAATGCCCAAGGTTCTCTATTACAAACAGATATGCCAACAGATGTAGCATTGGTGGATATTACATTGCCAATTGACGAGGCATCTGGCAACCAAGGTGCAATTTATTTCCGCCTTGAGCATCCAGCAGGTGGCGAGGCCTATACACGTAATGGTAACTTCACATTAGATGGACAAGGCAGTTTAGTGAATGGACAAGGTCTTTATGTGCTCTCTGATACAGGTGAGCGTATTCAGCTAGCGAATGATAATATTACAATTACAAACACAGGTGCGATTTTAGATGAGAATGGTGCGCAGGTTGCAGTCCTTGGTGTAGCATTCTCAGAAAACCCAGATGTTTTAATGAAGCAGGATAACGGCTTATATCGCATGTTAGATGATGGAATACTGCCATCAGCATATGGGCAAGCAGGTGTCACATTTGCAACAAATCAACAGTATTTAGAGGCATCTAACGTAGATTCTGCTCGTTCAATGACAGAGTTACTAACAGCGTATCGTGCATTTGAAGCAAACCAAAAAGTTCTTCAAGCATATGATCGCAGTATGGAAAAAGCAGTAAATGAAATTGGAAAAGTGTAACGGAGGAGTGATTGTATGCTACGTACAATGGTGACAGCAACAAATACATTAACACAGCTACAAACAAAGTTAGATACAATTAGTGATAACCTTGCAAATAGCAATACGCATGGTTACAAAACAAAGGATGCACAATTTTCAGAGCTGCTTTATCAGCAATACAATAACGATAAATTAGATAGGACATTACGACAATCTCCTGTAGGTATTCGTTACGGTGTTGGAGCACATGTCTCATTAATTCAAGCAAATCAAAAGCAAGGTTCATTACAACAAACAGACCGCGATCTTGATTTTGCATTTACGAAGGAAAATCAATATTTCAATATTTTAATGCCTGATGGTGATGGTCAACGTACGGTTTATACGCGTCAAGGGGATTTTTATGTATCTCCGATGGAAAATGGGCAAATGATGCTTGTTAATGGTAATGGACACGCGGTCGCAGATAGCAATGGTAATGCTATTTACTTCCCAGACTTTGCAACGGGCTTTACATTATCGCCTAATGGTCAACTCAATGTTTCGTATCCAGATGGTGATGTAATAACAGTAGACTTAGCCGTAACGGAATTACAAAAGCCTCAAACGATGGAACATGTTAGTGGCACATATATCGGCTTACCTACTAATTTAGCAGCACTTGGCTATACCCAAGCAGATATTTTAACGGATTTACAAGGGGCAAACCGTGGAGGAATTGGTTTGAGCATACAAACATTAGAAATGTCGAATGTAGACATTTCTAAGGAAATGACAGAATTAATCGCAACACAACGCTCATATCAGTTCAATTCACGTGCAGTAACACTTGCAGACCAAATGCTAGGGCTCATTAACGGTATTCGATAAGCGCAAGGGAGTATAGTAAATGACGAACGAATTCAATGAACAAGATGTAGCCCCCAAAAAAAGAAGCCGACGTAGCGAAGAAACAGAGCCAAATGAAAGACCTAGAAGGGTACGTTGGGTACAAATACGTTTAATTCCAATTTGGCTGCGTATTGTACTTGTATTGGCTTTATTAGCTGGTGCAGCAATAGGTGGTGTTATGTTTGGCTATGGCTTCCTTGGAGGCGGAGAGCCAAGCGATGCACTAAAATGGAGCACTTGGCAACATATATTTGATATTATTGAAGGACAAGAATAGCGTATTGTAGCTGTCTCAAAATAATTTTTAGACAGCTCTGCTCCTTCAACAGTACTTTGCTGTTCTCGATGGGACGGATAAAAGCATGACATTTAATTCTAGAATCGATTTTGGATAAAGATACATAATAGTAAATAGGAGTGGAGGAATTTTTGATGTTAAATGCAGAGCAAATTCAAGCAATTTTACCACATCGCTACCCATTTTTATTAGTTGACCGTATTTTAGAAGTTGAAGTAGGAAAAAGTGCGGTAGGTATTAAAAATGTAACGATTAATGAAGACTTTTTTAACGGTCACTTCCCTGGTTACCCAGTAATGCCAGGTGTTCTGATCGTGGAAGCACTTGCACAAGTAGGTGGTGTTGCACTGTTAAGCTCAGATGAATTTAAAGGGCGCATCGTCTTTTTAACAGGTATCGATAATTGCCGTTTCAAACGTCAAGTTGTGCCAGGCGACCAACTGAAAATGGAGGTTGAGTTTGTCAAGTTGCGTGGTCAAATGGGCAAAGGGCATGCTGTGGCAACAGTGGATGGCGAGCTAGTATGCGAAACGGATATTTTATTTGCAATAGGACCAGAACAACCAAAATAATGACTTTAATTCAGTGAGTCCCAAGGATTTTTAAGAAGACCTGTATGAATCAGGTTAATTAACCGTTAAGGACGACTTAGGTTATCTTCTATTAGGTAAAAAATCTGGACTGTAATTTAGTCAAGGCGTCACTGATACAAAGGCAATTTTTTCACATAATCTAGTACTATTTGCATTTATGGCGAAAACATTATAAGATAGATAAGTTGAGTTTTGAGGGGTTGGCTTTTTAAACGTAGGAGGTTTAAATTTTTATGTATAAAGAACTGTCTTCAGGTGTAAAGATAAGTATTACACGATCAATTTCCATATCATTTGAGCTCTATTTAGCGAGTATTGGTTGGGATGAAGATAAATTTTCAATGGAAGATTTTATGGCAAGCTGGCAACAGTATTTTACTGAAAATGCTGCTTGGTTTGATAAAGTACCTCACGAAGTATTAGTAAGCGAAGAATTTCATAATGAAATTGCCAAAAAAGTGGACGAAGTAATGGCAAAAATTTTAGGAGAAGAGCCAACGAAGAAACAAATCGACTCCATTGCAAAACTGCAAAAGAAATTAGGCACAAATTACAAATATGACTGTAAAGCAGAAGCAGCATATGTTGAGCAATTATTAAAAGAGAAGTTGAAATAAAGGGCTGTCTGGAGAGTGATATTTTAGTTTGCTCTCTAGACAGCTCTTGATGTTTTTATCTCGTATGAACAGGCTGTGCCTCCACATTGAAAATGTAGTTGTAGTGTTTTGGGTTGTGCAAGCGAGCGTCAGCAACAACAAAAACACACTCTGTGTGTCAGAAAGTCTCCCACTGATTGAAAGTGCACTGTATACAAGGTTAAAAAGAGATTTTCTATTGTTCAGAGGTAACTTGCATTTTTCTGAATAACTCCATTTTTTGTTACAAAAATTGCTAAATCAAGATAAAACTTTTTGGATAGTTCCGTTCCTTCTCGGGTACTCTAATAAACGATCAAGTAATGATCAGATGAGTCGATAGAAGGGAGGGAATTTTTTATGTGGAAAGGTTTGTTTGCAGCAGCATTGCTCGCTACATCATTATTAGCTGGCTGTAATACGGGTGATCGTAATGCGATAAACGACGATACACCAGCAAAAGAAATTCGTCGTGGGGTGGATGATGTGATTGATAATAACTATTCACCACGCTACAATAACGAAATCAATAGTGCACCTAACAGCACGGTGCCGCCAGCACTTCGCGACGGTCGTAATGGCGTAGAGGTTGACCGCATTGCACCAAATGATGGTCTCGATAACGACGGTCGAGTAATTGAACGCCGTGGAAATGAAGAGGACATTATCGAGGACCCAGCAGATATGCGTGACCGCAACAATGTAGACAACCGTTAAAGAAAAACCCAAAAGTGCTTTCTGGCGCTTTTGGGTTTTTTGGTATGGTGAATCACTTCATCTAAAAGCACGATGTCGTCTGAAACGTGACACGTTAGGTATGTTTATTGTACCGGAAGCAATGTGTCAGGTATATGCTTTTCAGACAACATCGCCTTATCAAGAATGAATCTTTTACGTATGGAGCATGGGTTATGATTATTGCTGCCTATTTAGCTTAGGGCGCTCTTTCATATCATGCTGAAAGCGCTGCAATAACTCCTCGTTTGTTAAGCCTTCTTCTAATAATTGCTGCAATAATTGCTCTGCATACTTTTGACGGCGAGCCTTGATTGACCCTTTTAGTAGCACAGATAAGCGATCACCGATTTCAGTAATAGTGCTAACGATTACAGAGAATGGTGCTGGTTCATTGTCAGGAAAGGAAATAACAGCATGTGCGTCGAACACAGTATTATTTTCCTGTAGTGTTTTAAAAATAGAGTAGTATTCATTTGGAATAAATAGCTCAAGTACCCATGTTTGGTGGCTATCCTCTAGGTTGATTGTCAATCCATCGATAATGTGAATTGGCTGTATAGTGTCTTCGTTTAGTAAGTGAAATGCCATGAGTTTAAATGTCTTCAAGCAAGCAGCCTCCTTTAGATAGCTAAAGCTTATTTGTAAAAACGATTACTCCTACAATTAGGAAGTGTTTCAAAGTGACTTATTTGACACCTTTCCTTTAGTATAACATACAAAAAATGCGAAATTTAATATTTGTATAGATTTCCTTTCGAGCTTAAAGGAACAAGGGATTGAAGCTATAAAAATAAGCAAAAAAAAATTAAAAAGCGTTCAAATTTTAAATTTGAATACTTGAAATAATAGCAAATATCATTTTTCAGATTTTGCCAAATCAAATTACTATAAGGTATAGTAATGCTAACGAAGGAGGTGAATAAATGAATCAAATCGGACTTGTTGGACGTTTAACAAAAGATCCACAGCTACGACAATTATCTGATACGAAAGTACAAACGAGCTTCGTATTAGCGATCAATCGAAATTACCGAAATAGCAAAGGCAGTGTAGATGCAGATTATGTTTTGTGTGTCGCATGGGGAAGACTAGCAGAGCATATTGTAAAATATTGCGGTAAGGGCTCTTTAATTGGTATCAATGGACGCCTACATACACGCTCTTATATGAACAAAGAAAATAATCGTGTTTTTACGATGGATGTCGTTGCTGAAAGCGTCCGATTTTATGCTTTAAAACAAAGCATGCCAACAAGCAGCGAGGGAGGGGAGTCCAACGCTGAAAGTCAGCATGTGACAGAGAATTTTGTTTTACCAGAAGATACACTGCCAATCAATATTTAGAAACAACTTCCACAAAACTAACTGCTATCTTAAATTCAATGGAAAGGAGTGAAAAAACCTATCTCTTACCCACATAGCAAATTTTTTCTGCGACAAGTAATATAGCAGGAGCACGTCCTTTAGAAAAATACAACTGAATAGTGTAGAGAACTTAAATAAGCGTCCTATCTTTTGGCGCAAAGATAGGACGCTTCTCGTATTTCTTTTATTGCACCATATCAAGCGTGAAAAGCTCGCGTAGCTCATCATCTTGAAGCTCAGTAAGCCATTTGCTTGATTGGATTAGCTCCTCGGACAAAGCAGATTTTATTGTTAACATTTTATCGATTTTCTCTTCAATTGTACCAATTGTTATAAATTTATGAACTTGCACAAATTGAGTTTGTCCGATACGATACGCTCGGTCTGTCGCTTGGTTCTCCACTGCGGGATTCCACCAGCGATCAGCATGCAACACATGATTAGCAGCTGTTAAGTTTAACCCTGTCCCACCTGCTTTTAACGATAAAATAAAAATCGGAAATTCTCCTGCTTGAAATGCCTCAACTAAGCGATCACGCTGTTGCTTAGGCATGCTACCTGTTAAAAATGGTGCATCAATATTGTACAGCTCAGCAAAACAATGTTGTAAAATATTGCCCATGCCAATGTATTGCGTGAAAATTAAACATTGCTCTCCGTTATGAACGATTTCAGCCGTTAAATCTACAATACGTCTTAGCTTCACAGAGCGGCTTAATAACGTCTCCGCATCATCAAAAGACTCCTTTAAATAAAGTGCAGGGTGATTACATAGCTGTTTTAATTTATTTAGCATTTTTAAAATGCGTCCTCTTTTTTCAAAACCTGTTAACTGCTCAAGCTGTGCTGCCGTATCTTCAATATAGCTTTCGTATAGGGCAGCCTGCTCAGCAGTTAATGGGCAAAATTCCTGTATCTCCTGTTTATCAGGCAAGTTTAGCATTAAATCTGAATCTCGTTTTGTACGACGTAATAAAAACGGTTGGATTTTTGCTCGTAGCTGTTCCTTATATTGCTCAGAGTCATCACGTTCAATTGGCAAAATAAATTGCTCTTGAAATTTCCCGAAGCTACCGAGATAACCTTTATGAATAAAATCAAAAATCGCCCAAAGCTCAGATAAACGATTTTCTACAGGTGTTCCTGTCAACGCGATGTGGTGCTCACCACGCAGCTTGCGAATAGCACGTGATTGGATTGTTTGCATGTTTTTAATATTTTGTGCTTCGTCTAAAATAATCGATGACCAATTTAAGTGTTGCAAAAACTCTATATCCTGCGAAATAGTGCCGTATGTTGATACTACAATTTGAGGCTTTGTGCGCTTCATCTCAGCATGGAGTGCATCATCCTTTAAACGATTTGCACCGTAATGTGTATAAACGCTTAAAGAAGGAGCGAAACGTGCGAGCTCCTTTTGCCAGTTTCCTAAAACGGAAGTAGGGCAAATAATAATTGCGGGCTCTGTTACATCAAGTGTATTTATTGTATGCAAAAGATAACTAATCGTTTGAATTGTTTTACCTAGCCCCATATCATCTGCTAAACAAGCGCCAAATTTTTGCTCACGCATAAAGACAAGCCATTCAAAGCCTTGCTGCTGATATGGACGCAAATCTGCTTCTAATTGTAGCGGTACAGGAACGCTAGGAAGTCCTTGTTTTTCCTGTAGCTGCTGTAAATAGTTCTGTAGAGATTGTTGAATTTCAAATGCAAGTATCGGGTCGTCACGCTCGGCATCATCTTCATCGAACTCTTCATCTGGTGCTGTTAATGTTTCGGGTAGCTCTCTAAACAAGAGCTCCTTTACTGTCCATTGCTCATTGCTTGCCTTATCCATCAGTGCACGCATTTCCTGCATCCAAGCTGCATCAATACGAAACCATTCAGTGCCGATGCGCATAAATTCTCGTTTTTCATCTACAAGCTTTTGGAATTGCTCGGCAGAAATGTTTTCACCATTCATTGAAAATTGCCATTTGAACGTTAAAATGTCATCCAGCCCTGCGACGGAGCGTGTGGATAGCTGCCCAGCGCTTACTTGTACACGCATTTTCGATTGTTTTAGTTCCTTCAACCAAGCAGGCAAAATAATTTCATAGCCGAGTGCTTGTAAAACAGCAATATCATTGCGTAGGAAAAGTTTAACTTGTTCATCTGTTAATGGATGATAAATAAAGCTTTCAGATGTTAAATCGTCCAATGGTAGTAATGCAGCAATTTGTTGCTGAATCGCGGCAATATCAGTTGAAAAAGCTTTCCACTTTTCAGGAAGAGCCTCCGCAATTGGAAGCCAGCGTTTACGTATAGCAGGCGTCCAATGCTTTTCTGTCGGTGTAATAATAATCGTTTCTAAAAGCCATTGCTCGCTCACTTCATCAGGCTCACTCAAACGTAAGGCAACTTTTAAATCATCTGCATGATGCTCACTTTGAAGTGGCCAGCCACCATTTGCAAAAAATGGTATAAGCTCTTTTACTTGCTCAAGCTGTAGTCCATTATTTATAAGTTTTTGTGTGGCAGCAGTAGCTAAAATTTGCCCTTCATCTAGCTCAAACTGTAGCATTTGTTCATGAAAAGAAGCTGTTTGCCAAAGCGTGCTACTCGTCCATTGTGGAACGAGCTGGTGAAATATTTCAAGTAATGTCTCAGATGCAATATCAGCTCCAATGATGTGAAGTAAAGGGTGCTTCAAAGACGGCGATAGCACATCTAAAAGCTCAGCAGCTGATAATGTAATATCGCGTTCATCTAAAGGTACAGTAAGACCGTAAAAGTTTGCTTCATATTTATAAAAAAGCTGTGATACCCAGCTTTCTGGAGGCGAGATTAAACCATCATCGTGTAAAGCTATTATGGAATAGTAGCCATTTTGAAGCTCGGTAACTTTTAGGCGTAGCAACTTTACAAAAGGTGATGTAAATGTGTCAATCATATAAAAAACTCCTTAAATGAGATTGCTTTTGTCCAGTTCTTCTTGTAATGCACGCAAACGTTTATATTTTTGTTGCACTGTTTGCATGTAATTTGTCCAGTACGTCATTTTACCAGCCTTTTTAGCAATGCCTTTCATCGATTTCCAAATACGAATTGCCTGTTTATAATTCATACGTGACTTTTGACGGAGCTCTTCTAGCGCATAGTAATGATAAAGTGGCAATGCCGCTGCTGGTGCCTCCTGAATAACTGTTTTTAAACCACGTGCTTCTAAATGGCTAATGGAAGAAGGGTACAACTGTTGAAGGGCGACCCATTCATCATAACGTGCCTTGTGCAGTAAAAAATCAGCATAAGGCTGTATACCATAGCGACCGAATGCTTGATAAAGGGTAATAGCCTCCTGCTCGGAAAGCTCAATCATTGAATAAAGTGCATTTATTTCTTTAATAAATAGCGGGCGCTGTTGCGGCGTCAGTGTAGCGTGAATAAAATCTTCTAAACATGGTAGCATGACCTTTAATAATAATTGAAGTCCTTCCATATAATGCTTAGATGCAAGCTTTGCAATAGGTAAATAAAACGTGAGTTGTGACTTATCCAAATGAAGTAATTGTTCTGCCAGCTTTTCACTATCTTTTAGCAAAACATAAAACAGCGCTCGGTTAATATCCATTGGGAAATCACTATTTATATGCAATTTTTCTAATAAAAATAACTCTTTCATATAGCGATTTTTTTCATTGAAAATATTCGTCCAAACGGCTAAATAAAATTGAAAACGTATTTGTGGCTGCCCACTTCTTTCGAAAAGAAGCTCACGTATACTATCTTGTATCGCATCATAAAAGGGATCTGTTGCAAACAGGCGTGATTTTGAGCCTAGCTCAGAAACAATTGTATGAATAGTTTCAAGTCGACTGTTCATAGCAGCTTCAAAATAGTAGTTATTGATAGATGAGTTTGTATGATTTAAATGGGCCCAGAGCTTATTTAAAACAGCAAACTCCATAAATAATTTAAATAAAGGTTGCCATTCACGCTCAAGTGGCGTGTAACGTTGTAATTTTGAATGTGTAGTCGTTAACAAAGCAGAAAGGGAGTAGCTTTCAATCGCTTTCGCACCAAGCAACGAATGCTGCATGACTTCGTCCACCATACGCTGCCAGCTTTCAGGGTTCCGTTCTGTAGCTAAAGATTTTAAATGAACATTTTTTTGTGCCCGCCATTTACTTGTCCATTCCTGAACGGAGCCTAAATACTGATAAAGTCCAAGAACAACGCCAAGCTTATGGCGACAGCAATTTTGCTGGGGACATGTACATATGATGAGATGTTGCCCAAAATCTACAGTTACCTCAGCAGGACGCACATCTTGAACAACAGTGAACAGTACATCTTTTTGCGGTAGAAAGCGCTCAAAAAGCACGGATTTATTGCGGACAGAAAAAACAGCGCGACGCACGAGCTCCTCATCCTCTACAGATGACGGCTGCAATAAACGTTCCATTTCTTCAAGTTGCTGACGAATAAACGCCGAATAGCGGCGTGCTACATCAGATATTGATAAAGCCATAGTAGTCTCTCCCCTAAAAAAGTCGTTCTTTCCATTATACCCCGAAAACGAAGTAAACGTAAGCAGTATGCACAAATGTAAATATGTCAAAATACAAGGGAGAAAAAATAAATAAAAAAGTATTACGACACATCCCGTTAAAATAAGGTGCTTGACCTCAAAATTGATTTTGTCTTCAAGCACCATGTTTATAATCAAATCTACAAAGAATTGGAGAGGCTAGCTATGAATGATAAAGATTTACAACATGCTTTTGGTGTTTGGGAAGAACTAAGCCAAACACCCGAATCTCGAATTACCTATGAATCTCGTTTGAAGTATATTTTGGATGAAGAAGCAGGGAAGAAAGATGCGCATGCCGCAGGAGTTAAGGAAGGAATAGAAAAAGGGCTAGAGCGGGCATTAGAACAGACGGCCATCAATATGATTAAAGAAGGAACAAGTGATGAATTTATCATAAAAGTGATAGGCTTATCTTTCGAAAAGGTTCAACAGTTACGCAATAAGCAGCTTTAACGAATGGAGGAGGGTGGCAATGAACAATAAAAATATCCAACAAACTTCCCTTTCGAAAAAAACCAACAGCTACGCTGGCAGTTGACACATAAATAACCTAAAAAATCATATTTCCAAACATAAAACAAACAATGTTTGAAATCGCTATCTAATGGAGAAAATAAACTGTAATAAAAGCGGAAATGTTTAAGGAGGGTGAATGTGATTCGCATTCAGTTTATGAAGCCATTATATACGAAAATGGCTGGCAAAAAGCTATGTCTTGTTTTTGCTTATCAGCATCTTTCAATCATAAAGGAGGATGAATTGTTTCATTTTATTCCTTTAGATGGAAAAGAAATGATCGTTAATTTAAAAACATATAAGATCGAAAATGTTTCGGATGTTTTCGTATTCCAAAATGGTAGTCGTTTTATACGTATACCACTTTATCAGCTACTACTTATATCCAATGTCTATGATTATTTATTGCCGATTATTGAGGAAAAGGCAGCTAATGTAGTGATAGAGGATACATTGGAGTCAGAGCATGAAGCTTCTTCCATTATTCGTGAGCTGGAAGGGAAAAATGCAGAGCGTTTAATCGACTATGCATTAACTGAACGTAATGAAGCAATGTTTTACAATTTAGTTTGGCATTTAGAGCAGCGGGATATGCTATAACACCTTTCATGGAAATATAGAAAGGTGTTTTTTTGTGATAGCTTGTAATAAGACAAATGTCAATCAAGTGAAGGTTAACGATTAGAGGAGAATTTTACATGTCTTAAGATTAGTCGTTACTTGTGGGGTAAACTTTCCACTAAAAGCACCGATATAAGTAAAAACGTTAAGGAGGGTTACGTATGCTAGGTCAATGGAGTTCAGTTGGTTATTCTATACTTAATAATATGAATCGTCATTATGCTGCATCGAACAAAGCTTTGTTGCGCATTTCATCAGGCTATCGAATTAATAGTGCAGCGGATGATCCAGCGGGGCTAGCAATTTCTGAGAAGATGCGTGCCCAAATTCGTGGTTTAAATATGGCAGGAAAAAATATTCAAGATGGTATTGGTCTCGTGCAAACAGCAGAGGGCGCATTAAATGAAACACATGCGATGATTCAACGAATGCGTGAGCTGGCTGTCCAAGCAGCGAGTGATACGATGACAGATGCAGATAGAGCACTTATCAATCAAGAATTCCAACAGCTAAAAGAAGAGATTACTCGCTCAGCGGGGCAAACTGAATTCAATACGAAGAAGTTGCTAAATGGTGACCATGAAAACACACCAATCAAAATTCAAGCTGGTGCTAACTCTGGACAAACGATTGATTTATATATAGGTGGGATGAGCTCAACAAGTCTCGGCCTTGATGATTCGGACATTTTAACGCGTGAAAATGCAGACAAGGCTATTGGAGAGCTGGATAATGCACTAAATAAAGTATCTATGGAACGTTCACGCATGGGTGCTTACCAAAATCGAATGGAGCATGCATATAATAATGTGATGAACACAGCGGAAAATTTAACAGCTGCTGAATCGCGTATTCGTGATGCGGACATTGCGAAGGAAATAATGAATTTCACAAAGGCGAATATTTTATTGCAAGCAAGTCAATATGTTATGCGACTACATATGCAGCAGGCATATTCTGTGTTAACATTGCTGGATGCAGGGCGTAGATAGTGGAGGTGTCTGACAAGAGACGCCTTTTTTGTTTTTTTGAGGGCTTGTATCAATTTATTGACGCTTTTCCCCTTTCTATTGGCGTTTTCTTCAATTGCAATCATTTTTTATTCACAGAAGGCATCAAAAAGTTGTATACTGTAAAGCAGTAGGTTTTCGAACCATTTTGTTGAAAAAGCGTCTATTGATAATATACATTCGCTCTTATATATGAAAGGAAGTAACGAGCATGACAAAATCAATTTGTGTTGTTGGCTTAGGTTATATCGGTTTGCCGACAGCAGTAATGTTTGCCAATCACGGTGTGAAAGTGCACGGCGTAGATTTAAATCCAGAGGCAGTAAAAAGCATTCAGGAAAAGAAGCTACATATTGAAGAGGATGGTTTACAGGAGCGTTTAAATAATGCGGTAGACCGAGGGGTATTAACAGCATCGACAACACCAGAAGAGGCGGATGTGTTCATCATTGCGGTACCATCGCCAATTAATCCAGATAATACAGCGAACTTAGAATATGTACGAAAAGCGACAGCTTCAATTGTACCTTATATTAAAGAAGGAAATTTAGTTGTTTTAGAATCGACAGTTCCGCCTAAAACAGTGGAGCACATTATGTTACCAGAGCTTGTGAAGTCAGGGCTAGAAATCGGTACACAAATTTATGTAGCACACTCACCAGAGCGAGTAATTCCGGGGCGCATTTTTGAGGAACTTGTAAAAAATGACCGCATCGTTGGTGGCATTAACGAAAAGTCGGCTGAATTAACGAAGGAATTATATGAAATATTTGTTGAAGGAGCAATCCATTTAACAGATGCGACAACAGCAGAGCTTGTGAAAGTAATGGAAAATACGTATCGTGATGTCAATATTGCATTTGCCAACGAGTTAGCGAAAATGGCTGACAAGCTAGATGTGAATATTTGGGAGGCAATTAAATTTGCAAACTACCATCCACGTGTGAATGTTCACTTCCCTGGACCAGGTGTTGGCGGTCACTGTATCGCGGTAGATCCATGGTTTTTAGTGGAGATTGGTGGAGGACAAGCAGAAATCATTCATTTATCCCGTAATACGAATGACAGTATGCCTAGCTACACAGCTCAAAAAACACAGGCTATATTAAACGACAATAAAATTGCAGGTGCTACAATCGGTGTACTAGGTCTAGCATTCAAAGGAAATGTAGACGATATGCGAGAAAGTCCGTCGACAATCGTTATTGATGAATTACAAAAGCTTGGCTTGAACGTAGTATCATTCGATCCACATATTAAAGAAAACAAACATGCGACACAAACACAAAGCTTTGAGGAAGTTGTGGCTGCTGCGGATATTTTATTATGCTTAACAGACCATAACGAATTCAAAGCGTTGGATCCGCAAACATTTGCAGTACGGAATAAAATTGTATTCGATACGAAAAACTGCTTAAACCGTACAAGCTGGGAGCAAGCAGGCTATCAATTCCATTTACTTGGAGATGCTAAAAACTAAAGATTGTATAAAAGTGTTATGGGATGCAGGTGTGAGCCTGCTTCTATAACACTTTTTTATGATATAATAATGAAAAAAATATAGGAGGTAAACAGTGAATAAGCGAGCACTTTTGAAACTTCCGTTGACAAAACTGATGGATTTGAAGGTAGATTATGCGTTTAAACAATTGTTTGGTAATGAAAAAAACAAAGAAATCACTGTTGTCTTTTTGAATGCAATTTTAAAGCGGACGGGACGAGATATCATAACAGATATTTCCTTTCAAAATATAGAGATTGGTGGGGAGTATGAAGAAGACAAGCAATCCCGACTCGATCTATTAGTGAAAACGAAAACAAATGAATGGATTAACGTTGAAATTCAATTTACGAATCAATATGATATGGTAAAACGCACCATCTATTATTGGTCAAAGGTATATGCTCAAACAATGCGTAAAGGAATGGCATATAAACAACTGAACCCTGTTATTGCAATTAATATTATGAATTTTGATTTGTTTGATCAAACAGAACAATTCCATACAACCTACCATTTATACGAGGATACCGAAAAAACATTATTAACAGATGTCATGGAGTTTCACTTTATAGAAATTCAAAAGCTGTTAAAAGATTGGAAACAACAAAAGTTAGACCCATGGAATGATGTACTCGCAAGATGGCTTCTCTTATTAGGTGTAGTTAACCATCGAAAAGAAAAGGAAATCTACGAAGATATTTATAAAGAGCTGGAGGCGATTGCTATGAAGGATGAGCAACTGTTTGAAGCGATGACAGAATGGAGAGAGCTCAGCTTAACAGAAGAGCAATACTTTGCCTACGAAGGTCGCTTAAAACGAATTTTAGATGAAGAAGCCGCCATTGCCGAAGCGAAATTACGCGAGCAAGAGGCGAGGGAAGAAGGAAGACAAGAAGGAAGACAAGAAGGAGAAGAAAAAGGAAGACAAGAAGGGGTAACGGATACTCTTAAAAAAATGTCATTGCAGCTACTCAAAAAGCAATTTCACCCATTCCCATCTGAATTAGAGCAACGTATTCATCACTTAAGCAACGAAAGGTTGGAACAGTTGATGGAAAAATGTTTGGAATTTAGCAGTATTGAGGAAGTGGAGAAATATCTATACTGCTAAATGAAGGAGGACTATAATGCGCATGACAGTTGAAGAACGAATCCTTACATTAGAGAGCTGGGCGAAATTGAATTAACAGAAGAGCAATACTTTGCCTACGAAGGTCGCTTAAAACGAATCTTAGATGAAGAAGCCGTCATTGCCGAAGCAAAACTATGTGAACCAGAGAAGAATATTTGTCAATTGAATGCTGAAAGCTTGTAGTTATTAATCAGAAAAAGCGTTGAATTCACTAAGCTGGAGGGTATAGAGCGATACCTACAAGCGGAGTATTTAGTATCCAGTTATAAAAGGAGAGATGCGTGTGAATCTCTCCTTTTTCCATGCATATCATCAACAACTACCATCCGCATACAACATGTACTATTATAGAGGAAAGGTAAAAAGGAAAGGACAATGTGAAATGAAAGAAACCGTACTAGGCATACAGGTCAATACAGAAGGCTACGATGAACTGCTGCCAATCGTATTTGAGCAAATCGAATTAAAGAAAAAGTCTTTAATCGTAGCCATTAATCCAGAGAAGATTATTAAAGCGAAGGAAGACCCTGCCCTAAAGGAGCTACTCAACAATGCAGAATTTCAAATTCCTGATGGGATTGGTGTTATTCTTGCATCAAAAATTCAAAAAGGACAAATTACATCGCGCGTGACAGGTGTTGATATGATGATGCGCTTATGTGAAGAAGCCGCAAAGCGCGGTAAGCCCATCTTTTTATACGGTGGTAAGCCAGGGGTTGCGGAAAAGGCAGCCAATAAGCTTCAAGAATTGTATTCGAACATTAATATAGTAGGAACACAGGATGGTTATGAAAAAGATAACGATAAAGTATTAGCTAAAATTAATGAGGCGAAGCCCGATTTACTATTTGTCGCAATGGGATCACCAAAACAAGAAAATTGGATTAATGCGAATCGCGATCAGTTGCATCCAACGATTTATCAAGGCGTAGGTGGTTCATTCGATGTGCTGGCGGGTAATGTAAAACGTGCGCCAGAAGCATTCCAAAAAGTGGGGATGGAATGGTTTTATCGTTTAATGAAGGAACCTCATCGCATAAAACGACAAATTTCGCTACCGCTGTTTTTACTAGAAGTAGCAAGGGATAAAAAGAAAAAATAAGCACTATCAAAAAAAATATTGTGTAATCTTTGTAATAATTGATTGTTAAATTGTAATGTTAGTGTTACACTGTATCCATAGTAAGATTTCCTCTTATGATAATAAAGAGTTTAAAATTTTCCCTGCAAGGAAAAAAACGGTTGGTAGCCCAAGAAGAAGGTTTAAGCATTTGCTGCTTAAACCTTCTTCTTTGTCTTTTTTGTAATAAAAATAAAATGCATAAATGGTCA
>NZ_PYWN01000071.1 GCF_003049505.1 Metasolibacillus meyeri
GCTAGTTCATGGGCAAATCAGGACTTTCCTCCTGCACCATAGTGGAAATTTGTTAATAACTATGGCATTTTTAAGAGGCTATCGGAAAACCCGATAGCCTCTTAAAATTAAACACGTGCTAACATGCGGTCAAGTGAAGCTTGTGCTTCTATAGTAGTGTTTTTATCGACTTGAATACGATTTTGTGGTTGACCATTTGCAATGCTTTCTAAAGACCATAATAAATGTGGTAAATCAATGCGGTTCATTGTTAAGCAAGGACAAAAATTTTCATTTAAAGAGATGATATGTTTATCTGGGTGCTGCTTAATGATGCGACGTACAAGATTCATCTCTGTACCAATCGCCCATGAGGAACCACTTGGTGCTTTGTTAATTGTATCAATAATGTATTTTGTAGACCCTGCATCATCAGCGGCCGCTACAACTTCACGACTGCATTCTGGATGAACAATAATTCGCATATCAGGATGCGCTTGACGAATCATAGCTGTATGTTGGACGGTAAAGCCTTCATGTACAGAGCAATGCCCCTTCCATAAAATTACTTGAATGTTTTCAAGCGATTGTTGTGTTTCAAGCTCTTGCGTATGCGGGTTCCAAACAGCCATATTTTCAAGTGGAACGCCTAGGTCATAAGCGGTATTTCGACCTAAATGCTGATCAGGTAAAAATAAAATACGTTGTTTTTCCGTAAACGCCCATTTGACCATTTCTTGCGCATTAGATGATGTAACACATGCTCCACCATATTTACCAGTAAAAGCTTTAATGGCAGCAGTAGAATTAACATAAGTTAATGGGATAATCGTATCACCAAATAGCTTTTGCAAAATAGGCCATGCTTGCTCTGTTTGATAAATGTCAGCCATATCAGCCATCGAACAGCCTGCGCGCATATCCGGTAAGTAAACATGCTGTTCATCTGTTGTGAGCATATCTGCTGTTTCCGCCATAAAATGTACACCGCAAAATACGATATGCTCCGCCTCTTTATTCGCTGCTGAAATTTGAGCAAGCTGTAAAGAATCTCCCGTTGCATCAGCAAATTGGATAACTTCATCTTTTTGATAATGATGCCCAAGAATAAAAAGTTTCTCGCCTAAATCTTGTTTGATTTTTGCAATACGTGATTCCATCTCATCTTGAGATAATGTGCGATAATGCTCAGGTAATAACGATGTTTGTTGTAATAAACTAATGCTTGACAAGTCAATTTTCTCCTTTCAAATGAACAAGTGCGCTAATATCGAAGGCCTGCACGGAATGTGTAAGTGCGCCAAGAGAAATCCATTGCACACCAGATTGTGCATAAGCCTTTAAATTTTCAAGTGTAATGCCGCCAGAAGCTTCTGTGGCAATGTGACTAGGAATAGAAGGGAGCCAATCACGTATTTCGGCAGGTGTGCGATTATCAAACATAATAATATCTGCTCCAGCAGCAACTGCTTCATCTAGCTGCGCCTTTGTTTCAATTTCTACTTCAATTTTGATCGTGTGGCCAATCTTTGCACGAGCCGATTCAATCGCTTTTGTAATACTCCCTGCAAAAGCAATATGATTATCTTTCAGCATAATTGCATCGTAAAGTCCATTACGGTGATTGTAGCCACCGCCAATACGAACCGCATATTTATCAAGCATACGTAAACCAGGAATTGTTTTACGTGTATCAAGTATTTTTGTTTCGGTACCAATCGTTTCCTTGACAGCGCTTTGCGTAGCTGTAGCAATTGCTGACATTCGTTGAATTAAGTTTAAAATGACACGCTCACCGATTAAAAGCTTTTGAAGAGAGCCCTGCATATGAGCGATTAAATCACCGCTTTTTACAGATTCCCCATCTTGTTTATGTAAAGTAATAACAATAGATGGATCAAGCAACCGGAAACCATGCTCAATAATCGGCACGCCACAAAAAATACCGTCCTCTTTCGCATAAAAGGAAAAGGCTCCTTGTTGTGTAGGCGAAAAAATAAGTTCACTGGATAAATCGCCATCTCCTATATCCTCATTGAAAAACTGCTTCAGCATTTCCTCGAGTTTGATTATGTTCATATAAAGAATTCCTCACTTCCATTTGTCCTTGTGAAAAAACAACCCAGCGATTCGCCCATTTTACATCCGTGCTAGGATAGTCTGTGCGAATATGTGCACCGCGTGTTTCTGTGCGAACTAGCGCAGCCTCTGCCATTAACCTTGCTACAATATGCATCATATAAAGTTCCACTTGTTCCAGCTTTAAAGTTCCTCTATTTACAGAAAGGAGTGTGTGTAAAGGTGGAATTTGTTGTAAGAATTCATAGATCATTAAAGGATTTCTCACTATGCCTAATGTTTCCAACATCTTTTGTTGTAGCTGCTCTTTAGTGAACAAATGCGGTATAGCTCTGTCATAATTGCTTTTTTTAATGATGAAATTTTGTTGGTGCAAGCCTTTCTGAATAATGCTGTGTGCCATGCGCTCTCCAAAAGTGATTGCTTCTAATAATGAATTGCTGGCAAGGCGATTTGCTCCATGCACACCTGTACAAGCAACTTCTCCTATCGCATATAAAAAGGGGATAGAAGTTTGTCCGAAGCTATTTGCAATAATGCCACCCATTAAAAAATGGCTACCTGGTGCTACAGGAATTAAGCCATCTTGAAAAGTAATACCGTTATCAACACATAGCTTTGTAATAGATGGAAATTTTTCTTCGAATTTTTCAATCATGGAAATATCTAAAAAAGTTTCTTCTCCATCAAGCCGTTTCATAAATAACGTATGTGCTGTAATATGGCGAGGCGCTAAATCACGCCCTTTCATAATAGGTTGCCTTTGCGAATCAACAAAAATAGCTCCAGCCCCACGCACAGCTTCAGAAATAAGACCTTTTGCTTCACCGTTACACCATAATAGAGTAGGGTGAAATTGCATAAATTCCATATCGCTAATAGCCGCACCTGCAACATAGGCAAGTGCAATACCGTCACCAGTGTTTGTTGGAAAATTAGATGTACAGTTATACAGCGCACCTGCACCACCTGATGCGATAACAATATGATGTGCGAGGTAGCATTTTGTTCCTTGCTTTCCTAACGTTAATGCACCGATGCATTCGCCATTTTTATTTAGTAATAGTTCATACGCTGTTTCGTAATCATTTATTGTAACCGTTGGAGGAAGCTGATTTAGTAAATAATGAATAAAGTACTTGCCTGTTTGATCTCCACCAGCATGTAAAATACGATTATGGCTATGTGCGCCTTCCAAGCCGAGTATAGGCTCACCGTTTAGATGACGGTCAACAGGAAGCCCTTGTTGTAATAGCTCGTCGATTAGCTGTGCCCCATCTTTTATCAATGTTTCAACATTCGATGTCATATGGTGGAATGTACCTGCATGCAATGTATCATGGATATGATCTTGTACATTGTCTGCCTGCGCTGTAACAGCAGCAATGCCTCCTTGTGCCCGATAAGAGCTGCTTGTTTCAATCGAGGACTTTGTTACAAGTTGTACATGAAAATGTTTCCCGAGTATACGGGCTGCTTGAAGCGCTGCAATACCACTGCCGATAATAAGAACATCTGTCTTTATATACATAACAATACCTTCTTTACAGTTGTCTTGACACATATCTTTACATAAAATAAAGAAGAAAACAAGACTTAAATAAGAGAGAAGGGCAGAAAATATGATTTATTTAGATTACGCAGCGACGACACCAATGACAGAAAAAGCACTTGCAGCATATTGTGAAGTGGCTAAAAGGTATTATGGCAACAGCGCAAGTTTGCATGATTTAGGAGGGCAGTCACAATATTTCGTAGAAAAAGCAAGACAGGTGATTGCACAAGCACTCAATAGGAATAAAGATGGCATTATTTTTACGGGAAGTGGAACAGAGGGCAATATACTAGCGATTTTGTCATTAGCATTAGCCTCTAAGAAAGGTAAGCATATTATTTCATCACAAGCTGAGCATACATCTGTCCATGCAGCATTAAATACGTTGGAAAGAATGGGCTATCGAATAACAAAGCTAGCTTTACAGCAGGATGGTTGTATTGATGTTGGACAATTGCGTGCGGCTATATGTGAGGATACAGCTGTTATTACAATCCAGCATGTTAATTCAGAAATAGGTGCCATCCAGCCTGTTGAAGAAATTGCATATATTGCGGAAGAGAACAACATATTCATGCATGTTGATTGTGTCCAATCTTTTTGTAAATTGTCACTTCAAGCACATGTAGATGCACTGACTGTCTCAGCACATAAAATAGGCGGTCCTAAAGGCTGTGGTGCCATTTATATAAATCCAGCGCTACGTGTGCCGCCTTTAGTGCCGGGGGTTACACATGAAAAAGGATTGCGCGGAGGCACATTAGATACGCCAGCCATTGTCGCTTTTGCTACAGCAGTTGAAGAATATCATTATGAAAGAAATCATTATGAAAGCTTACGTCAATTTTTAAAGGAAAATTTACCGAAAAGCTGTCGACTTATTGAGTCAAAGGCGCAATTGCCAAATATTTGTGGCGTAATCATGGAAAAAGTAGAAGGGCAATATGTTTTGTTAAAGTTAAATGAAACAGGTATTGGTATATCTACTGGAAGCGCATGCGATATTCATAGTGATTCAGGTACAAAAGCTATTTTATCAATGGGCTATGCAATGGAGGCAGCACGTCAATTTTTTAGAATTTCTTTTGGACAAAGCACATCTGTTGAGAGCTTACAAAAAGTGAAAAAAGCACTTACAGCTATTGAAGAAGCAGTTCACAAAACGTGAACTGCTTTCAACACCAAGAGAAAAACTCTCCGTGACCTCCTGCTTTCGGAAGTAGACGGATTTGTTCAGTAGCTTGCGACGTTAAATAGTCAACATGAATATTTTCATCATACATATTGTTATACACATGATAAATGGGTTTGTTTTTCGTTATATGCATTATTGTTTGCTGGAAATTTTCTTTTAATTGTGCTGAAAACTGATTCGCGACATGTGTATGAAAAATAATAATTTGATGTGCATTTGAAATGTTTTGGCTGATGACGGGAAGTAGTTGTAGCAAATCCCCCTTTAAAAGTGTTTTTGGCACTTCTGTATGAATCATCTTAACTCGTTGCAAGAGAGCGCGGCGCTCTTTATGCTCTGGCCATATTAAAGCTTGTAACCACATATAATCTTCTTCGTTTTGTAGGTGTAAAACATTTAAATCAATGCCGTAGCGATGAGAGATTTGAAAGTTACTACAGCTAGTTAAAACATCTCCTAAATTCTCGGACTTCAGTAATACTTGACTATTTGGGTCTCCGTAATGAATAACAGAGTCTCCCTGTTTCACCTCATAGCGATATTTATCAGGGTTTAATAAAAGCCCGGCACTTGTACCGATTTCGATTAGCGCTAAAGGTTTTTGTGCTCTCTTTGCAATATCGCTAAAAATCGGATATAGATAAGCGCTGCGACGCACTTCATTTGTTTGCACGCGCTTTGTTTGAAAGCAATGAAGAAGCTCTTGTCTATATGTTTTTACAAATTGTTGTAACGCAGAATAGCTATCTTCTATTGCAAAGGGATGTGTTGCAAATGATGGCATGTATTTCTTTAACACATCATCATGCTTCATAAGTAAAAATTGTAAAGAGGCAAAGAATAAATTAGGCTTTGGCTGTGAGGCAGGGATATTTGTGAGTAATTGAAGTATTTCTTCATCCTGTATGATGTGATTGCACCAAAAATAATATAATGAGCTACTATTTTTTGCTTCTATTTCCGCAAAACGCTGAAAAGACAAAATTACATGTTCCATTTGATAACCCTCCATATTTTTTGTTAATATCACTGTAAAATAATTATTAAATTAAAGAAATTAATTAAATTTAATCGAAGTGATTAAGAATACTAATTAGAGGTGCGGAATGGAGTTAAAATGGATTCAGTCTTTTGTCGTTGCTGCTGAGACGGGGAATTTTCGTGAGGCTGCTGAAAAGTTATTTATATCTCAGCCAAGTATTACAGTACATATTCAACTGCTAGAGGAAAGCTTACAAGTGAAGCTATTTCAGCGAGAGCATACGAAAATACGGTTATCGGAAGAAGGGAAGTTCTTTTTAAAACAGGCGAAGGAGATTCTACAGCAAGTAGAGGATAGCAAGCGAGCTACATTGTTTTATGCAAATCAGCATAGAAAAAATATTACAATTGCTTTATCTCCTTTACTAGTGGAAACAAATTTACCGCATATTATTTATCAATTTTTAATGGAGCAAAAAGAATATGAAATTAAAATTACTGTTGTAGATTCAGAGCAAATGGATGAGCAGCTTTTAGCTAATCAAGTGCATATAAGTATTGGCATTGGCAGGAGTAGTCAGCATCTCATACATGCTGAGAAAATTATGTCCAGTCCGCTACAGCTTGTTGTGCCATTAGACAGCTATGATGATGAAACGGGTGAACACCATGATTATCATTTGCTATTTGAAAAGTATCCTTTGTTTACTGGACATCTAAAAGAAGCGACATTAATTGAGCCGTTGCTAGAGAAGCAATTTCCATTTATACGTACAATGACAATTGCCCAAACATATATTGTCAAACATTTTGTGAAAGACGGTTTAGGGATGGCGTTTTTACCAAAGTCCATTATTTATAAGGAGATGATGGAGGGGAGGTTTAATATAATTGATTTTGATTTATTTGAGTTACCTGCAATTGATATATTCATGAAATACGATAAGGAAAATGAGCAGCTATTGCCTTTATTAAAGAAAATAAGAGATTCTTATATGTATTAAGGAAATAGCTACTAAATACGGCTGTATTAACTTATTAAGT
>NZ_PYWN01000072.1 GCF_003049505.1 Metasolibacillus meyeri
TTGACCCTTTGAACCTGATCTAGGTCATACTAGCGTAGGGAAGTAATGGTGAACTATACGTATATAATGTGTATATTTATTCAGCCATTCCCTATTTTAGTGGAATGGTTTTTTTGTATATTCCAAAAATTACAGAGGAGAATAATAGTAGTTTCATTATGAATGGACAGGTTGATGTAACTGAAATCAAATAATGGTTAACGAATCCTGTTAATCCAATTGTGACTGAAGAGGCGTAGCTGATATGAAAGGAGGAATTGCAGAGGTGTGATTTGTACTAAAGCTTTTTCATGAGCATGACGTGCATGGTGATGTCGACAAAAGAAGTGATTAATCTAGGAAAACGTTGAATAAGAGGGTTATGTGTATGGATAAACAGCATGATTATGCACTACAGTTTAAAGATGTATCATTTTATTATAATCCACCGCAATCTATTTTAGATAAACTAAGCTTTCACATAAATAAAGGTGAATTTGTCAGTATTGTCGGGGCAAGTGGTACAGGTAAATCAACGATATTTAGGCTACTTGTAGGGCTGGAACAACCAACAGAGGGATCTATTTTTCTAAATGGTGATAGAGAAACGAACCGTCTAGGTAAAGTAGGCTATATGCCACAAAAAGATTTACTCATTCCTTGGCGAAGAGTAGCTGAAAATGTTGCGTTACCACTTGAAGGAAAGAACAGAGACTACGATAAACAATTTGTTTTAAACAGATTAAAAGATTTTGGTTTAGAAGATGTTGCTAATAAATACCCACATGAACTATCAGGCGGTATGAGGCAACGGGTGTCATTTTTACGTGCTACATTAACTGGTTCAAATTTACTTTTATTAGATGAACCATTTTCATCGCTTGATGCAATGACCAAGTTGTATATGCAAGAATGGTTGTTAGAACAATGGAATGAAACTAAATCATCAATTGTTTTTATTACGCATGATATATCGGAGGCATTATTTTTATCCGATAAAATTTTCGTCATTAGTGACACGCCAATTCAAATGATTGAAGAAATTGAAGTACCATTAAAGAGACCACGAAATAGACAACAATTAGACGAGCCTTCGTTAATCAATTTGAAAAATGAACTAATCAATCATTTTAAAATGAAGGTGACCTAATGAAAAGATATATGTATTCTGTTCTATTACTTTCCGTGATGCTTATAACTTGGGAGGTCATTGCAAGGCTTATTGATGTGTCATTTATTCTTCCATCACCGACGCAAATTTCTATTAAACTATGGGATTTAAAAGATGTGTTATTGCAGCATCATCTTCCTGCTACATTTGCAGTTATTAGTATAGGCTTGGCGATTTCCCTTGTGCTGGGAATTGCAATTGCTATAGCGATGCATTATTCAAAGGTTTTAGAACAAGCGTTATATCCTTTATTGATTACTTCTCAAACGATTCCGATTATCGCGTTAGCACCTATTTTTGTTCTATGGTTTGGTTATACAATTTGGAGTAAGGTTGCTGTGACGATTTTGATAACTTTTTTCCCGATTACGATTGGTATGTTTGATGGTTTACGTTCCACCGATAAAGAATTAAAAGAATTGCTTCAAACGTTTGGTTTAACAAGAAGTCAAATTTTTTTAAAATTAGAAGTTCCCTCAGCTTTACCGTCATTTTTTTCAGGGCTAAAAGTTGCTGTTCCGATGAGCGTCATTGGTGCGGCAATTGGTGAGTGGCTAGGTGCACAATCAGGATTAGGTTATTTTAGTAGAAGAATGATGACCCAATTTGATGGAGCAGGTGTTTTTGCGCCAATTGTTATCTTATCGTTCGTCGGTATTGCGTTATTTATAGTTGTATTAATTATAGAAAAATATTTTTTGAAATGGAGAAAAAAGTAATGATAAAAAAGCGTTTAAGTATTGTTATAAGTATGATGTTTGTATTTATGCTTGTAGCTTGTCAAAGTGAAGGAAGTAATGACAAAGAGCAAAATAAATATCATAAAATGACACTGATGTTAGATTGGTATCCAAATGCAGTACATAGTTATTTATATGTTGCGAAAGAAAAAGGGTATTTTGAAGAAGAGGGGTTAGATGTGGAATTTCAATTTCCAGCAAATCCAACAGATCCTTTATCTCTTGCAGCAGCAGGGAAAGTAACAATGGGCATGTATTATCAACCAGATGTCATTCAAGCAGTGGCAAATGAGGGAATACCAGTAAAAGCGGTAGCAGCAGTCGTTCGCTCACCGTTAAATCATATCGTATTCCGTACAGATCAACCGATTGAACATCCACTAGAATTAGAGGGGAAGAAAATTGGTTATCCAGGAATCCCATTAAATGAAACGATTATCAAAACAATTGTAGAAAACAGTGGAGGAAGCTATGAAAAAGTAGACATGGTTAATGTTGAATTCGAACTAGGTTCATCTTTAGTTTCAAAAAAAGTTGATGCGGTCGTTGGTGCGTACGTAAACCATGAAGTGCCACAGTTGAAAAGCGAAGGTCATGACGTTGGTTATATAAATCCAGTAGATTATGGCGTGCCAAGCTATTATGAATTAGTCGCTGTTACGAGTGAAAAAACATGGGAGAAAGAACAAAAAGAGATTGAAGCATTTTGGCGGGCAGCTAGAAAAGGGTTCGATTTTATGGAAAAGAACAGTGAAGAAGCATTACAAATTCTGCTCAATCAACAAGATGAAGCAAACTTCCCTTTAAATAAAGAAGTTGAGATGGAAAGCATCAATATTTTACTACCTAAAATGAAAAGTGAATTAGGGTTTGCAACACAAGAAAAATCGTCTTGGGAAGAAACAGCTAACTGGCTAAAAGACAATGGATTGATTGAAGAAGTTCCAAATATCGATGAGTTAATTGTTAATATTTTACCTTAAATAGCTATGCATATTTTAGTGAGCCAATTCCAATAGATGAATTGCCAAGTGCTGTACTTGACTTAGATCAAAAGTAATGATTCGCACGCAAGATGCTCATTTTGCACGTTAAACATTGAAATTCGCACGCAAGACAAGCAATTTCGCCCAACCAAAATTCAAAACAGGGGGTTATCTGAAAAAGTGATACTTTTTCGGACATCCCCCCTCTATTTACTATTTAGCAACAAAAGCAGGCAATGGATCGACAAACTGGCGCCAATCCTGTTGCATTTCCTCCTCAGTTAACAAACAATTATCCAACTGCTGCGTAATTTCAGAAACATCTAGCTCAATGCCAATAAAGACGATTTCGTTTTGTTTATCACCGAATTGTTCATGCCAACGCAATTTCAAATCAGGGTCTTGTGTAAAGGCAATCTCCTGCATATATTTTGGTAAATCCGCTAACCATTGGCCTGCTGCTTGGAATTGAATAGATGCACCTGCTTGAGAAATTAAACCAGCAAAATTACGACCGGCAAGCCAGAAAAATCCTTTGGAGCGAACAATTTCGCTAGGAAAGCTTGCTAGCCAATCATGCCAGCGTTCGGGATGGAATGGGCGTTGACGACGATATACAAAGGATGATATCCCATATTCCTCCGTTTCAGGAACATGTTCATGATTGAGTTCTTTAATCCAGCCAGCGCCCATACTTGCTTTTTCAAAATCGAATAGCTGACGGTTTAAAATACTGTCTAATGGTACTTGTCCGTTCGCCGCAATTATTATTTCGGCATCTGGATTTAATTTTACTAACAATTCTTTTAGTGCACCGATATACTCGTGCGTAACTAAATCCGCCTTCGAAATAATAATAATATTGGCAAATTCAATTTGATCAATGAGCAGATCAGATACATCGCGTTGATCCATTTCATCATCAGTTTGTGCACGTTCTAATAACGTTTCACCGCTCTCATAGTCATTCATAAAACGAGCTGCATCCACAACCGTTATCATAGCATCAACATAGCAACGGTCATGTAATATAATGTTAAGAGAGTCATCAGCAATCGTTAAAGTTTGTGCAACAGGTAATGGCTCTGAAATACCTGTCGATTCAATAACAATACCATCTAATTCTTTGTTTTGCAGCAAGCGATTTACTTCAATAAGTAAATCCTCACGCAATGTACAGCAAATACAGCCATTTGTTAACTCTACAAAGCTTTCCTCTGTACGAGAAAAGCCCCCATCTTCCACGAGCTGAGCATCGATATTAATTTCACTCATATCATTGACAATAACCGCAAGCTTGCGACCTTGGCGATTCGCCAAAATATAATTTAATAAAGTTGTCTTGCCAGCTCCTAAATAGCCACTAAGTACGGTAACAGGGGTTTTTTTCATTTTGCAACACTCCTAAAAGTAATGATTACGATTTATAATATAGTAAAGTATGAAGTGTTTGTCAAATTAAATAGTAATTATTACTATTTGTAGATGTGGAAAAAAAGGGGGTTTACAAATAGTAACGATTACTATATAGTTTTAAAACGTAAACATTACGCTTTATAGGAGGAGTAACAATGAATAAAAAATGGTTAATGCCATTTGCAGTTGCTACAATGGCTTTTACTTTAGCAGCATGCCAAGAGAAAACACAAGAAGAGGAGGAAGTGGTTACTGAAGCTGAAGAGCATGACCACAGCCATGACCATGATGATGACCACCATGGCCATGATCATGGTGAGCTCTCTGAAAAAGATAAACAAATTTCTAAAGGTTATTTTGAGGATAGTGATATTACAGATCGCCCATTAACAAACTGGCAAGGTGAGTGGCAATCTGTTTATCCATATTTGCTAGATGGTACACTGGATGGCGTGCTGAAGCACAAAGCTTATCATGGCGATAAAACGGCTGAAGAGTATAAGGAATATTACAAAATTGGCTATGCAACAGATGTCACACAAATCGATATTACAGAAAATACAATGACATTTTATATAGATGGACAAGCAGTTATAGGAACATATGAATATGATGGCTTTGAAATTTTAACATATGAAAAAGGGAATCGCGGGGTTCGCTATATATTCAAGCAAACCGATGAACATTCACAAGCACCAAAATATGTTCAATTTAGTGATCATATTATTTCGGATAAAACAGCAGGGCACTTCCACATTTACTTTGGCGATGATCGTGCAAAGCTGTTGGAGGAAATGGATAATTGGCCTACATATTATCCAAAAGCGATGTCTGGTGAAGACATTGCTGATGAAATGGATGCGCATTTGCATTAAAACATCTCAACTTTAGTGAAACATGGAATAAATTCTGAAAAACATAGAATAAACCTCGAAAAACGTGGAATAAAATCAAAAGGAGCTGTTGAAGATACTATTCCAACAGCTCTTATTTTCAACCTTTCAAAAGAAGAAAGTATCGCATTTGGGGATAGTGAGAATGATATAGATATGTTGGACCTTGTAGATATAGGGATTGCGATGGGCAATGCAAGTGAAAAGTTAAAACAAGTGGCTGATTTTGTTACAAAAGATTCAGATAAAGATGGAATTGCATATGCTTTAAAGCACTATGGTTTTTTCGGAAATCTGGCTAAATAGGGAAGATATCTGTGGGGAATAATCACAATATGAAGCATCTTTTTATAAAGTGAATATATTTAAAAATCGTTTTAAAGAGAATATACTGTTTCTAACAAGTTGATTCACATTGCTTCAATCGAAGTAATGCGCATTCTTGGTGAATGGAGCGTGATGTATATGACAGAAAGCCTTGTAGCGCAATGGCATAATCAAAGAAAAGGATTTGATGCTTCTAATGCTCTATGTATTAACACGATGCATGAGCTAAAGGAAAAGGTCAAAGGGGCAGAGCCAACAGAAGCAAATTTGCGTATATTAGTTGAAATTTATTGTATGCTGCGTATGTACGATGAGGCCTATCAGCTTTTTACATCAGTTATGGACTTAAGCAATAAAAAAGACCAGAAAAAATACGGTGCTATTAAATATTGGGTGGATAATGCGCAGAATGTTAAGCCGCTATTGCCACGTATTATTCAGGAGCAGAAGAAGCTGAAAACATCGTTACCAACTTTTAAATATATGCCAAATCCAATGCAATCCGATATTTTTGAAACAGGAGAAATTGTTGTCTGTGATTGCTGTGAGCAGGAAGTAGATATTTATTGTAGAAAGGGTATTTATGCGATTGAAGAGGTGGAATATCTTTGTCCAAGCTGTATTCATAGTGGACTAGCTGCACAAAAATTTGATGGTCAATTTCAGCAAGATTTATTAAATTCCGAGCTTGTTCTCAATAATGATTATACAGATGAAGTGCTGTATCGAACACCAGGCTATGTTAGTTGGCAGGGAAATAATTGGTTAGCCCATTGTACAGATTATTGTGCGTTTATTGGTTATGTTGGCTGGAGTGAATTAGTCGAGATGGGCGTTACTGAGAAGCTTGAAGATTATAATGGTTATACAAATGAGGAGCTTGCTGCTAGTTTGCGTAATAATGGCTCACATCAAGGCTATTTATTTCAATGTTTAGAATGTCAGCACTATATTTTATACTCTGATTTTGATTAATGTTAACAGGTAAGCGTGTTATTTGATACAATAGCACAGTATGAAAGGAGCTAACTTATGACAAATAATGATATTTTAATTCGCTTGCGTTATACGTTTGATATTAAAAACATAGATATGGTTGAAATTTTTCAACTTGGTGGCGTAGATGTGACGAAGGATGATGTGATGAATATGCTAATCAAGGTGAAGGAAGATGAGGAGGAGCCTGCCAACTATAAAAAATGCAATAATAAAATGTTGGAGGCATTTCTCAATGGCTTTATCACATTTAAGCGCGGCCCACAGCTATCAGCGACGGGAGAGCCTGTAGCACCTCAAAAGGCTACGGGGCAGGAAAACCCGAATAATATGCTATTTAAAAAAGTGAAAATTGCTTTAGCCTTAACGAGCGAGGATGTTATTGATTTCATTGATGATGGTGGTGGCATTAAAGTGTCAAAAGGTGAGATTGGGGCAATTTTACGCAATCCAAGCCACAAAAATTATAAAGAATGCGGCGATAGCTTTGCACGTTATTTTTTACGAGGACTTACAAATAAATATCGTGGATAGTTGCACAAATAAAAAGAACAGCTTTAATCATACGGTTTAAAGCTGTTCTTTTTAACTTGGGAGTCCATTGTTTCTAGAAAATCTTTCGTAATACGAACAACATATTTTACTTCATCTATATTACGCTCTTTTAGCAGCGAATGATGGATGCTCAGCATTAAATTTTTCTCTTCGATGTCTGCAACAGTTGATAAATTTTGAAAATTAAAAAGTTCTTCAGGTGCAACGTTCAATGCGTGCATTAAGCTTTCGAGCGTGCTTAATGTAATATTTGATTGACCATTTTCAATATTGGAAATCCGCCCTTTACTAAAGCCGATTTTCCCTGTTCTTTCTGCGACTTCTTCTTGGCTTAACCCTTTTGCAATACGAATTGCACGAAGCTGTTCCCCTACTAGCTTTAAAAAATCTGACATATTATTTCACCTCTAACTAAAAAGCTAGTGAAAAACATTTTAAATGAAGATACCTTTAAAATAGTACAATTTTCGAAAAATATATTATAATGGTACAAACGATATAGGCTATATGATTTATTTTGATTTATCATAAGACTGCCTGATAGATTCGAGCTTAATCACGCGGAGTAGCCTGTGACCATGTTCAATGGAGTTCTAGGATTTTTTAATGTTACGAAATATAGGTATTTTATGTGATTCATAAGATTAGGAGGAATACGTTGATGCGACAATATAAATTGGGGGATATTGTAACAATTGCAAAGGGCATAGAAAAACCACCTACAGCTTCCTTTGCGAGTGAGGGTATACCATTTGTTACTAGCGAACATTGGGGATGGCTAACAAACATAGGGTGCTTACCGAAAATTCCGCATACCGTACAACATAGTATGTATTTAACTAGAGTCCCAGTAGGAGCAATTTTAATATCCCCGTTTGAAAATGCATATCATATTTGCCAGCAAGAGCTTTATATTGGCAAAAATATGGTGGCTATTATCCCATATCAGCGAATTATTTTAAGTGAATATTTATTTTATTATTTACAAGTACAGCCATGGAAAGTTGAAGAGATTGACCAGCAAATTGTTTATTTACCTGAAATTGAAATACAGCAGCAATTTATCGCTCACGTAATACAATTGGAGGCTATCGTAGAACAAGTGCAAAATATATTAACAGCATTACCACAATTAGAACAATATATGCTAACAGAAAACATGTATCTATTAAAACTTCAAAAAGAGCAAAAAGAATTAATTGAACAATTTAAATGGATGGGTGATATACATAAAGTATTGCTAAATAATATGCTCGAATTGAGAGGGGAACCATAGTGGATGTATCTATACAGCAGATTAGTAAAAAATTTAATATAGATAATATACATCGTGCAAAATATTTTGCTTGGATAGCCATTATGCTTGAATCCTTATTGATTGTACTAAACATTGTACAAAATAAAGCGACCTGGAATTATTATTTGTTATTTTATATACTATTGCTTGTATTTTCAGCCTTATTTCTTGTTTTGTTATATGTATTAGATAAACGGTTTTATCACTATAAACTAATGAAAATAGCTATATGGAGCTATTATTGGTTTACATTGATGTGGGGGGCTTCTATTACATTATTAGATCAATCTAGCTACGGACAAGTGACAGCTTATTTAATTAATTTATTAGGTATTGCTGTTATGTATCATGTGCGTTTAAAATATTTTATTTTGCTACAAAGTATCCCGACATTTTATTTACTAGGTGGATTACTAATCGTACAACCCGATTCAGCAATTGTTTTCGCACATTTTATTAATATCGCATTGTTTATTGTTATTAGTGTAGTTGGCTCCTATTTTATTTATAGGGGCTATTATAAAATGTTTGAACAGGAGCAGCTATTGCTACAGAAAAATAATCAATTAACCTTTGTGAATAGTGATTTACAATTGTTAGCTACACATGACGAATTAACAGCAATACCGAATCGTCGTGGCTTATATGACTACGTCGAAGCGACAATGGGTGAGGAACCTCGTCATATAACAGCGGTGCTCTTAGATATTGATGCCTTTAAGTATTTTAATGACTATTATGGTCATCTAGAGGGAGATAAAGTATTGCAGGAAGTTGCCGCAATTTTGAAGGAGCTAGCAGGGGAGCACTATTTTGTAGCGCGCTTTGGTGGCGAGGAGTTCATTTATTTAATGTTTGATGTAGAGCGTAAAACGACAATGCATTTTGCTAATAAAATATGTAATGTAGTTGAACAGCGACGAATTCAGCATAAAGCTTCACCTTTTTTTCCATATGTCACTGTGAGCATCGGCATTGCGACGAATCCTTTTTGTAAAAAAGATGATTTGCATCAATTATTTCAAGATGCTGATACAGCATTGTACAGGGCTAAAAAGGCTGGGCGCAACCGTGCAGAGCTATCGATATAAGAATAATTGGTAATCAACATCGGGCTCCATTCATACGATGTAAAATAAAGGACTGAATGGAGGAATAACGATTAGTATTTTAAATAAAATTAAAAATTATAGAGAAGAAGAAAATCGTTTAAAGTGGGAAGGTAGCTTTGCAGATTATTTGGAGATTATCAAAGAACGACCAGAAGTCGCACAAACGGCCCATTCACGTGTGTACAATATGCTGAAAAGCGCAGGTGTTGAAGAGCGAGATGGACAGAAAATGTATCACTTTTTTGGTGAGGAAATATTCGGCTTAGAAGCAGCACTTGAGCGATTGATAGAGGAATATTTTCATCCCGCAGCTAAAAGGCTTGATGTGCGCAAGCGAATTTTGTTATTGATGGGACCTGTGAGTGGTGGGAAATCAACGATTGTAACGCTATTAAAACGAGGGTTGGAGCGTTATACACGCACGGATAGCGGTGCTGTTTATGCAATTAAAGGCTGCCCAATGCATGAGGACCCATTGCATTTAATTCCACATCATTTGCGTGATTCTTTTTATGAGGAGTACGGTATTCGCATTGAAGGAAGCCTGTCCCCTTTAAATACGATGCGCCTTGAAGAGGAGTATGGTGGGCGAATTGAGGAAATGAGAGTAGAGCGTATTTTCTTTTCGGAGGATCGCCGAGTAGGTATTGGTACATTCACACCATCTGACCCGAAATCACAGGATATTGCGGATTTAACAGGAAGCATTGATTTCTCTACAATTGCCCAGTATGGCTCGGAATCTGACCCACGTGCATACCGCTTTGATGGCGAGTTAAACAAAGCGAATCGAGGCATGATGGAGTTTCAAGAAATGCTGAAGCTTGATGAAAAATTTTTATGGCATTTATTATCTTTAACGCAGGAAGGTAATTTTAAAGCAGGTCGCTTTGCTTTAATTAGCGCGGACGAATTAATTGTGGCACATACGAATGAAACGGAATATCGCACATTTATTGCGAATAAAAAGAATGAAGCCTTGCATTCTCGCATTATCGTGATGCCAATCCCATATAATTTAAAGGCTAGTCAAGAGGAGCGCATTTATGAAAAAATGATTCAAGATAGCGATATGGCGCATGTACATATCGCCCCGCATGCCTTGAAGGTTGCTGCGATTTTCTCCGTTTTGACAAGGTTGGAAATACCGAAAAAGCAAGGCGTCGATGTTGTCAAAAAGATGCGTCTATACAATGGTGAGAGCATCGAGGGTTATAATGAGGTTGATATTGAGGAGCTAAAAAAGGAATATCCAAACGAAGGAATGCAGGGCATTGACCCGCGTTATGTCATCAACCGTATTTCCTCTGCCATTATTCGCAAGGAAGTACCGTCCATTAATGCGCTGGATGTACTGCGCGCCTTAAAGGATGGCTTAGACCAACATGCCTCGATTTCAGAGGAAGACCGTAAAAAATTCATGAACTATATTGCGGTTGCTCGTCGTGAGTATGATGAAATTGCGAAAAAAGAAGTGCAAAAAGCGTTTGTTTACTCCTATGAGGAATCTGCGAAAACATTATTGAACAACTACCTTGATAATGTCGAGGCGTTTTGCAATAAAAATAAGTTGCGTGACCCGCTAACGGGTGAGGAAATGAATCCAGATGAAAAGCTAATGCGCTCAATTGAGGAGCAAATTGGCGTGTCGGAAAATGCGAAAAAGGCATTTCGTGAGGAGATTTTAATTCGCCTATCTGCTTTTGCAAGAAAGGGCAAACGCTTCGATTATCATTCACATGACCGTCTACGTGAAGCAATTCAGAAAAAGCTGTTCGCTGATTTGAAAGATGTCGTAAAAATTACAACATCCTCACAAACACCAGACGAAGCACAGCTGAAGAAAATCAATGAAGTTGTTGCAACCTTGGTTGATGAGCATGGCTATAACACAACGTCTGCAAACGAGCTGTTGCGCTATGTTGGTAGTCTATTGAATCGATAATAGAGAGCGTAGAATAAATTTCTGAAAACGTAGAATAGACTTTGCAAAAAGCGGTGTGTGGAAGCAAATTTCCTCACACCGCTCTTTTTAATTAAAGGTGCCAGCTAAAAATTGCACGAAAGCCTCTTCTTCCTCAATGAAAGGAAAATGATTGCTCTCATCAAAAGTTTGCAGTGTTGCGTTTGGCATAAGCTCAGCTGCCTCAGCAGAAAATTCATGTGGGCATTGTGCATCATGAAGGCCGCAGTAAATATAAGCTATTGTTGTGGTATGAGACAATTCAGGGCGCAAATCGTATGTAGGCAGCTCCTTATAAGAAAAATAATCCAGTCGCTTCGACATCGTTTTTCCACTATTCGGGCGACTAATCATCGGGTCATAAGACTCTTTGTGATGCAGCGACATCAGTGACCATTCTTTGCTACCGGCACGTCTTTCTTCAAGAGGCGATTCAGGATTACCTAGCATCGCCAAAATTTCCTTAATGCGCTGATTGTTCGGGTTATCTGTGCAATAAATACTACCTGAGTGACGCATATAATCTGAGGAAGCACATAGCCCTCCCGCAACGATATGTACAAGGCTATTTGGATACATAATAGCATATTTTAGTGCCAGCATACCGCCTGTTGAATGTCCAGCAAATATCCATTTTTCAAAGCCAAGTGCTAGGCGAATTGCCTCTAAATCGTCTACTGTATGCGCCATGCTGTAATTGAATGTAGAAAGATCGTCTGTTGAATTGCCACAGCCTCTTAAATTCACTAAATACACCGTGGCATGTGCTGTAAATGCATCGGCAAATAAATTGCCGTTTGCATTATATTCGCTATATAAGTGCGTCACACAAACAGGCTGCCCATTGCCTTTTTTAAATACTTCAAAAGTTCCTCGCACTGTTTTAATTAAACATTGTTCCCACATCTCCATACCGCCTTTCATAATTTTCCCTATTTTCATTATACTAAAATTATTTCGAGAATAAAGTTCAAAAATTCAGTAAGAGTGCATAGTATAAAAAAAGCAATTTTTGCAGATGGGTGTGGATAAAATGAGTGACAAACCGCAACAGTTCATTATCTCAAAGGAAAATTGGTCCCTCCATCGTAAAGGATATCAGGACCAAGAACGTCATCGTCAAAAAATTGATGAGGCGATTAAAAATAATTTACCAGAGTTAATTAGTGAGGAAAGCATTATTTTATCAAATGGTCGAGAGGTCATTAAAATCCCAATTCGCTCTTTAGATGAATATAAAATTCGTTACAATACAAATAAATCAAAGCATGTTGGGCAGGGACAGGGAGATAGCCAAGTGGGCGATGTTGTTGCGCGAGATGGGAAAGCACAGCAAGGACAAGGAAGAGAGGCTGGCAAGGAAGCAGGGAAGGATTATTATGAGGCTGAAGTGCGGCTTGAGGATGTGGAGGAAATTTTATTCCGCCAACTGGCATTGCCGAATTTACAGCAAAAAGAAGTGGCAAATATTGCGACCAATAAAATTGAATTTAATGATATTCGTAAAAAAGGTCTAATGGGCAATATTGATAAAAAGCGAACTATTTTAACAGCGATTAAGCGCAATGCTATAAAAGGAGAAGCAGTTATTAATCCGATTCATCAAGATGATTTGCGCTTTAAAACATGGGATGAAGTTGTAAAGCCTGAATCACGAGCGGTTGTACTAGCGATGATGGATACGAGCGGCTCGATGGGCATTTTTGAAAAAACGTGTGCGCGCAATTTTTTCTTTTGGATGACGCGTTTTTTACGTTCGAAATATAGCGCTGTTGATATTGAATTTATCGCACACCATACGGAGGCGAAAATTGTGACAGAGGAGGCATTTTTCACAAAAGGTGAAAGCGGTGGAACGATTTGCTCCTCTGCTTATGCAAAGGCTTTACAGCTAATAAACGAAAAATATTCTCCATCACGTTACAATATTTACCCCGTCCACTTTTCAGATGGAGAAAATTTATCATCAGATAATGAGCGTTGTCTACAGTTGATTGAGCAATTGATGGAAGTGTCGAGCATGTTTGGCTATGGCGAGGTGAATGCTTATAGCAGAACGTCAGCGTTAATGTCTGCCTATAACAAAATTGAGAACCCGAAGTTTCGCCATTATATTATTAAGCGAAAAGCGGATGTTTATGATGCACTAAAAAGCATTTTTAAAAAAGAAGGAGTGCAGTAATGGAAAAGGCGCTGCAAAAAGCGATTGATGAAATTACTGAGGTGGCAACTGGCTTTGGCTTAGATTTTTTCCCAATGCGCTACGAAATTTGCCCCGCGGAGATTATTTATACCTTCGGCGCATATGGTATGCCGACACGCTTTACACATTGGAGCTTTGGGAAGCAGTTCCATCGGATGAAGCTACAATATGATTTAGGATTAAGCCAAATTTATGAGCTCGTTATTAATTCGAATCCATGTTATGCATTTTTACTTGATACAAATTCACTGACACAAAATAAGTTGATTATTGCTCACGTATTAGCACATTGTGATTTCTTTAAAAATAATGCGCGATTTTCCAATACACGCCGTGATATGGTTGAAAGTATGACGGCAACAGCTGAGCGCATTACAAAGTATGAGCTACTATATGGTAAGGATGAGGTGGAGCAATTTTTAGATGCGGTGCTGGCGATTCAGGAGCATATTGACCCAGCCATTATTCGCCCTCAGGTAATCGAGGAAGAAGAAGCGCCGAAAGCACGCATAACACCTTATGATGATTTATGGCAGATTGATGAGCCACGAAAAGAGCCGACAGAGAAAAAGAAAACCTTCCCACCAGAACCAGAAAAGGACTTACTAATTTTTATTGAGCAGCATAGTCGCGAGTTAGAAGATTGGCAGCGCGATATATTAACAATGATGCGTGAGGAGATGCTTTATTTTTGGCCACAGCTTGAAACAAAAATTATGAATGAAGGTTGGGCATCGTATTGGCATCAACGCATTATGCGTGAACTGAATTTAACGACGGCTGAAACAATCGATTATGCGAAATTAAATGCAGGTGTTGTTCAACCTTCAAAAACATCGATCAACCCATACTATCTCGGCTTGAAAATTTTTGAGGATATTGAACAGCGCTATAATCACCCGACAGAGGACATGCAAAAGCACGGCATTCAACCTGGTACAGGGCGGGAAAAAATATTTGAAGTGCGTGAAATTGAATCAGATACGTCCTTTATACGCAATTATTTAACAAAGGACCTTGCTCAACGAGAAGATCTATATGTATTTGCGAAAACGGGAGATGAATACCGTATTACAGATAAGGAACATGAAGCAATCCGCAATCAATTAGTTTCAATGCGTGTCAACGGCGGTTTCCCCTATATTGTTGTTGTCGATGGTGATTTTAAACGGAACGGTGAGCTTTATTTAAAGCATTGCTATGAAGGGATGGAACTAGATCAACAATATTTAGAGGCAGTGCTCGGCTATATTTATAAGTTGTGGGGACGTCCTGTACATTTAGAGACGTATGTGGATAATGAGGTTGTCGTGTTTTCATGTAGAAAATAGTGTCAGGCACACACACAATTCTCACACAATTTCGGAAGCACATCTTTTCACTTGTTGCCATATGTATACAACAAGAGAGGAGAGGTGCATATCATCGCAATAGAAGCTTTGCATATTAAAGGACATTCGTTTACAGCCGTCACGGTTTATTTACCAAACACGACTTTATTAACTGTGTCAAATGATCGCGGCTATATCATGTGCGGTGCCTTGGACATTACTTTATTAAATGAGCGCTTAGCAGATCGTAAAATCATTGCTGGGCGTGCTGTCGGAGTTAAGACCATTGATCAATTGCTAAAAGCCCCACTCGAATCTGTCACATATGAGGCAGGCATACAAGGAATTGTACCTGGCATGACGGGTGAGGAAGCTTTATTGAAAATGATTTAACTATAGTGAGAAGGCTGACGAAATTGTCAGCCTTAAATAACAGAGAGCTATGGAAGCGCCAATAGAGTGACTAAAAACGCCAATAAAACGTGGAAAAGCGCCAATAGAATCACCAAAAGCGCCAATAAAATACGGAAAACCGCCAATAGAACCACAAGGCATATGGCTCAAATGCTAACGCATCACACCGCAATAATAATCGGTAAAATCATCGGTTTTTTGCGCGTAGCTGTGAAAATATATTGCCCAACAGCCTTTTTGATTGCATGTTGCATGCCTCTCGTATTTGCATCTTTAAATGGTTGAACAGAGGAGAGAACGAGATCATTAATTTCGAGCAATAGGCCTTCTGCATTTTTTGCATAAACGAAGCCTCTAGAAATCGTGTCTGGTGAGGCAAGAGGCTGCCCGTTTGCTTGATTGATAGTTAGCACGATGACGAGCATCCCGTCCTCTGCTAGCTGTTGGCGGTCCCGCAGTACGATGTTTTCTACTTCACCAGTGCCTACTCGGTCGACATATGTTTCGCCTGCTTGCACAGTACGTGTTTGTTGTGCAGCGGAATGAATGAAATCGACGACCTCACCATTTTTTAAAATGAAAACATTGTTGCCCTCCACACCAACAGATTTCGCTAGTTCACGGTGCTTATACAGCATGCGATATTCCCCGTGAATCGGAATTAAATATTTAGGCTTCATCAATGTGAGCATCAGCTTTAAATCTTCTTGGTAGCCATGCCCAGAAACGTGCATGCCTGCTGAGCCATAAATAACATTCGCTCCAAGATAAAACAAATCATCAATCACCTTGGAGACATTTTTCTCGTTTCCGGGTATAGGTGAAGTAGCAAAAATGACCGTATCATCAGGGTGAACTTGCAAATCGCGTTGCCGTCCACTTGCTAAGCGAGCAAGCGCAGCGAGTGGCTCACCTTGGCTACCTGTACATAAAACAACAACTTGCTCAGGCGCGAGATGCTGTGCTTCGCGCACATCTACCAATAATCGGTGTGGAATGCGTAAATAGCCTCGCTCAATAGCGACAGATACAACGTTTACCATACTTCGCCCCAGCAAAACGAGCCTGCGATTTGTTTCAATTGTTGCTTCGACTATTTGTTGAATCCGATTCACATTTGAAGCAAATGTTGTGATAAAAATTTTATTTGTTGCTTTAGTAAAAGCATCTTTTAAATTATCACCAACTAACTGCTCAGACGGTGTCATACCAGGGCGCTCTGCATTTGTACTTTCAGAAATAAGCGCCAATATCCCTTGCTCTCCAATCGCTGCCATTTTATGAATATCAGAGGCACTATCATTAACGGGAGTGAAATCAAATTTAAAATCGCCTGTATGCACGATTTTCCCTTGTGCTGTGTGAAAAACAATGCCTAAGCAATCAGGTATACTGTGATTTATTTGGAAAAAGCTAATTGTTGATGTAGTAAATTGTAGGCTTGAATTTTCATCAATTTCGATTAACTGTGTATCACGTAACAGCTTATGCTCCTTCAGCTTTAATTCGATTAATCCAAGTGTAAAATGACTTGCATAAATCGGCACATTCAGTCTTTGTAAAACATATGGAATACCACCGATATGATCCTCGTGTCCATGTGTCACAATAAGTGCGCGAATACGATCCTGATGCTGCTGTAAATAGGTGATGTCTGGCACAATTAAATCCACACCTAATAAGTTGTTATTCGCAAATTTAGCACCACAGTCAATGATAAAAATATCTTCCTCACACTCAATGACATACATATTCTTTCCAATTTCATTCATACCACCTAAAGCATAAATAGCTAGTGAGCTTTCAGTCATAGTCAAAATACATTCCTCCTCTTATTTTAAATATGGCTAACATTCGAAGGAATTATGCTTAGAAGTGATGCATTTCACATGCAAATAGATAAAAATTTGATAAGATAGAGTGTGATGAAAAATTATGGAATGGTGAATTACTGTGAAAACATTTAAAAAGGTTTACATCGAAATTACGAGTGTCTGCAATTTAGCCTGTAGCTTCTGTCCTCCGACTGAGCGGGCAAAAGGCTTAATTAAAGTAGAACAATTCAATAAAATTTTAGATGAAATTAGACCACATACAAAATATATTTATTTGCATGTCAAAGGGGAACCACTGTTGCATCCTCGAATCGATCAATTGCTTGATGCCGCACACGAAAAAGGTTTTAAAGTGAATATTACAACGAACGGTACACTCATTAAGAAAAATTTCCACAAATTATTAGGGAAGCCTGCATTGCGTCAAATGAACTTTTCACTGCATAGCTTTGATGGTCATGAAGGCTCTGAAAATCGAGAGAAATACTTAGGCGATATTTTGCATTTTGTACGTGAGGCAAGCGAGCATAATATTCTTATTTCTTATCGATTATGGAATTTACAAAAAGATACATTATCTGATGTTGTGGCAAGAAGAAATCGCGAAACACTTGAAATGCTTGAGCAGGAATACAATTTAGATTATTTAATTGAAGAGCGTGTAGAGCCTGGTAAAGGTATAAAAATTGGCCGCAACATTTATTTGAATCAAGATCATGAATTTAGATGGCCAAGCCTTTTAGCGCCTGAAGATAGCGGAAAAGGCTTCTGTCATGCATTGCGTAGCCATGCTGCTATTTTAGTAGACGGTACAGTTGTTCCTTGCTGCTTAGATGGGGAAGGGGTTATTAATTTAGGAAATGTCCATGAAACATCATTTAGCGATATTGTAGAAAATGAGCGAGCAAATCGACTTGTAGAAGGCTTTTCACGTCGAGAGGCGGTGGAGGAATTATGTAAAAAATGCGGCTATCGCCAAAAGTTCGGTTAATGAATTTGCTTGTCAGCATAAGTGGTCTAAAAGGCTTATAAAAGGTTTAGTTTTAGTATAGATGTGGACTGTAAAATAAGATAATATAGCAAAAAAATATAAAATTATTATAATGGATTCAACAAATATCTGGCAGAAGGAGAATGGACAAGTTATGTTTGGTAGTAAAAAAAACTTTGAGCAGTATGATTACTTTCACCAACAGCAATTTTCAGATATTAAAACAAATGAACGCTTTCAAGAAAAGCTTGATTTTCTAGCAATTTCTCATATTCGCCGCGAATCAGTAAAAAAGATAGCAGCTATTTATCAACAGCATCGCGAGTATATATTGGATAATTTTTATAGCCGTTTATTAGATATTGAAGAATTCAATCGTATTATTAATCAGCACTCATCCGTTGAGCGGTTAAAAAAAGTATTCGATCGACATTTTAAAAGCTTATTTGAAGATGAATTAGATATTGATTATGTATTTAAACGCAGACAAATTGCTTATACACATGCACGCATAGGCGTATTGCCGAACTGGATGATTTCTGCCTATACATTAATTAACCAGCTTATCTTTCCGCTCATCGTAAAAGAATATCGAAAACAGCCGACACAAATGCTTGATATTATTTTAGCCTATGATAGTTTAGTAACGATTGATCAACAAATTATTGTTGAAACTTATATCGAAATTCAAGGCAGTTCAGTAGTCAATGGCTTAGGAGAAATTATTCATTACAATACGCAGCTTGAGCAAATTAAACAGCTTGTAGATTTTCAAAGCACACAGCAGCAAGATGTTATTTCGACGAGCAATTTAATGGGGGAGTTAGATGCTAGTATTGAGGAAGTATCAGCCTCCATTGAAGAAATTTCAAAAAATACGCAGCGTTCTTTAGGGGAGCTGAGCGAGGATATTGCTGCGTTAGAAGCAATTACAAATATGCTACATCAAACAGATGAAGGACAGCAGCGTGTTCAGCAGGATGTCGTGCAACTAGTTGAACGTGTAAAAAGAGTTACACAATTAATTATATTAATTAAAGGCATTGCAGATCAAACGAATTTGTTAGCATTGAATGCATCCATCGAGGCGGCTCGTGCAGGGGAGGCAGGCAAAGGCTTTGCTGTAGTAGCAGACGAAATTAGAAAGCTGGCAGATGATACGAAGCATTCTGTTGAAGCAATCAATAGCGATATTGGAGAGCTTTTGCGTATTACAAATAATATTGAGCAATTAACAAAGCAGTCTACACAGGATTTACATGAAGGCGTATCAAATGCTGTACAAATTTCACGAACTTTATCTATATTAAATCAAAATTTACAGCAACAAGGCACACGCTTTACAGAAATCGCAACGACTACTCAGCATCAAGCAGCAGTTGCATCGGATATTTCGATGCGCAATCAAAATCTCCGTGATAGCACAGTACACAGTAAAGATATTACCTTTGATACAGGTGCAGCGATTTATAAGTTAAGTGAAATGATTGAGGAGTATCGTTCTACGACAATTGCAAAGAACTTTATTTTAAGTCAAGAAGATATTATTGCGCTTAATATTACAGACCACTTGCTATGGCGCTGGCGCATTTATAACTTAATGCTCGGCTTTGAACAAATGACGGACAAGGATATTGAGTCTCCAAAGGAATCGCGGTTAGGTGTATGGTATTATGGTGTTGGCAAGGAATTATTAGGAAATGAAAGAGCATATAAAGAATTAGAACAGCCACATATTCAAGTCCATGAGATTGCTAAAAAAGCAATTAAAGCCTACTACCAAGGTAATAAAAAATTAGCGGAAACTTATTTAGATGAGCTAACAGCGGTATCCAACACAGTTATCGAAAAACTGCAGCAGTTACAAGCTGTTTTTGTCAATGAAAAGAAAAAGCATATTAAAGAGTAGCAGGAGGCTGCCTAGAAAATCCACTTTCTAGGTAGCTTTGCTATTTTTTTAAGAAAAAAGAAAGCCGCAAATAAATCAAAACTACAATTTATGCCGTTGTAAGACCCCACATCAAAATAGTGAGTGGAAACGAAATCGTTAAGTGGGGGATGAGGAAAGCCCCCACTGATGGAAGGTTCACTTGATAGTACATGATTAATACGTCAATGATACGATGTATATATTCAAGCTTTTACATTTCAGCACGCATAAACATCACCGTCATTGCTTCACTATCATATAAGCACCAATCAAGCGTTTCCACAACTGCCCCCACGTTAATAATATATTGCTGGTTTCCGACAAATAACGGGGTATTATATGAAACAGCCGTTCTTACGCCATCAATATAAATCGCTGCACGATGGCTATGCCCAAAAAAGACTAGAGGGGTGTGAAATTCAGGGAATGTCGGCTCAAATTGCTCGTCCCACTCAAATTGATGTCCATGTATGAGCATCGCATGATCAATATAAAGTTTTTCCTCGTAGTGCAAAAAATGTTCTGAGCCTGTCACAAGTGCAATACGTTCCTCTTGATTGCCGATAACGGAGGGAAATGTCAACAGCTCCTGAAAGCTCTTTTTCACTATTGCAGCTTCTTTCAATGGTAAATTTCGCGCATGCTCAGCTTTACGCTTGCCAATTTTGCACTCATACAAATCCCCTAAAGCAAATAGCGCTGCATTTGGCGCAACTTCTTGAATATGCTGTAAAACACGCACCGTATTTTGTTTATGTGAATGTAAATCCCCAAAAATTGCGTATTGCAATGATATCACCTCAATATTGCATTGTACAAAATACGAGTAAATTTGGGAAGGTGTATAGAAATTGTTTAAAGCAATTTTATAAAGTGAAACTTCAATGAGTGGTGGGTTCTGGGTGTGCAGGACGTGCCAATGTCGATATTGTAACATGGATGTGATGTCTTTAACTGACTTCATCTTCCGCTGATTGTTGGTTGAATTAATCAGGCTAATCGCCCATTTATTCTTTTTGTTTTTCTCAAGGCTTGAGGCGGGTGTCTTGTATCTGTACTGTACCTGCCGCTTTGCTTTGGTACAGAAAATATTTGCTTGCGGTACATAGAATATTGCTGTCCATTAATGCTGGGTAAAATGAGTAGTGTCGGGTTATGCAGGTATGACTCTGCTAGCCCGACACTTTCTTGTTGTCATGTTCTTAATTTCGTTTCTGGGCATGGGATTTTGGAATTGTCAAGATAACAGTTGTACCTTCCCCAACCCTACTCTCTATATCTAGCTCTGTGCCAAAAATTTGTTTGAGGCGTTGTTCAGTATTAATGAGCCCGACACTTGTTTGCCTACGTAGACGGGTTGTATCAAAGCCAACGCCATTGTCAATAATGAGCACTTTATATTCCATCTTTGATTCGGTAATGCGGATTGTAATCGTACCGCCTCCTCGCTGTGGCAAAATGCCATGTCGGATTGCATTTTCTACCAATGTTTGGATGGACAGTGGCGGTATATTTAATATTAAGTCTTCAGGTACATCCATAACGATTTGAATTTTATCGCCAAAGCGAATTTGCTCGATATCTAAATAAGAGCGAACAAGCTTTAATTCATAATCAATCGGGACAACTAAATCTACGTTTTGGAAGTCAAAACTCATTTGTAAATAGTTGCTGAAAGCGAGTAACAAATCTTTCATTTTCTCATCGTCAACACCATGCAAGGAAATAATCGCATTTAATGTGTTGAAGAAGAAATGTGGCTGGATTTGTGCTTGGAGCCATGCAGCCTCAAAGCGTAAACGCTCTTCACTCGATTGCTTTACTTGAATAAGTGCATCGACACGTGATTTCAATTCCACATATTCAAGTGGCTTTTTCACATAATCATTTGCACCATTTAAAAAGGCAAGTCGAATATCCTCACTTTGCTGACGCGCTGTTAAAAATAAAATAGGAAGCTCTGAAATCGAGTACTGTTCTCGAATTTGCTTCGCTAATTCATAGCCTGATATATGTGGTAGCATAATATCTGAAATGACTAAATCATAGCTATATTTACAAATCTTCTCAAGGGCTTCTGTACCATTTAAAGCTGTATCAACCTTATAGCATTCTGTCGATAGCACCTTTAACAATACTTGTAAACTTAAAGGATCTGCATCAACGATTAAAATATGCGCGGAGCTAGTTGGTGCTGTATTTTTGGCAACTGTTATAGCGAGCTCCTGCTCAGTTATCGAAAAATTATCCTGCAAAAAGATATACTTTGATAATGTACTACTGGTAGTCACTTCAGTGCTTCCAACAGTTAAGCCTTTTGCTATTGGCAATGAAAATGTAAAGGTAGTTCCTTTACCAATTGCAGAATCTACAGTAATTGAGCCATCATGCATCTCGATAATTTCTTTACAAATGCTCAATCCAAGACCTAAGCCCATATGACGAGGTGATTTAATATGATCATCTACTTGCTCATAGGGTTCAAAAATAATCGCCTGCTTGCTCTTTTCAATGCCAATACCTGTATCTGTAATTGAAATATAAAGCAGGCTGTTTTTTATTTTGGCATGGACCGTAATAGATCCTTTATCTGTAAACTTAATCGCATTGTGAATTAAGTTAATGAAAACTTGAATAAGCCGATTTTCATCAACCAGCACAGGTGGTAAATCTGTGGGTAAGTCAATAATTAGCTTTATCGGTTTCCCTTTAATTGTGAGCTGAAACATATCACAAACGCTTTCTACAATATGTTGTACATTAATCGGCTTGATTTGCAAATTGATTGTTCGTTCTTTTAGATGAATCAAATCTAACAAGCCATCAAGCATAAATGACATATGGTGACCGATTGTAACTAGCAGCCTTAAATCATGCTGTTCTTTTTTAACTAATAGCGATTGTGCAATGCTTAGCATGTGTTGGAGCGGTGTGCGCAACTCATAAGATGTATTGGAAAGAAACTCATCTTTTCGATACATTTCCTGTTGGAGTTTAATTGAAAGCTGCTTTGATTGCACTGATATATGGAAATAACGCATAAACCAAAAACCAGATAAAGCAATAATGGCTATAAGCAAATCAAATGGGTAGTGACTATAAGGCGTCGTTAAAGAGCGATTAATCATGATAAATAGTGAGTTATTACTAATCGCAGTAGCCATTAACAGCAATATCACAGCACCTTTCTGTTTAGCTACTGCGAACCGATAAATAACAATAGCTAGAATAATAGGTGAAATAAAAAATAAGATATAGAAAACGATTTGTGTAGAGTAAACATAGTCAATTGGTGCAGCAACAATAAAAAATAAATAGGCGCAGCAAAAGGCTATAAGGATGTTAAGTAATTTTGTATTGATATAGGCTTTTGTTAACTCATTTAAAAATAAAATAAACCAGAGCATTGTCAGAATATAAGAAAAGAAAAATAGCTTTGTTGACAATACCCAGTCGATTGGTATGTACCATAAAAGTAGCTTATTGCTTGACACGATTACTGTAATAAACGTTGAAAAAATAAGTAGGGCAAAGTACAATAGTGATTTTTCTCTAATGCCAACAATAAAAAGTACAATAGTATAAATTAAATAAAAGAGGAAAATGACACATACAATAATTTGTGTAATAGCAGAAAACCATTTTAAGCTTTCCATTGAATGTAAATCGCCAAAAATAAGTGATTTTGTTAAACCGCCAGCTATATGCTCATTCGTATGAAAGCCAGAAATGATAATCTCATTGTCCCCAGGCTGCAGTTCAAAATAATAGGTAACAGGTCTAGCATCTATGCTAGGCTTTCTTGGGACAGTTGAATTATTACCATATTCACCGACATGTTCATTATTTACTTTGAGACTATAGGGTGACAGGCTAGCAGGTATTGTCAATCCATAAAGTCTATTAAAATCTGGCACATTAATAATTTTTAAATAGTATGAGCCATGAGGTACCGAGGCAGGCTTTCGTTTTATATGCATATCCCATGCTTCAGGTAAATTAGCGTAGATAGGGTTGGTGGAGTTTTTATTTTCTCTGGAAATAAGGATGATGTTAGGAAAAAACTCCCATTCTCCATCGAGAAATGTTTTAAAGCTTTTGCTATTTTCAATTTGTTCAAAATCCAATACCCCATGTTGAATTTCGATTTCGTTTGAAAATGAAAGATAGTTAACCCAACTATAACGAATGAAAAAAAGTGACATAAAAAACAATGAAATAATTATAATTATTTTAAAATTATGGTAATTATTAAGTCCTTTTATCATAATAAATCTATCCATCCTCATCTTTTCTTTGATTGTTCATTAAATGTTTGGTAATTAAGTACGATATATAAATATGTTACACTAAATATGTAAGTTAACCAATAGCTAAAATAGTAATAACTTTTCAAAAATTTGAGATGAAGTCAATTAAAAGGGTAATTATTCCTTTTGATGTAGTCGAGACACTCTAATGTGGCTAAAATTTAGGGGAGGGGGATACTTCTTGAGAGTAGTGCTTATAGATGACGAGGCATTGCCAATGGCTCGTTTGAAAACATTGTTATTAGATAATGAATTACAAAAAATTGAAATTGTCGGAGAGTTTGATGATCCGATAGAGGCATATGAAAATATAAAAGGCTTGCGACCTGACGTTATATTTTCAGATATTGAAATGCCGGAATTAAACGGTTTGGAGCTGGCTGGGAAAATTCAAGAAATACAGCCATCAGTTGAAACCGTATTTATTACAGGGTTTGATCGCTACGCAATTGATGCTTTTAATATTCATGCAATCGACTATATGCTAAAGCCTGTCCAAAAGGATCGCTTGCATAAAACACTTATCAGACTTCAAACATTGCTTAATGAGAAGCCGACTCCAAAAAATAATAGTACTTGTCTTAAACTTTTTGGTGACCTTAGAGTTGTATCCGCTGACGGTCAAGTACAGATCATGAAGTGGCGTACAGCAAAAGCAAAGGAGATTTTTTCGTATTTATTATCTCGACATGAAAAATCAACATCAAAAGATACGTTATTAGAGTTATTTTGGTCTGAGGTAGATATGGAAAGGTCCGTCAAGCAGCTATATACAACAATTTATACAATTAGAAAAACATTGAAGCAATATAATTTACATGATGTACAAATTTCTAGTTTATTGCTCGATTCAGGTTATCAATTACAGCTAGGTAATGTCTTGGTTGACATAGATGAGTGGACTAAAGAGCTGAATGCACTACCAAATTTGACAAAGGATACATATAAAGAGCATGAGCACGTATTTAATGCCTATCAAAATCATTTTTTGAAGGGCTGCGACTATATTTGGGCTGAAAGTGAACGAGAGCGTTTGAAGCGAATGTGGCGTCAACATGCGCTACAGCTCAGTAGATTTTATATAAAAGAAAAAATGTACGAGCAAGCAATTACGGTTGAAAAGAAACTGCAATCATTAGATGCAGATGAGGAATTGCAATACTTCACATTAATGAAGCTATACGACGTATTAAATAATGTGGAAGCGGTCGAAGAGCAGTACACATTATTAAAACAAGTATTAGAAGAACAATTAGCGGTTGAGCCAAGCGAGGAAGTGACAAGCTGGTTTGAGCAATGGAAAAAGACAAAAAAAAAGTAGCTCAAGTCAATTGAAAAAGCGCAAGAAGTCCACGAGAAAGTATGGATTTCTTGCGCTTTTGTATATGGCTTTAATTATATTTCTTCGGTACAGGGAAGGAAATCGTTGTCCCTTTTCCGACAACGCTATCAATTGTTAGCGTTACACCGAATAATTGCTTTAAGCGCTGTTCCGTATTGAAAAGGCCAACACTATCTTTTTTATCAATCAACCTTGTATTAAAGCCGATGCCATTGTCAATAATTTCGATTAAATAATGTTCGCTATGCTCTGTAATTCGTAATATTATCGTACCACCTTCTGGACGATTTAATATGCCATGACGCACCGCATTTTCAACAAGCGTTTGCAAAACAAGCGGTGGGACAGAGAAAGCAACATCGTTTGGAATATCCCAGATCATTTGAATGCGATCCCCGAATCGAATTTGTTCGATTGCCATGTAGGAGCGAACAAGCTTTAATTCATAATCAAGAGGGACAAGCAAGTCGACATTTTCGAAATTAAAGCTCATTTGTAAATAGTCATTAAAGGCGAATAATAGCTCCTCCATTTTTTCGTTGTCTTCACCATACAAGGAAATAATTGCATTTAATGTATTGAAGAAAAAATGTGGTTGAATCTGCGCCTGTAACCATGCAGCTTCGAAGCGTAAGCGTTCTTCACTTGACTGCTTTACTTGAATGAGTGCATCCACACGGGACTTGAGTTCAATATATTCAATAGGCTTTTTCACATAATCATTCGCACCGTTTAAAAATGCTAATCGAATATCCTCGCTTTGCTGGCGCGTCGTTAAAAATAAAATAGGTAGCTCAGAAATCGAGAATTGCTGACGAATGTGCTTTGCTAATTCATAGCCTGACAACTGTGGTAGCGTTGTATCTGAAATAACTAAATCAAAATTCCTCTCCTGAATTTTAGCGAGTGCATCAACACCATTTGTAGCGGTTTCAATTTTGTAAAATTCAGTTGTTAATGCTTTTAACAATACTTGCAAGCTTAAAGGGTCTGCATCGACAAGCAATATAGATGCGTGGTTAGCTATCGATAGTTGCTCGGTAGTCGAAGCTGCAATCTCCTGCTCTATTTCAGATAAATCATTTTGTAAAAAGATATATTTTGATAATGCCTGACTCTGCTCTGTAGTAGATTCACTTCGTTTAATTGTTAGCCCTCTAGCAATCGGTAGTGAAAATATAAACGTAGCGCCTTCACCAATGCTTGATATAACACGAATAGAACCACCATGTAATTCAATAATTTCTTTACTAATACTTAAACCAAGTCCAAGGCCGACATGTGCTGTATTATTCATTTGCTCATACGGTTCAAAAATGGAAGCTTGTTTACTTTGTTCAATGCCAATACCTGTATCTGTAATCGATAGAGACAGCATACTGCCTGTTGTCTGTGCATGAATCGTAATAGAGCCTTCATCTGTAAATTTAATAGCATTATGAAGTAAATTAATGAAAACTTGTAGCAGTCGATTTTCATCAGCTAGTACTGGTGGTAAATCTTCTGGTAAATCAACAATGAGCTCAATTGGCTTGCTGTTAATTGTAGGCTTCAGAATATCGCTAACACTTGTAGCAATATGTTTTACATCAACAGGTTTCATTTGTAGTGTAATTGATTGCTCTTTTAAATGAATCAAATCAAGTAAACTATCAAGCATAAAAGACATATGCTGACCAATTGTGACTAATAATCTTAAATCATGCTGCTCTTTTTTAGCTAATAAAGATTGCGTGATACTTAACATATGTTGTAAAGGTGTGCGTAGTTCCTGCGATGTATTGGCAAGGAAATCATCTTTGCGATACATTTCTTGCTGAAGCTGGATAGCTGTTTGCTTTGATGTTGATGATTGATAAAAATAGTCGATAAACCAAAAGGCTAATAATGCTGTAATAGCAATTAATAAGTCAAATGGATAAGGTTTTGCCATTAAATAATTGGTAATGAGAAATAGCCAATGATGAATAACAGCTGTAGCAGCTAAAAGTAACAGCACATATCCTTTATGCTTACGGAAAGCAATTTTATACATAAACATGGCTAGCATCATTGAACCGCTGATTAAAAGCGCATAAAAAATAAATTTCGTATAGTAAATAAAGCTAACAGGCATAACTGCGATGAATATTAAGTAAACAAAACAACAGAGAGCAGCGATATTTAATATTTTTGCTGTCACATATTTCCTCGTTAATTCACTGAAAAATAAAATAAACCAAAATAGTGCCATAACACAGGCAAAATGCCATATTTGTGTTGCGGATAGCCAGTCAATTTTTACATGCCAAAGAAGTAGCTTGTCGTTAGAAAGAATAACCGTAATAAATACCGACACGATTGAAAGTAAAAAATAGGCGATTGTACTTCGATTTATTCCGATAGCAAATAGTAAAATGCCACATAGAAAATAAAAGACAATAAATGCGCAAACGATTATTTGTACAATGATATCGTACCATTTTAGTTTTTCTAGAGAATATGAATCACCAAAAGTGAGTGATGATGTCAAGCCACCAGGTACATGCTCATTCATATGAAAGCCAGAAATAATGAATTCATTTTCTCCAGGCTGTAGAGAAAAGTGGTAAGTCATAGGCCTAGCGCTCTCAGAAGGCGTTTGTGGATTGAGTGTGTGCTTTCCATAATTGCCTATGTATTTATTGTTAACATAAAGGGTGTATGGTGAGAGACTCGTAGGGATTGTCAAACTGTAAACAAGCTCTAAGTCAGGTACATTTATGATTTTTAAATAGTATGACCCATGCGGTGCATGATTTCGTTCAGGCTCAATGTAGGAATCCCATGTTTCAGGTACATTTAAATAGACGGGTGTATTCGATTCCCTTGTATCTCTTGAAATAAGTAAAGTATTAGGGTACAAAATCCATTCCCCATCCAAATGCATTTGAAAATTTTGTACTCTATGAATTTGGTCAAAATCTAAAACGCCATTTTTAATTTCAGCTTCACTAGAAAAAGAAAAGTAATGAAGCCAGGTGAAGCGTAGAAAAAAGAGTAATACAAAAAATATAGAAATTATTATCGTTATTTTAAAAATTTGTAAATTATTTTGTTTTTTAGTTATCATAAAGAGTTAGCTCCACTTTTTCTTCTTGAAATACTTTCATTTACTAATAAAATAATTATAATGAGTCCGATATAGTATATATGTTACATTAAAAAGTAGGCTTTACCAAGGG
>NZ_PYWN01000073.1 GCF_003049505.1 Metasolibacillus meyeri
TCGCTGACGTTACACTTTCGCGACAGGAGAAGATTTGCTGAATCAAGTTAAAATCAAGCGCACTTAATATTAAGGCGCTTGATTCCATGCTATACATTTTTAGGTTTGAATGTTTTGCAACACGTCTCAAATGAATGACGTGCTTGCTCACGGGCATTCTGGAAATCAAAATCTCCTGCAAACTCTGTTTGATTTTCACGATGGTTCATATCGACTTGAATTCGCTCTGCACTACACAAATCACCCTCGGCATGAAAGAAACAATTGGAAACTGTACAGTTCACTTCTACTTGTGGCATTGTTCTCCTCCTTCTTCATATTCAATAGGAAGCGGCGTAAGCCATCCCTATCCCTTATGAAGTAGTATGCCCACTTAGAGTGACTTTCATAATCCCAAAACAAAAGTACATACTATGGAGGATTCTTAAAAATCCATCTAACCACACCATTACATTTTATTGATACCACCGAGTGTTTTCAAAACTTTAAAAGAGCGTACACTTTTTTTGGAATAAAGCATTCCTCAAAAAAACAGCTGTCTAAAAAGCAGTGCTCCGACTTACTTTCTAGACAGCTTCGTCCAGCTAAAATTTGAATGGTATTTCCACATATGCTACTGTTTCTAATTCGTTTATAGAGTACAGTGCAATTTGCCCACCATATTTTTCAACAATGCTTTTTACAATAAATAATCCTTGTCCATGTACTTTTCCTTTTTCTTCTTGCTTCGTAGAATAACCTTGCTCAAAAACCGGTACATTTGGCGAAAGTGCTGGTCCCGTATTTATTATTTGGAAAACGTATTTTTTAAAATCAACTGTACAGTTAACAGTAATTTTCCGTTTTTCCTCTGGTAAAATAGTTGTTGCATCAATCGCATTATCAATAAGATTTGATAATATTTTAATTAAATCTATTGTTTTCATATGCTCAAAAGTGCTTTGTGAGACAGTGAAACTCATGTCTATCTGGTTATTTTGCGCAGCAAGTTTCTTTGTTTGTAATAAGATGGTTAGACCCGGGTGATCGACATCTAATTTAATCGACTCCAATGTCTGTACCTCTTTGCTTAAAGCTTCCGCATACTGCTTGGCTTGCTCTGTTTCACCTAACTGTAAAAAGCCGTGTAGCACTTGAATATGATTTGTAAAATCATGTCTTAAGGAAGAAACAGATGTGATTAATGCTTTTATCTCTGTTTGATACGTATCTTCTGTATCATCAACTTCCTTTGCCAGCTCCTTTTGATACCATCGTTGTATTAAGAAAAATGAAGTAATTGTAATAATAATTAACACACCATTAAAGATAAACAACAACAGATTATTTTTTATCACATCTTTTTTAATATTGTCTAAAGAACTTGTACTTAAATCAATACCTAAATAACCAACTACTATATCATCTTCATCTGTAATCGGGACTCCTACAGTTAAATAAGTACCATACTTCGAATCCTCTACAATATCTGTCACAAAGGATGTATTATGATAGTATGCCTCTCTTACAAACTTTTGAGGTATTAAACAAATCTCACCAATAGGAAAATCATTATCCTGTCCTTCCATCGCTGGCTGTCCAACAACCATTGCTCTAGCGACATTTGGATTATCAATTTTAATTGTATAAATATATAAAGCACCCGTTTTATTTTTAGCATCGCTTAAATAATTTCTTATTGTCCAATAGTCATTATTTTTTTCTGGGTTCCTTAAAAATCTTTTATATATGCTCATATCAATAGAATTAGCGATTGATTTACCGATTGTAAGACTTTGATTAATGATGGATTCTTCCACGGTTTTCTTTACTTTCATATAGGAACTAGCAACATTTGCTGTTGTAAAAAAAAGAAGCAGTATGATTGAAATAGCCATTATAATTTTTATATTTCTATTTTTCATATACAACTATAAACCCTCTATAATTATTTTTATTCAACGAAAAATACCCATTGATATAGAAAAATCCAGTCTAATCAACTATATTCAAAATAATTGATTCGCTAGGAAAGTCCTATTTATTCATACTACTACAATTATCTAATAAATTCCTTGCATAATTTCCCATAACTCAAATATTTTTTCTCTTACTTTTTAATCAACTACAATGTAGATTTTCAAGCGAGCACCTAAATAGGGCATCTTCTAGAAGCATTGAACCAATGTGATTTGGGTCACTCGGCCGTTGCACACATAGCATTTTTAGACCGAATTTCTCTTTTTTAGCACGCGTTCGAACATCCATTAATGAATACCTACTTAAGCATTCATCCCGCTATCTGTTGTGGTAGAAATTTTCTGGGCTTGTTGCTGACGCTTCGCTTTCGCACAATAAACATTTGTTGCTGTTGCTTTGCTTACAGTAATTGCTGAATAAAGATAAAAAACGCTTAGGAAAAGCTAATTTCCTAAGCCGTTTTCTTATTTATTAAACTGTAATGCCTCTGCTGTGGAAGCGTGAATTTCCTCTAACAGTGCTGGGTTGTCCATTAATTTTTGACCATATGATGGAATCATTTCTTTAATTTTTGGCTCCCATTTTTTCAACTCTTGTGGGAAACAACGTTTAATTACCTCCAACATAACAGGAACTGCTGTTGAGGCACCCGGAGATGCGCCTAATAATGCCGCAATTGAGCCGTCCTCTGCACTAACAACTTCCGTACCGAATTGTAGCGTTCCTTTGCCGCCTTCTGTGTCTTTAATTACTTGTACACGTTGACCAGCGACAGTTACTTCCCAATCCTCTGATTTTGCATTAGGAATGAAATCTTGCAATTCTTCCATACGTTGCTCTTTTGATAATAACAGCTGTTGAATTAAATATTTCGTTAAAGACATTTCCTTCGCACCACATGCAAGTAACGTTAAAATATTATGTGACTTAATCGATGCGAATAAGTCCATATTGGAGCCTGTTTTTAAGAACTTCGGTGAGAAGCCTGCAAACGGACCAAATAATAATGATTTTTTCCCCTCAATGTAGCGTGTATCTAAATGAGGTACAGACATCGGAGGCGCACCAACTGCTGCCTTACCGTATACTTTCGCATGATGTTGGTTAATAATTTCTTCATTCGTACACTGTAAAAATAATCCACTAATTGGGAATCCACCAATATGCTTACCTTCAGGGATACCTGTTTTTTGCAACAGCTCTAAGCTACCGCCACCTGCACCAAGGAAGACGAATTTTGCTTTATGGTATTCCATGCGACAGCCGTCTTTATCATGGACTTTTACTTCCCATGAACCATCCTTCATACGGTTGATATCATGTACGCTATGCTTGTAGTTTACTTCTACACCTTGATTTTCTAGGTTTTTAACAATCATGCGTGTTAAAGCACCAAAGTTTACGTCCGTACCTGTATCAATTTTCGTCGCTGCAATTGGCTCCGCAGACTGACGCTCATTCATAATAAGCGGAATCCATTCTTTTAGCGTTTCTGGATTATCAGAAAACTCCATCCCTTTAAATAATGGATTTTGAATCATTGTTTCAAAGCGCTTTTTCAAAAACTTTACGTTATCTGCGCCCTGCACCATACTCATATGAGGTAATGGCATAATGAAATCTTGTGGATTTTCGATTAGCTTATTTTGTACTAAATATGACCAGTACTGCATTGAAACTTGGAATTGCTCATTTACATTAATGGCTTTACTAATATCGATTGAACCATCTGATTTTTCAGAAGTGTAGTTCAGCTCACATAATGCAGCATGTCCTGTCCCTGCATTATTTAATTCGTGAGAGCTTTCCTCACCCGCTTTTTCAAGCTGCTCAAACATTGTAATTTTCCAATCTGGCGCTAATTCTTTAAGGATTGACCCTAAAGTAGCACTCATTATTCCGGCACCAATTAAGATAACATCTGATTGTGTATGTCTGTTACTCATTTCGACCTTCCTCATTTTATATATTAAGATTTGCAGAAAGATAGATGCACTATCTTCCTGTATCAATTATTACCTTATAGCAGTGTATCACAATTTCGCCATGATTAAAATATATACTAGCAATACGAGAGTTATCCTTACTTTTCGAGTCTAGTTGTTCATTAATAAAGCAAATAATGGCACAGCTTATTTTGTTGGTGCTTGATAGACACAATTTCGACCATTGTGCTTTGCATTATACAATGCTTTATCTGCCGCATTTAATAGCTGGTACAGCGTTTCCTCTAATTCTATTGTCGCTTCAGCTACACCTACACTAATTGTAGTACCCACTATTAAATCATCTGCTACTAATGGTGTGCTCTCTACAGCTTGGCGTATTTGATTTGCGAGCTCCTCTGCATCTACTATAGAACAATTAGATAAAGCTAGAACAAATTCTTCCCCACCATAACGTGCAAATAATGCCTTGTCTGTTAGTTGAGATTTACAAACTTGTGCAACATGTGCCAACACTAGGTCACCTACTGCATGGCCATATGTATCATTTACCTTTTTAAAATAGTCAATATCCATCAACATCACTGTAAAATGTTTATTTTGCTCCTTTGCCGCTTCATACATTTGCATACATTTATCAAAAAAAGCTCTGCGATTATAGATTTGTGTCAGTTCATCATAATAAGCTAAACGCTCTAGCTTTAGCTGCAAATCTTTTAATTCAGTAATATCATTAAAAATAAGAACTAAACCATTTTGGTGATTTGCCTGCTGCAATGCAGATAAGCGGACTTGATAAGTGCGTCCTGCTTCTGCTAGCCATATCTCTTGGCTTATAGCCGTTGCATCTAATGTATAAGGCATCGGTGTTGCCATTAGTAAATTCCAAACCTCCTGATAGCGCATCCCTAACATAGACCTTTTGAGTTTAGGAAACATCTGGCTATACGCCTGATTGAACTCAATAAGTCGATGCTGATTATCTAACACAACAACGCCATCGTTAATGCTGTTAAAAATCCTCTCTTTCGCAACAGGCATATTGCGAAACAGGCTCGATGAACGAATCGCCCATAAAAATAAGGAAGACGAAACGACTAATACTGCCGGCACAGGGTCAAATCCTTTAGGTGTTAGACCAAGTGAATATACAAGCGCTGCCGTCATTGGAATCAGTTGACTTCCCATTAATGCTATTAGTTGTGGGCGGTATATTTTATCCGTTTCTTTCCAACGAAAAAGCAATAGGAAAAAGGCTATTAACATACTAGCAAAGATAAAAGCACCATGAACGGAATACCATATTCCGATTTCCTGATGGATATAAGGCTTACCTAAAGTAGCATCAAACTCAAATACTTTATAATGAAGATGATGAAAATCGTTTGTTGCTACCATAAACAGCGTAATAATTGGAATCGCTAAAACTGCCATAAAAACTTTCTTTGTTATGTGAAATCCCAAGTATTGTACAATAAGAAGCAATCCCAGTGAAGGCGTTACCGCTATACCAAAGTATTGAAAAAAAGTCCAAACCTTAACCTCATCTAAAGAAGTAGCGAGTAAACCAAAGCCTGCAGCAAAGCAATAAACAGCAATCAAAGCTGTGTAGACCATGAACAAATAAATAATTTTTGTATAATGATGACGCTTAATTAATACATGCAAGCTTAAATAAAGGTTTAGTACACCTGCCGTCATGAAAATCGTAACAATTGTTGTTATTTGTGAATGCACAATAATCTACCCCGTTTTGATATTTGATTTTCCTATCTGTACTAGCCTCTATAACTGCTTCACAAGCTCTGTAAAATAAGCTGTAGCCTCAACCATTTTGGCACCGTACCAAAACATTTCACCATCTACTAACACAATTTTTGTATTCGGTAAAAACGCTTGAAATTCAGCGAGATATTTCTCGCTATAAGGAAACGGCTCTGATGCAAGGAAGAGTACATCAAGCTGTGCCTCTTGAAATTGCTCTTTTGACACACTCGGATAACGCCCTTCTGCTCGTGCCAATGGATTATCAAAGCCGAGACGGGCTAACACATCATTGATATACGTCGTTGCCCCTACGACCATATACGGTTTACGCCAAATAACATAAGCTGCGCGCCCTCGGTTTTGCTGTGCTAAGGAAGCAAAGCCTGCTCTGCTTGCTCCTACCAGTTCTGTCGCTTTGTCATGTCTATTTGTTAGCATACCTAACGTGTCGATAAAGCGATAGCCATCTTCAATCGACTGCACCTCCGCCACAAAAACGGGCGCAATTTGTTCTAGCTGCTTCACAATTTCCTCTGTATTTTCCTCTTTCTCCGCCAGTATTAAGTCAGGCTGTAACTGCTTAATGACATCGACATCTACTTGCTTCGTCCCACCAACAGCCGTTAATTTCTCTATTTGCCCCTTTGGAAAAATGCAATATTTCGTACGCCCAACGAGCTGTTCCTCTGCGCCTAAAGCAAATAATGTTTCTGTAATGGCAGGGCAAATGGAAATAATACGCTTAGGTTCAGATGAACATAGCACTTGTCTCCCAATATGGTCTGTTATTGTTCGCATAATTTATCTCCCCTTATTATTAAATAGCCAAACTGGGTTTTCTTTATTAATGGTAATTTTATTTTGCATTTCTCCATAATGCGTATAGCCAATAATATCTGACATCACAAAAATAAATGCTTGATCTAGCTTTGCCCCATATACCGCCTGCGCTAATTGTTGACCTGTTAACTCGCCTTGTTGCAACACTCGCTCTATACGTTGCCACTTCAGCTCCATGCGTTTCAGGCTCTGCTCTATTACTTCCTTGGTATTAGTAAAACTTGGCTGATGACCTGCAAAGACATGCGATAGCTCAAAGCTTTGCAAAGCATGAAAGGATTGCTGTTGCTGCCGCACCGTTGGTAACAGCTCCCCTTGTTCATCAAAATCCACTAGTGCATTTGGTATACTATTAGCAAAAATAACGTCACCCGCAAATAACCATTTTGTTGCTTCATCATAAAAAGCAATGGAGTCTGGTGAATGACCCGGGAAATAATGAATACATAAATCACCCAGCTTCTGTGATTGCTGCAATGGAAGTATATCTGCCTGTATTTTCAATTGTTCATGCTGCTGATAAGTTGAATTGAGTTTGGCAATACGTTGAGTAGCCGCTTCCCTATGTAATACATTATATGCTTCATACAATTGCTCGAAAAAAATAATTTTATAATGCAAAAAGTTTGTATCAAAACGCAGGCGTGGAATAGCCTTGTCACTTGCGTATACAGGGATATTTTTACATGCCACAATATCATTGACTATCCCTGTATGATCATTATGGTGATGCGTTAATAAAATTTGTGAAATATCATGCATTTGAAAGCCATAGGCCGCAAGTTGCTCCCTAAAAAAGTGCTTATAGTGCGGTTGCTCGATACCTGCATCGATTAACGTTAAGCTATAGGCATCCTCCAGTAAAAAGCAATTGATGCTGTCACGTGAATTGGGCGTTGGCTTATAAATAATTGGATACACTTTTTTGTTACCTAGTTGAATGATCGGTTCCATATATATACTCCTTAGCTAGCGAAAAGACATGTTAGATAAATTCTAACATGCCTAAGCCTATTCATGTGTTAAAGCGATAGCCGCTCCCCCAAATTGTTTCAATTGGCAGTTCAGACAATTTCCCTTTTTTTAATTTCTCTCGAACACGCCCTACATGAACAACGACTGTAAAGACATCGCCATCTAAGTCATCCATCCCCCATACTTGCCTGAACAATTGCTCCTTCGTCCAAACACGGTTCGGATGCTCCATAAAAAATATAAGCAAATCCAATTCTTTTGTTGGAAAAATCAATTCTTTGCCCAGTATAAACGCTTTACGAGCCGCCTTATCAACAACAATGCCATTAATCTCAAGTATATCTTGCTCTTGATTCACCCCTGTCAGCATATGATAACGTTTAATATGTGCCTGCACTCTTGCAACTAACTCACTTGGGCTAAATGGTTTTGTCATATAGTCATCCGCCCCTAAACCGAGACCGCGTATTTTATCAATATCTTCCTTTTTGGCGGACACAATCATTAGCGGAATATTTTTCTTCTCTCGAATTCGCCGACAAACCTCAAAACCGTCTAATGACGGTAACATAATGTCGATAACGATTAAATCAAAAGGTTCATTTACTGCACGTCTAACACCTTCCAAGCCATCTCTCACAATTTCTGCATCAATTTGATTAATTTCTAAATAATCTTTTTGTAGCTCTGCAATACTTCGGTCATCCTCAATTAATAAAACACGTGACCTTCCCATTACTTCGCCTCCTCTAATGCAATACTAACAATTGTCCCCATCATTTGCTCACTTTGAATGTCTACATTGCCACCATGTTTCTCAATAATTTGCTGGACAATTGCTAGGCCTAAGCCACTGCCACCTGTATCTGTTGTACGTGCCTCTTCCCCTCGATAAAAACGATCGAATACATACGGAAGTTGTTCTTTTGGAATACCTTGTCCATTATCAACTATGCGTAGTACGACATATGCCCCGTCTTTGTATACATCCAATAAGATGGTTAGTGGCTCATCGCCCTTTTTAAATTTCATGCTATTTTCAATTAAATTCATAATAGCACGATTCATTTGCATACGATCAATTGCAACATACAAGGGCTCTTTCGTTGTTTGCATCTGAATCGATACTTGTCTATCTATTAATTGTAGCTCTTCAACAACATGCTGTAAAAACGACACAAGATTAATACGCTCGTAGTGGAAGGTAATTGCTTCGGCATCAAGCTTAGAATATAAAAATAGTTCCTCAATCAAATGGTTTAAAGCAAGTGCTTTCGCATGAATCGTTTGCAAATACTTTTCCTGCTTCTGTGGGGTATCCGCGACACCTTCCTGCAATCCTTCTACATAGCCAATAATAGAGGTAATCGGTGTTTTTAAATCATGTGAAATGCTTGCGATAAGTTCCTTACGATTATTTTCTAAATTGCGCTGTTCCTTAATGGATGCAATTAAAGCATCACGCATATTTTCAAAATTCATTGTTAACTGCTGAATCTCTTTAGCAGTATGCTCCATTTTTTCTATAGGCGTTGCAAAAAGTTCTCCTTCTTTTAGCTCTGCCATCACTGTGCCTAAGCTTTCCAGTGGTGAAATAATAGATTTTTTCAGCAAATAGTTCATAAACGCAACACCTGCTACCGAAATACATACGATGGCCAAAATAATGACAATGCCCCATTTTGTCATAAATTCTAATAAATTATTTTCCTTTTTTAAAATGAGAAGACTACCTTTCGTTTGGTCGCTAAAATAAAAATCAAATTTAATATAGCGATACAGACGACCAACATTTTGGATTGTCCCCTTCGTTTCTAGATTATTTGCATCAAACTGTGGAAAATGGGCAATAAGTGATTTCTCTACTAATCCTTCAGAATAATAGACAATATCCTCATCTTTGCGAATAACAACACCTAATGATTTCGATTCAAAATGCTGAATATTATACGCTAAATCCTGCTCAACATAGATAATTTTATCAGGGTCTGTTTTCGCAACATTACGCAATTCTATATAGGCAAGCTCCTCATCTGCGCTTAAGGAACGTTGCTTTGCCATCTCTTGATACAACGTATTGGGTGTTGGAACAGTACCTGTTGTTACATAAAACAAAATGCAAATAATCACCAAAAGAGAGGCACTTGCAATAAAAATTCCTCCAATATATGAAATTAAAAATCTACGTTTAATTGTCATGTGCTCTCTCCTTACAAAATAGGCTTTCGGAGTCAATAAAAAACTCTTTATTCATACTTTTCTTTAAAAGTTAGCTAAATCCTTTATAATACGTTAAAACACATATAGCTGTAGAGAAAGTAGGCTAGTGCCTAACTCTCTCTACAGCATTATGGAATTTTTATTAGAAACTAAAATTAGGTTTATAGTCGCCTGTATATGGTTCATGCTCAACAAAAATAACAACATCTCCACCATTCATATTTTTCCCTATACGCTTATAGGTGAAGCGATTCGTATTTACTTCCGTTAATTCTAATGTTGCTCCATATTTATTGGTACCAATCGAAACATGCGCACGAATTTTATTTCTGTTTAGTACATCAAAATAACCATAGTCACCACGGCTTTCGCCCGTTTCTATATTGAAGAACTCATACTTACTTGTTTTCTGGTCAAATTTCGCGATACTTAGAAAATTTTGGTTATACGCTGTCACATCATTGCCTTGCTCATCAAAAACTTTTGTCCCGTTCCACAATGTCGAACCTAATATGACATCACCATCTATTGAGCGTACAATAACTCCTGTAGTTGCAGTTGATATAGCTGCATCTGTTGTAAACTCCAAGTCTTCTTTATATGGCTTGTGCTCTACAAAAACTTCAACATCATTGCCCTCTTTATCTTTCCCCATACGTTTATATGTGAAAATATTCTTTGATAGCTCTGTTAAATCAACTACAGCTTGGTAATTCATCGTCTCTGAAATTAGAATGCGTTTTTTCCCATCATTTGTAACAAAGAAAGTACCTCGATCACCACGTGTTTCGCCTGTTTTCGCATCAAAAAATTCATAATGGCCCGTTCTATAATCATACTTCGCAAGACCGATAAAGTTCATATTTTCCTCTGTTAAATCATGACCCTTAGCGTCATATACACGTGTTCCCTGCCAATGTGTACTTCCTAAAATTCTCGCTTCCATTTGTCCAAATGTTACACGATCCTTCTGTTTAACGACTTGTTGAACAGCCACTGAATCCTTGGTAGCATGTACATTTGTAACACCGTAACCTGCTGTTAATAATGCGATTGAACTCGCTACTGCTACTGTCATCATTTTAAATTTATTATTCATTGTATCCATCTCCATTTCATTTTTGTTACTTTAAGCATAACGCTCATTTCTAAACTGCTGATATCGAGAAAATAAACAAATTATAAATTATGTGCTTACGATCACTAGTGTCGAGTAAATATTAACCGCATTTCCTGTTTCATTTCTGCTTAATTGGTCAAATTCATTTGATTTTTCCGAGGGGTGGAAACTTACTTTGACATAGACTGAAAATACAATATAGGGGAAGTTTGCTATTTAACAAATGATAAAGAATTCCACGGTTGGAGGTTAGGTAAATTATGGTATTATTACCCATAAGGGATGCCATGTAAAAGTTGTTGTACTGCTAACAAGGCTGTCGCAATGCCCATGCCTTATCAGTTAGCTGTATTCCATGGAGATCACTATTCGCAGACTCGGCTAAAGAGTAAGCTTACTGCTAGTTCACTATCAATAATGGCTTTTTTCATTTCAATTTCGATACACTGTAAACAATGAAGGTTAAAATTAAGTTAAACACCGAAAAAATGAACGAAAGACACCGCCTGTGCATCTAATCAGTAAAGGAGGCATAAAAAATGGATGAAATTGAGCTTGCCAATCGGGCAATTCGCGGTGATATACCTGCACAACTTCAGCTTCTTCAGCTATATAAAGAGCCCATGTACCGCATCGCTTACAGCTATATGCGTAATGAACATGACGCCAATGATGCGTTACAAGAAATGACCTTTCAATGCTTAAAAAATATTCACAAAGTGCGAGAGGCACAATATTTTAAAACATGGCTTGTACGAATCACGATTAATACTTGCCTTATGATGCAACGCCAGCAAAAGCATGTTCTATTAACGGATATTCCTATGGACGAGCCGCAACAAATGACACAACTTTTTGAGCTAAACGATGCGATTACAAAGCTACCAATTGAACAGCAGGAGCTTATTCATTTGAAATACTTTCAAGACTTAAAAAATGGCGATATCGCAGTCGCACAAAATATTCCTGAAGGCACAGTGAAATCACGATTACATAAAACATTGAAAAAGCTCCGCCAATTGTTAAGTGAGGAGGGGACATCATGATAGAATTTAATCAACAAAAGTACGAAAAATTGTTGCAGGAAGTACCAATGGATACATTGCAGAACAATGCACAGCTCCTTGCTTTTGAACGCTATAAAAAGCAAAAACGCCGAAAGAAGCTCCTTGTCCAAACAACATTAGCAGCTGCATGCTTAATGCTATTATTTATTGGATTCATTCGCTTCTCTCCTTCATTTGCTTATGCAATTTCGCAAATTCCAACTTTGAATCCGCTCGTTAAGATGATTGTCTTAGATAAAGGGATAGAAGATATTGTTTTAAATGAATATGTAGAGGAAATAAATAATAGTCAGACCGTTTATGATAAAACATTAACGATTACGAATGTTGTAGCAGATGAATATGGCATGATTATTTCCTATAAACTACAATCCACTACAGATTTATTTGACTTACATGGAATAAGGCCCGAAGTAACCCAAAATAATGAAATGATACAAGGAAGCGTAGTTGGGGATTGGTGGATACAGCCTGAAAATACGTATGAGATTGAAAATAGCGTGCAAATCTCTGCGCATACAGCTTTAGACTATTCCTCACCGAATTTTGAGCTAACACTTGTATTAGACGATTCGCAAGCAACTACATTTACAATACCGTTTACCTTAAAAAATGAAATCAAAAAATCAAAGTATTATCCAATCAATCAGCAAATTACTGTAGATGGACAGCATTTCACTATACATGAGCTAATTATTTCACCAATTCGCTCACAGCTAAAAATGTCGCTTGATGTATCAAATACAAAGAAAATCCTATCGTTCGAAGATATACGTTTATATGATGAAAATAAGGAGGAGTGGGGGAAAATCCGCAACGGCTTCACCATGTACGGTAGCTTAGACGAACAATTTAACATCATGTTAGAAAGCAATTATTTCCGTATACCGAAAAGCTTAACAATTGAATTTAATAAAATCGAGGCAATTGCTAAAGCAGATGCAACAATTATGGTCGACTTTGAGAAAAGGCAAATGTTAAGTAAGCCCAGCTCGCTCCCTATGGAGGTAACGCTTAAAAACCATTATGAAATTGAATATACAATGGAAGCAGCTCAGCAAAATGGCTATAAAGATATTTCTTATTATTTGATTGATGCACAAGGTGATACGTACTATTCTTCTTCCAATTGGCTAAATCCACAGCAATTTGTACAATCTTTTGATCAAAGCCATGTGGAAAAGGAACTCGTTAATCCTGTTACTATCGTGATTTCTAGCTTTGAGCAATATTTAGATGGTATAGGGCGGATTGAGGTAGAGTTGGAGGACAACTAAAACAAGGGCGTGTCAACAAGACATGCCCTACATACAATACACAAATATCATCGCAAGAATCATCACAAAAAATGGCACGATAGCCAAAATAGAATAATTGAATTTGCCCTTATAATAATCGATTAATAATTTTCCTAAAAATAATAATGTCCACGCTGTCGCAACAAATAAACCATTTATCGCACCAAAATAATAATAGCTAATGCCATTAATAAACGTCCATAACACATATACGCAAAAGCCTGATAAAAAATAGGTTATTTTTGCTCGCTCTCGCTTAGGCTCCCCTTTGCTACGATAAAAATAATAAGTTCCCTTCATCCCTATCACACCAATAACGAGTAGCAATAACAATTTAACAAAGAAATTTAATGAATCTGTGTGCCCTATTATCTCACTTACTTCTTGCGCTTCCTCAATTGAAAGCACAATGGTCTGCCTTGTGTGTGCATCAACAAACATTAATTGCTGTTCCTCATATGGAAATATCGCCACTTGTACTAGCCGCCCATCAGACATTTTCAACAGGAGCTGTTTCTCTGGCAAAACCGTTATACTTTCCTTGTTTATTGAAGCTCCCTCTTCAGGCAATTGTGGAAGATACGACTCCAACATAGCTAAGTTTTGCTTGCTAATCTCTTTCTTTTGGAAATAATACCACTGCATCATATAAGACAACTCAGTAGCGCGATGTTGCACGATATAGCCTTTTTCAATCGTTCCTGCTTGCGCTGCCATATTATTCGTCGTATTAGATGTTCCATTTAAAAAGGAAGCCGATAAAATACTTACAAGCAAAATTGCAGCAACTAAGACGCTATAATATTGCTTCTTTTGTCGTTTCTGTTGCTGGCGGATGCTTGCTTGAATTGCTTGTAAAGATGTTTGCTTGCCTACCTTCGTTCTTACTGGTGCTTGCAATTGCAGTAACTCTCTATCCATGTAAATCTCCTCCCATCGCCTTTTTCAACGCAAGCATGCCGCGCTCCGTATTATTTTTCACTTTCGCTTCATTCCAACCTAAAATTTCCGCTGCCTCTTTAATCGACAAGCCTTCGATTTTCCGTAACACAATCGCCATTCGGTAATTTAACTTTAAGGATGCAATTGCTTGATACAGCTCCCTTTTCTCCTCTTCGATATGAACAAGCTGCTCTGCTGAAAGCTCAATCATTATATTTTCCTCTAGCCTCAAAAAGCGAATTCTCTTTCTACGTTTAAAATGGTCGTAGGCAATGTTGCGTGCAATCGTCCGAAGCCATGTTAAAACATTGGCATCTTCACGATACGAATGCCTTGCCTCATACGCTCGAATAAATGTTTCCTGCATCAAATCCTCTGCTAGCTGCACATCAAAGGTGATGAAATATAGAAACTGATAAATTTGCTCACTATGTATTTCGTAATGCATCTCTAATTGAAACAACCTGTCACCTCCCTTTTGATTACTTAGACGACGAAGATTTTAATTTGACTCAATATTTTTTATCATCACGTAAAAAACAAGTCCACTCTCAAAAGAGTCGACTTGTTTAATATGTCACTTCACAGGAATTTGAATAGGCGCAATTTCAAAGGATTCTTTTACTGGCACTACTTCACCCTCAATTGCATCATTTTTTACTTTATACACACCAACTATCGGCGTTATCGTAATCGATGTTGCTTTTTCATCAAAAGCTGGTAATGTAATACGTGGATAATTCATATGGAATTCACCAAAGTCCGTACTATGACTTGTTCCTCTATGGTGAATAAAATTATAATGATTCCCTACATCATCCGTTACTCTGTATTCAATTGATGCGAGTCGTACTTTGTCATATTCCTGTGCCAATAATGCCTCATCGACTAGCTCTGACATATAGAATGTCGTGGCAATCGGTGTTTTTGTTGATTTCAGCACAGCTACTTCGACACCTTCAGCTTCTATTTTTAAGCTATCCTTCTGAAATATTTGTGATTCACTCTCTAATGTCTCTAATGTAAATTCAAAAGACCAGTCCCCCGCTACTACATTATTCACATTGTTTAAATCTCTAATTTCATCTCCTTGGAATTTCACATGCACTTGCTCTGGCTTTGTGCCTTCAATTAACTGATAAACATAAATTACCGCATATTCTGTATCATTTAATTTTTGCACAATATAATTTCTGTCATAGCCACTGTACTCATATATTTCCTTAAATTCATCAACTACTACTGATTCTTGTATAGCAGGTCTCTCCCCTAAATCCTTGTCACTTTTAATTGTATAGGCAATCGTAATATTTTCGGTGTCATAAACTGCATTCGTAATCGTTACTTCAACACCGTTACTTTCCTGGCTCATACCCATAGCCGTTGAATGCTGTCCATAGTTATCAAATATATACTTGTCATTATCAACAAATAAAGAAAATACATTGCCTATAATCGGAATATTAGTAGCGAAAGCCGGGAATGCATAGCCAACTGTAATGCCTGTAGCAAGTAAAAATGTAGCAGCAGTCGCCATATATTTTGTGAAATATTTTTTCTTTTTAGCCTTGAAAATCCTTTTTTGAATACGCTCTTTTTCATGTACACTCACTTCCATAGGCTCCAAATCCATATCAATATTTAAATGATTGAATTGCTGATATAGCTTTTTCATGTCACACTTCCTCCTAAATGCATTTGTTTTAATCGCTTTTTGCCTCGATATAAGCGATTGTCAATAGCCGCCTTCGTCAAACCACAATGCTTCGCAATTTCCTCGTTTTTCATATTTAAAAAGTATTTCATTGTAAAGATATCGCGATCTAATTGCTCTAACTGACTCATCATTTTTAAGAGCTCCTCTGTAGATGCCTTTAAGAAATATTCCTCTTCAGCGGACTTCACCGTGTCACTATCCTCATTTATTTCATAAAATAATGCTGATTTTGCTAGTTTTCGTTGCTTACTAATTGCTTGAAATTTGGCGATTGTACAAAGCCATTTTCTAAAATCCTCTTGATTACCTTCAAATTGCCTCGCATTTTCATAGGCTCCTAAAAATGTATCACTAATACATTCCTCGATACTTTGGGGATCATTATAAGATTTTAAAGCATTGTAAATAATCGCTTTGACAATGCCGATATATTCATCTATCACATATTGCAGTGCTTCTTCTCTTTTTTTCTTCAAATGCTTAATAAAGTTGTCACTTGTAATTCTCATACAAACATCCTTTCTTACAAAATAAAGGCCTTTACTTATAACATCGCTGGAACTCCGATTTATTCTCAAAAATAAAATAAAGCCCGAGAAACCTCTCGGACTTTAAGCTTAAATTGCTTGAATATGTTTTTCAATTAATGCCGTCAACGCCATTACTGTATCAAAGCTATCACCTAAAAATTCAGAAGTTGCAAAGCTAACATTTAGCTCTGTTGCTAGTTTTCGACATTCTTCATTAATTTCACTATATGATTCCACATCAGCGCTAACACTTAATAATTCACATGTGACAAAGCCTTCTGCCCCTTCAGCTTGTAAGCTTTTCATTGCGTCCTTCACATTCGGCGCTAACCAACCTTCGGATTTACCCGAACGGTAAACAGGTTGGAATCTCTCGATATTTGCTTTTTTTGCAATCGCAGCAGCAAGCTCCTCGAATTGCTTCGCGTAAAACTCACTTCGCTCTGGAACAATTGGTTGACTATGTGCTGTAAAAAGTACATAGGCTGATTTTTGTGCTTCAACAGGTAGCCAATTAAATGCTCGACGAACACGCTCGGCATAAACATTAATAATACCTTCATCTAAATGCCAATTATCAATGGCTATATGACGAATATTGCTCCCTTTCACAAGCTCCGCTACCTCCGTATGTACTGCGCCTCCACCACTGACAGATAAAATCGGATTAACCGAAAGCGTCACAATGGTTCCTGCACCCGCTTGCACAGCTTCATTATACACATCCTCCACAAATGGGGCTGTATGCTTATAAGCATTGTATAAGCGAATTTCCTTATCTAATTTACTGTTTAAAGTCGTTTGCAATGCATTGGCAATACGCTCAGTGGAAGAACGAATAAAATCAGGGAAGCCTGATTTTTTAAATGCTTCTTCAATGCCTTCAAGCATCTGAGGTGGTACTGGTCTCCCATTTAAAATATGGTTGAAATATGGCTGTACATCATCAATTGACTTCGGTGCACCATAGGCATAATAAATTACTGCAATCATATCAACAACTCCTTCTCTAGCTTTACGCCTCTCATTCTATAGTTATTGATTATCATTGTCAATTAGTAATGGAGTACAAAAAATTTCTACTTCATGCTTAAAAAACTAGCAATATAACTAGAATTTTATAGGTTGCACTGTTATTATAAATAGTATTCACCAACAATTGATTATCACTCTCATTTAGAGGAGGACATATAATGTATACAGTATCAAATCGTTTTATTGTTAAAAAGGGGATGGGGCATAAAATGGCTCCTGCCTTTATTTCTGAGAAGGAGCTGCTAGATTTCGAAGGCTTTCAAAAGGTTGAGGTGAGCGTTTGTACGCAAAATGGCGAGCATGACGAAATGAATGTCATGATGTATTGGACAAGCTTAGAAAATTTCCAAACGTGGAGAGCCTCTGATTCCTTTAAAAAATTACATTCTCGTGAGGTAAAAAGCAACGGTGAATCGCCAATTATTTCAAATCAAGTCATTATCGCCGAAATCGTTGCAACATTAGCTCATTAACACAAAAGCCCAAGCTATGACGACGTTTCGTCAAATAGCTTGGGCTTTTCTTGCATTCATCCCCCTTTTATAGAAGAAGTGGGGGGACTTCTGCCGCTGTCGCTCTGCTTCCGCGCAGTAAACATTGCTGAATCAAGTTAAATCCATTATTTAATTACTTTCGGCTCTGGATACTTGAAGCCTTTTGTATCAACCTCTACCTTTTTCATTTTTTGATCTTCGATTGGCTTGTCTGAAGCATCATGTTCAACAGCAACGATTGCATCCACTACTTCCATCCCCTCAATTACTTTTCCAAAAGCAGCATATTGAGTATCAAGATAGGATGCTTCCTCTACCATAATGAAAAATTGTGATCCTGCAGAATTTGGAGGTGCTGAACGTGCCATCGAAATAACGCCACGTTCATGCGCTAAATCATTTTCAAAGTCATTTGCTAGAAACTCGCCTTCAATTTTATAGTCAGGTCCACCTGTACCATTACCTAGTGGGTCACCACCTTGAATCATAAAGCCTGGAATCACTCGGTGAAAAATCAAACCATCATAAAAGCCTTGTTCTATCAAATGAACAAAGTTCGCCACTGTATTCGGCGCTACAGTAGGTTCTAATTCAATAATGATTTTTTCATCATTGTCCATCGTAATTGTCACAATTGGATTTTCCTTAACTTCTGCGGGATAATTGGATTCAGATGCATCCTCTTTATTCTCACTATTCTTTGCCCCACAGCCTACCAAAACGAAAGTTAGCGTTAGTAGTGCAAACATCAAATAAAATTTTTTATAGCGTACAAACATTTTTCCAACTCCTTTTCCATATTTCGCATAATCAACTTTACCGCATAATCATTTTATTGTGAACTATCTACTCTCTATATACAAAAAGTATATCGTCAAGAATATTACGCCTTCCTCGCTCTCACAATTAAAAATGATGGGCGACGTAGTTCTTTTTGAATTTTAGGTAATTGGCTTATTGCTTCCTCCGTCGGCTTGGGCTCAATTATTTTTTCAATTTGTAGTCCATGCTCAATTAATGTATTTACTATCGTAGAGAATGTATGATGATACATCTCAACACCCTCAACAAACCAATGTAATTTGCGTAAGCCCTCACTCTGGTAATCATCGACAGCATAGTGCACTAGATTTTTCCCCTTATCTAAGCACCAACCCTTTTGATTCTTGCTTGCTGTCACAATTGGATGCTGAATCGAAAATAGCAAGATACCACCGCTACATAGTGTCAGGCTAATTTTTTCAATAAGCGGTGAAAATTCAGCGATATAATGGAATGCCAATGAACTGCTAATAAAATCAATAGACGCAGCAGGCACGGCAACATCCTCAAATGCCACCTGCTCAAAACTTAAATTTTCATTTGCGTGGAGGCTTCTAGCCATAGCAATCATATTAGCGGAAATATCAATACCCGTTACATGCTTTGCGCCTTGCTTAATGCAGATTGCCGCAAAATCACCCATCCCACAGCCAATGTCCAATATTATTTTATCCTTTACATTTGGCACAAGCTTGAAAAAGTTAGGCTTCTCCAACAGATTATTATAATTATTTTCCTGTGCTCTCAATGCTTTATATTGCTCAAAAAAGTCAATATTGTCATAAATATTTTGCTTCATACTTACCTCTCAATTTGTCATAACGTTATGAAGTATTTGCGCAAATTTATTATCACATAGCACTCTATTCATTAATAGACTTATAATTCAGTTTTTGATAGGATGTAGATAGAGGCATGTCTTCTTTCTCCTTTTCACTCCTCAATCGGTATTTCCTTATCAAAAAAGATGATAGAGTCAATTTCTTTATCGTTAATTACATTTTCAACCTTTTACTCAATACCACGATTCACTATGCGAAGAGTTTTTTATACTATGTAAAAAGGCTGCCCCAAAAGGACAACCTTAGTAAATGACTACACCTTTATCTAACACCGATTTATTTTGCACCGGATTCCCTAGAATGTATAGCTTTCGCAAATTTGCTAGCCTCAGCAATGGTTCAACATTATTAATTGCGTTATTTTCTAAATGCAGTACCTCAATTTGCTGCCACTTTTCCATAAAGCTTAACGATTGCAGGGAACTATCTTGCATTGTAAAGGAACGTAATGCTACCATATCAGCGAAATAAGGTACCATTTTGTTAGCATCGTTCAACCAATCGCCATGATTTATTTCAAAGGATACCTTATTCAAGGTTAAATGTTCTAGCACGTTATTCGTAAATGCTTTTTGACCTATAAAATTGAGTGAACACTTTATACAGCTTAACGTTTTGACATATTGTAAACTAAATAATTCGTTTGTTTCATCAAAAAAATATGTGTCATTTAAATATAAAGTTTGCAAGCTAGACAATTGATTGAAAGTAGGAATATTGATTAATCCCTCGCCTTTAAACGCCACAAATTGCTCTAACTGTGGAAATTTTAACAACTGCTTTATGTCGAAAACCGCTCCAAGATAAACGGATAAACTTTCTAAAGCTGGTGCTTGTAACTTTGCAACAAAATCCTCATCTAACTCTGCCTTCTTTAAATTCGGTGCAATAATGGTTGGCACAGTGCCATTGTAATAACCCTTCACTTTTAGCTCAATTATAGAAGGCAAACTTGCTAACACTTCAAGTGAATCCAGTTCGAAAACACTTTCTAAGCTGAGCTTCGTTAAAGATTGTTTATTTCGAATTGGCTCTAAATTTGTAATATACGTAGCATTTAAATGTAATGCTTGTAAATTCGGCATACTTTGTAGGAAATCGAGTGTTTTTAAATTTTTTGCATGCTCCACGCTCAGCTCACGCAATTGACTTAACGCATACAACGAGCTAAAATCCGTCGCATCCGTATAAATGATTTTTAATGTCTGTAAATTAGTAAGGGATGATAACCATGTCAAATCATCCACATAATGAATTGCAAAGGATTTTAACTTTAACTGATTCAATAAATGGAAATCCGTCACCGCCTCATTAACATATGTAATTTCTAGCGACTGCAAATTTGGAAAATCTAGCAATAAAGCAAGCTCTTGATTATTGCGAATTTGTGTAGAAAGCTCAACAATTTTTTCCTTATCTGCTATACCATTAGCCACTTTGACAAATGATTCATTGAAAGCACTTGAATAGCTTTTTAGATGAGGAAAACTTATTTGGTCACTTTGCTGAATATCATATTCATTATCTAACTTCAGCTTCGTTAATCCCACAAAAGCTTCAAAGTCCCTCTGGTCAATTCTTTCTTTATTTAAGAGCTTATCCATTAACGTATAACTGAATATTTCAGCTTGTTCATTCGAAAATGGATCATCGAAGCTATAATCAAAATGCCATTGATCCTCCGATTTTCGAGCAAAGAAATAGCGAATTGTGGCAATTTCCTCTTCCGTTGGTAGCGCCTCACCTTTATTAAAAATATCCTTTAAAAAGAACAGAAGCGCTTCACTTTCAGGCATGGTCCGAGCATCCACTTGCACGCGACTATGATTTTCTTGTTTCACATCTCCAAAAATAAAATAGGCTAAAAATGCAAAAATAATCACAAATGGAATCAACAGCAACGCCTTTAAATTTGGCTTTGGACGCGCTTCTCCATAATAATTGTTAATCGTCTGGTTAATATAATAAACTTTATTTTCTTTTAATAATAACTCCGTCTCACAGTAAGGGCACTTAATCGTTTGTCCCTCCTTATATTTCAGCTTGCCATTACAATTCGGACAATTTAGTTTTACAAATACCATTGATTTCCCTCACCTTCCTTATATGTATTAAAACAAATTTTTCCATTAATAAAAATAGGTGAAGATACCCTATCTATTAACATCTTTTTACCTAAAACTTGTATTTCTAAGCCGTATCAATTATTATATATCTAAATGATACATATCTTTTAGATAGGTGGAGCGCTATGACAAAATACAATGACACGACATACGCAATATTAGGCATACTGACAACTGAATGTAAATCAGGTTATGCGATTAAACAGTTAATTGATCGAAGCTTAAATCACTTTTGGAAAATTAGTTATGGGCAAATTTATCCAACCCTTAAATTAATTTCTCAGGAAGGATTAGCAGAAATTCGTACATCCTCAAGCAATGGAAGACCTGAAAAAAACGAATATTATTTAACAAAAAAAGGACTAGACGTATTAAAAAATTGGCTAGAACAGCCTATTGAACATTTCCCAGCAGAGCGCAATGAAGTTTTACTTAAATTATTTTTTGGTCACTATCAATCGTATGAAAGACAAGTATTGTTGCTTCAAAAATATAAAGAAGCACTTGAAATACGCTATCAAACATATATCACGATTGAGCAAGCAATTCAGCAGGATACAAGCAAGGATTCGATGTATTGGCTGATTACATTAGACTATGGAAAAAGAACAACACATGCTGCAATCGAGTGGTGTGATTGTACGCTTGAAAAACTTAAGAAGGAGGAATAAAGCATGGCTAGCAAAGTTTATGCAGGACGTTATACAATTGACAATACAGAAGATATGGTTGTTTTTATTATTGGTATGCGTGTGAACAATCGGCTTGCCGTTCATAAATGGTTCCCTGTATTCAAAGCGATGCCTGGTATGATTAAGGAGCTTTATACAAATAAAGAAGAGCTCGGTTTTTTATCAATGGAAAGTTATTTTGGTCTGAAAACAACGACAATGATTCAATATTGGCGCTCTCTTGAAGACTTGCTTGCTTATGCAAAAAATGAAAAACATTTAACGGCATGGAAGCAATTCAATCAAAAGGCACATAGCAATGATGCAGTGGGTATTTACCATGAAACCTATCAAATCAGTAAAGGCACGTATGAATCAATTTATGTAAATATGCCACATTATGGATTAGGAAAAGCGTTATCACATATACCTGTTACTAGTGAAAAGAGTTCTGCACGAAAACGACTTCAAAAACAATAGAGATACAAACATATGCCAGACGAATTATTTGTAAAGAATATGGAGGGATTTTAAATGGGCTTATTATATCTAATTTCAGTCCTTTAATGCCAACACATTAAAGGAGGAAACTACATTGCAATGGATGAACCAATTTTATAAAAACCAATTTTTATTTTTGAAATCAAGTGTTGAAAATATACCTACTGCTTATTTTGAGCGAGAGGCACAAAAAATTACAGAGCAAGTTGGAAGACCTTTTGAAACAGTGCTTGAGCTTGGCGCTGGCATGGGCAATATTGCGAATCAGCTTTCGCTATTGGGTAAAGAAGTTACGACGATTGAACTTGTTAAAGAGTTGACGGAGCATGCCCAAAAGCATTGTGATGAAAAAATTACTATTATTTGTGGTGATTTTTACACTATCAATATTGGTCAGCAATTCGATCTGCTACTTTATTTAGATGGCTTTGGTGTCGGTAATGATGAAGATCAGTTACGTTTATTAAAGCGTATTTATAACTGGTTATCTGACGATGGCTATGCACTTATTGATATATATGAGCCCAATTATTGGCGCGATGTTTACAAAGAAGAAATGCGTCCGAGTGAAGACACTAAAATTATTCGCCAATATAGCTTTGACGAGGAAAGCTCCCGTCTGCTCGATACTTGGTGGCATATGGATGCAAAGAATAACAAATACACACAGTCACTTGCATGCTACACAGCAGAGGAAATTTACGATATGTGCCAGCAAGCAAATTTAGAAATTGTAGCCTATTATCCAAATGGTGCAATGAATTATAAGACGTGGGCATATTACGATATTGCCCCTCTGCATCACTGTATTTCCTATCGAATTAAAATACGTAAAAAATAATGAATTTCGGAAAGCAGTTTTTAGCTGTCTTTCCGAAATTTTTTGTATAAGTTATAGCAGCTGATGTGCTTTAAATTTAGTCATCAGCTCATCAAAAAACTTTGCCTGTTGCTGAGATGATGGAATGTGTTCAAATATATCTTGCTGCTCCAATGGTCTACCACCTTTGACAACGAGATGAATATCCATTGTATTTTCAATATTTATTAGTGGATTGGCATTTAAAATGACCAGATCCGCAATCCCATTTTCTTGAATGTGCCCTAAATCTTCACGCTCCAAAGCCTTCGCAGCATTACTTGTTGCTGCTCGAATTGCTTCAATTTCCGTAAAGCCACTTTCTACAAATAGCATTAATTCGCGATGTAATGCTAGCCCCGGAAATGTGAAGATGCCTGCAGGTGTATCTGTCCCTGCAACGACTAGCCCACCTATTTGATGATACATATAAGCAATTTTTTTCGTATAGCGATACTGTATGCCTATTTGCTTTAATGCAGCTGAGTAATTGAGAAATTGCTCCCACTGATTTATCAAACCTTCATTTTTTTTGATTTTATCCATAATGGCATGCTGCGTTGTCCAATAATCCTGCAATCGATTTGCTTGATCAAAAATCATCATGGTTGGGCATAAAATAACGCCTTTATGCTTTAATTGCTGACACACTTTTGTGATTTTCTCCTCATCTGGCTTTTCCCAATCAATTGCCGCCCAAACATCCTGTGTTGCTTGCATTGTCCATTGTGGGAAAATCGCCTGTAAAATACCCGAGCCATGCTCGTTCCATTTGATACCCATATTTGCTGCATCAACGGCAGTCACAGCGGTGGCATGTATTAAATCACAGCTAACCTCTTTATTATGTTTTTTTGCCTCATCTACAACCGCCTCCATAACCCCCTTACTCAGCCATCCATATACTTTAATAAAATCGGCACCCAACTGAACCTGCCTTCTTACTTCTTGGCGCGCCACATCTTCATCATCCGTATTTAAATTGTAAGGACTTGTTTCGCCCCATAAACCTGGAGGTCCATCAATCATACGATTTGCCGAAATGATACGGGGATTGATACATTGCGGATTTTCACTCATCAACTCCTCTAACTCGATAAGACTCCCCGCTGTATTGCGCACCGTCGTCACACCAGCTGCTGTAAATAACGGTGCAAAACCATGCTTAATATGTACGTGCATGTCAATCAAACCAGGAATAATCCACTTACCCTCACAATCCACCTCTTGATAACTAGATTTTATATTTTCTGCAACCTGAATAATACGGCAATCTTTTATTACAATATCCTGCTTTATAAAAACACCAGATTCTACGTTTAATACATTTCCATTTTTCAACAACAAACACATTTTAATCACCCTCAAGTTTTAAATAAAATTTTAATACAATTAAAATTATTTGTCTATTGTAAATCAAATGCTATAATTTTAAAAGAGGTGACATAGATGATTTCATTAGGTGAAAAAATTAAGAAACGAAGAAAGCAGCTAAAGCTGACATTGAAGGAGCTAGCAGGAGATGACTTTTCATATAGCTTACTTAGCCAAATTGAGAATAATAAAGCTAAGCCATCGATGGCTACTTTACATAAATTGGCAGATAAACTATCTTTACCAATCAATGAGCTGATTAATCCTATTGAAGTAGACCGCTATCGAAATTTGCTCGTTGAATTCGAGAAGCTCATCGTCATGCCTTATGAGCGAAATCCTGAAATTGATAAAAAAATAGTCAAAGCAATTGAGCCAATCTTAGAAAATATTCAATTCAACAGCTTCGAGGAAGCCCGAATTGTGGAGCTATATGTCATTGCTTATTTTTATTTGCATAACGAATTAAAGCTAGAATTACTGCGTCATAGTATTACCTATTATGAGCAAATCGGTCTTATTAATAAAAAAATCCAGGCTCAATTATTTATTTGTAAAAGCTATATTAATCAGCAAAGCTATAATGAATGTGAAGTAATTATGCAGGAAATTTTACAGCAAATCGAGGGTGGGGAATATGTATTTGAGCCTACTGCTTTAATTGATAGCTATTATTATAAAGCCATCATTGAAGCAGCATTGGGCAACTATACATTAGCCTCCTCCTATACAAACAAATGCCTTGAACTAATGAAGCAAGCAAGCTTATATTACAAAATTGACGCTATTTATCGTTTACAACTATTACTTTATATTCAATTAAATAACACTTTCGAAGGACAAGCCAACTTACAAAGGCTTTATAACTACACGCAATTTACAAGGAATACATATGACTTCATTTATTATTCCTATAGCAAGTTCCATTTTGAAAATCGCATCCAATTAAATGAGGGTTTATCAGAGGAAATACAGCAGTTCATTAAAGAGTTTTCACAGCAACAGGATATATCATTGAGTATTTTATACAATCAGGAGCTGGCATATACATTGTGGAAAAAGGGCCTTTATGCAGAGGCATTACAGCAAGTAAAAGAATACGAAATTCCTCCATATGTTATACATCCCCTTGAACGAGCGGCTGGTTATGAGATTTTGGCGATACGAGCAGATTGCTACTATCATTTAGGTAATGAGGAACAGGCTTTTGAGGACATTGTCTATAGTAAACAGCACGTGAAGCCAATGCCAAATTCAACCTATAAAAATTTAATTTATCATATTTATGATGCTATCTTTAAGAAAAGTTAGAAGGTAGAGGGAGTGAAAAATTTTTATTTAACTCCCTCATTTTAATCAAAGCATTGGCACATACTCTTTCAAGTAAAAGCCGTTTGCTAAACGCGAGTTATGGACATTCGTAGTTGATAAAGGTACATATTTCAGTGATTTATTTCTAGTTTCCAAAATCGGCATAACTACAACAAGAGATCCCATTAAATGACCATAATTGTTTGAAGAGATAACAAATTCCCAACGTAACCCCTCTTGTTCATAATCTTTAATTGGTAAAAAATCTACTTCTATTGCCACTAAATCCCTCATTTTCCAACACTCCTATTTTTTTATTATTTGATTGCCTAAATCCACTTCCTGTCCTGGTAAATTCATTGTCCTTTTACTTTGCAACTCGCAATGGCTGCTTCTTTTTTATTTTACATGCTGTACTCTATCCTGCCTTAAAACATTTGATAACACTAATTTTAAACACAAAAAAACCGACTGCCTTTATTTTAGCACTCGATACTTTACTTTAATTTTGTTTTGTCAATCCAAGCAATGCGCTGGTTAGGCTCTCCAGCCCACACATAAACAAATCAAAACTATGATTTGTTTACAGACTACACCCTAAAACTTTTTGCCACCTGTTGGGCTGCCTTTCTTTTACTGCTCTGCAACAATACAAAGGCGAAAAAGTTTATGTCGAATCTGCCTTGTAAAAACAAGGATGTGACGACTTCCACCTCATGGGTGACTTATAAAATCAATAGATATACAAAGATTATACCACTCGTTGCCACACTCCACAAACTTTTTCCAGTTCCCCTTTACAGCGAGCCTTTCGAGCCGTGTTTCTTTTGAGCCCTTGCTAAAAAATAGCTGGCTCGAACCGAGATAGGTTAACACGGCTCCGCTCACTATAAAGGGATTACTTCGCTTGTCTGGAAAAACTTTGTTCCGCTGAATAATCTACAACCTGTTGGTATATTCCGTTACAGAAATATCTGCTTAAGGGAAATAGTATCCTGTAAAAAATCCAAAACCTTCTCGATTAATTAGATAAACTGCTCTTGTGCTTTTTTGATAAAATATATTGAAATGAGCAATACTAGTTGTTATTCCTCTTAACATAGAAGTTTTAAAATCATGTTCTCCTGCATAACCAGCTGACCTTGCAAAACTTGCACTTTGAAAGCCAGTCATCTTGTTAAGACCGCTACCCCCATCTATCTTTTGTAATCTAGGATCACGATAAAAAGGTGTAATTTCAGGTGAATTTACCAACTCAACACCAGAAGAAACAACAAATTCTGAGTTCCCTTCATTAAATAAATAATCAAAATTGTTCACTTCAACTTCTTCTGCAGAAGCCATAAAAGAATAAGATAAGCTAACAAGTAAAACAACTAAAAAAGAAAAAATCAATTTCATATTTTTACACATATTGCTATTCACTCCTTTTTATAATATAATATCACTTAAATTCTAAAAATTCAATAATA
>NZ_PYWN01000074.1 GCF_003049505.1 Metasolibacillus meyeri
TTGTTTCATATTCTTTATTTTCAGTAATATAAATATATTATTTTATTCATTTGAAAGTCTTCAAATTCAAAAGCTCTAAAAGTAAATAACACAAGGTATATATTTTAAAGTTTTAATTTTCTCTAACCTTTCAATCGTATTTTGCTACAAACCTAGTTAATGTCATTCTTTTTTAATTCTTGCAATGCAAATCTTTTAGCCGATTTCTCTTATCCACTTGTCTTTTCTCTATTTATATCCAATTTTATATGATTTTGGTCTTTTGTAAAATACATATAATCAAAAATTATAAAAAATCCTTTGTGACATAACTTTAAGTTTATATATTTGAATCATAAAGAAAAAGAATAACCAGAGGGGGATATTCCTCCTACTTCTCTAACAATCAGTTGTTCTAGGAACATCAATATTGAATGGTGTAACGTTACACAATACAATATATGTAGATAATAATATTTTTAAAGGGGAGAAAGTTTATGAAATTGTTTGAAAAACCAGTTCACCCTGGTATATATGTACGTCAGAAAATTATCCCTTCAGATATGACCATCAAAAGTGCAGCAGAGCGACTAGGTGTAGCCAGGTCAACATTATCAAACTTTCTTAATGGGAAGTCATCATTGTCCTCGAAAATGGCAGCTAGATTAGAAAAAGCATTTGGTGTTGATTATAAACAGTTACTTCGATTACAAGTTGTTTATAATCAACATATATGCTTGTCTACTAATAAAGAGATTACGGTACGCTCTTTTGTGCCAAATTTTCTTACAATAAAAGCATATCAGATTGAAGAATGGGCTAATACTCAGATTGACGCTCGAAGTCATTTTCCAGTTTTATTACGAAAATTAGTTCATTCAACAGGCAATGAATTTCATAAGGTTGATTTTCCAGGCTATGATAACTCTCAGCGTAAAGGATCAGATGGTTTGATTGTATCTGAGGTTGCTACACCATGGATTCCTGAAGGGAACTCCTTTTGGGAGTTTGGAACTGACCAGAAACCAAGCAATAAAGCTGAGAGTGATTATAATGCGAGAGTGACCTCAGTTGATTCTAAAGTACGTTCCAATAGCACATTTGTCTTTGTAACCCCTAGAAACTGGCATGGTAAAGCAGATTGGGAGCAGAGGAAAAACAAAATGGGTGATTGGAAGGCTGTTAGAGCCTTAGATGCGAGCGATCTTGAACAGTGGTTGGAGCAGTCTGTACCAGCACAAATTTGGCTTGCAGAACAGCTCAGTATACCAGTCAAAGGTTATGAAACATTGCAACGAGCCTGGAACAGATGGATACATGCTAGCAATCCTCATCTAACTAAAGAAATTTTTGCTCCTTCAATTGCTTCATATAAGGATACTTTTAAAGATTGGCTTGAAAATTTAAGTAGTCGACCTTATATAATTGTAGCTGACTCGCGGGATGAAGCACTTGCATTTTTGGCTTGTTTGTTTAATGAAAAAGAACTACGACATTTTAAAGACCTAACCGCAGTCTTTTCATCACCAGAGGAACTTAGGAACTTAATTTCGGCATCTGTGCCCTTCATTCCAATTATTCATTCTAAAGAAGCTGAGCGTGAACTCAGTGATGCATATCAAAGGATTCATTGCATTGTAATTCGTCCTCGAAATGCAGTTGATACAGAAGCAGACATCAAGCTTGATCGTCTCTCCTATGAAGATTTTAAAATGGCTCTTACTTCTATGGGGCTAGATGAAAGTGATATTGATAAACTTGCAAGAGAATCAGGATGTTCACCAACAATTTTGCGCCGTCGCCTCTCATCTAATATTGCAATCAAAATACCTGAATGGGCAGATGATGAACGAGCAAAGATCCTCGTACCAATAACTCTAATTGGTACTTGGCATGTAGAATCAGAGGCTGACCGAGAAATTGTATGTAGTATTTCAAATCAAAAGTATGATTTTATTGAAAATGAAATTGTTCACCTACTCCAGTTCGATGACAGTCCAGTATGGTCAGTTGGACATTACCGAGGAATTACATCGAAGATTGATGCATTATTTGCGATTTCGAAATTGGTAACTTTAACAGATTTAGACCGATTCTTTATCGCTGCTAAATACGTTCTTTCTGAGTCTGACCCAGCACTAGAACTACCTGAAAAGGACAGATGGGCAGCAGCTATCTATAATAAGATTCGCAATCACTCTAGTGCATTGCGTACAGGCATTTGTGAGACACTAGTCATTTTATCAGTTCATGGTAATCATCTATTCCAAGACCGTATTGGCATAGATATTAACAGTCGTGTTACATTACTTATTCGTGATCTATTAACACCACTAGATTCTAAAAAGCTGCTTTCTCAAAATCATGATTTACCACGTTATGCAGAAGCAGCTCCAGACGAATTCCTTAAAATCATTGAAGAAGATTTAAAAAACAAGACCCCAATTGTTTTGAGTCTTCTAAAGCCTGTTGACAGCAATTTATTTGGTGTTTCTCCATCTCGAACTGGTCTTCTATGGGCATTGGAGTGTCTTGCTTGGAAACCTCAGCAACTTCTCCGTGTTTCATTGATTCTCGCAAGACTCTCTAGAACAAGAATCAATGATAATTGGGTAAATAAACCAGAAAACAGTCTTAAGGCAATATTCAGATCTTGGATGCCACAAACTGCAGCAACAGTGGAGCAGAGATATAAGGTACTTGAGAGACTCACTAAGAATTTCCCAGATGTAGTTTGGAATATTTGTATTGAACAAATTAAATCTGATTCAAATATTGGTCATTCTAACTACAGACCTAACTGGCGAAGTGATGCCTCGGGGGCTGGGCAGGTTGTTACACAAAAGAAAATGTATGATTTTAATCGAAAGGCATTGGATTTTCTAATTGCTTGGTCAGCTCACGACGAAAAGTCACTTGGAGACCTTGTTGAGACCCTCAAGGACTTGCCAGAAGAAGATGAAATCAATGTTTGGGAATTAATTTATGAGTGGTCTAAGAATGCTAATGATGTTGCTAAAGCTGAATTACGCGAACGTATCCGACAATTCGCATTTACTCAACGCAGTCAGCTTAATTCAACCATCCGTGACCGTGCTCGCGAAGTTTACAACATTCTTAGACCTCAAGATATAGTCATCCGTCATAATTGGTTGTTTTTAAATAACTGGGTGAAAGAATCCGTAGATGAAATTTCAGATGAGGATTTTGACTATCAAAAAAGAGAAGAGAGAATTGATAGATTGCGTTTAGAAGCTATTAATGAAATATGGAGTGAGCGGAGATTTGAGGGAGTAAAAGAATTAGTAAATGAAACTAATGCTGCTAATGTTATCGGTCACTACGTGTTATCTTGTATTATCGATGTTAAAGAGAGAGTAGATTTCATCAGTAAATGCCTTTCAGTTAATGTAGACCTTAAGAGCAAGTTCGAATCTTGTCTACAAGGCTTTATTTTGGCGATTGAAGATGACTTACGAACTGAAGTACTGCAGATAGCAGTAAACGAATTACCTTTCGAAGAACAAATACGATTATTTATATGTGCTCCTTTTCAAAAATCGACATGGCGTCTATTGGATGGATTCAAAGAAGAAATTCGTAAAGCTTATTGGAAAGAAGTAATCCCTACTTGGAGAAGACATGCACCATCTGAGGTTACTGAGATAATTGATAGTCTCTTAGAAGCTAGGAGACCTCGAGCAGCTTTCCATGCTGTTCATATTGACTTCAAAAACATTGAAACCTCACGCCTTAAGCAATTACTATATGATGTTGCAGCGGTCAATAACGAGACAACCGATAATTTCCAGTTGGAAAGTTATCATATTTCAAAAGCATTGAACTCCCTTAATGGTCGTACTGGTATTACTCTTGATGAAATGGCTCAACTTGAATTCCTTTTCATAAATGTACTCAACTCTAGCGAATATGATATTCCAAATCTTGAAGCTCAAATTGCAGAATCGCCTGTGTTATTTGTCCAGGCTATTGTTTTTGCTTATAAAAGAAGCGATGAGGGGGAAGACCCTTTAGAATGGCGAATAACTAATACTGAGCAGCAAGCAGCAATTGCAACAGCGGCCCATCGTCTCTTAAACAAAATTGCAAAGATACCTGGTACAAATAAAAATGGGGACATTGATACAGTAACACTTACTAAGTGGTTAAAAGAAGTTCGGCGTTTATGTCAAGAATACAGTCGTGCTGAGATTGGTGATCAATGTTTAGGGCAATTACTCGCTAAGGCACCTATTGATCAAAATGGAATATGGCCTTGTCAAGAAGTATGTGAGGTTATGGATGAAATAACATCTTTAGAGATAGGAACGGGATTCTATGTGGGAGTACTAAACTCTAGGGGGGTTCACTGGAAGGACTCTGAAGGCTTACAAGAGCGCAAACTTGCTACAAAATATCGTAACTGGGCTGAGCACTTGCACTTTCAATATCCATATGTCGGAGCAATACTTGAGAATATAGCTCAATTCTACGATAATGAAGCCAAATCACGTGATACCGAAGCACAAATTTCGAAAAGGCTACACAATTGAAAATATTAGTGCTAACAAAGTAATACTATGATCAAAAATAGCTTAAACAATGTAAATTATATTACTATTTACAAGACTTACGTAAAGGATATTTTTAATATAAACACCTATTGCAGCTTCAAAATATTAAAGTTATGATGCTTCATCCTAGAGAGAAATATTTTATTGTCATACAAGTTGCTACAGCTGAGAGTAATCTAAGATTATATTATGCGACTTAGGGACTAAATATACAAGTCGAGCAACTTATCATAACCTACCTGAGAAGTATATCATTGGAGATTGGGGGCAGAACTTGATTATTTTGAACAACACCCAAAAAGGATAATAACTTTTTCACTTCAAAAAATTAAATATTCCTTCTTAAAATCCGAAAAATGTTAGACCTATTATGCCTTGGTCTAACATTTTTTCTTTTTATCTCAGCCTCTTTCAATACTACGAAAATTTCATTCTAATTAAAATGCTTGATTGTCATTCATAAAATAAAACCGTTTATTATATTTATCTTTTTCTCTATAATACAAAGT
>NZ_PYWN01000075.1 GCF_003049505.1 Metasolibacillus meyeri
CTAACATCTTCATAGTTTAACAGCTACTTTTTTGGTAAATTGGCGAATCAATATAAGCATTATTGCGATAATAGCAATGGCTAGTGAATAGGCAACTGGCACTGGAATTGCGTTAATTGGCAATAAACTCGGCATTTGTGAACTGAATGCAATGCCTATCATTGCGTCATAGATTAATAAGAGTGCAATCGCTACTGGAATTGACAATAAGCCCATTACACCTCCAAAACGGTAAAAGCTAATGCCAATCAACCAGCCTGCCACATAATAGCAAAAAATATTAAGTGCAAAGAGCCCAATACCAAGTAACAAGCTATCGTTTAAACCAATATAAGGAGAAAACAAAATATTTTGAACTACCTGCCCTAGCAATTCTTCATCAGGCTCTACTATTTTTGAGCCATCACTAAATTGCCCTGGCAAGAATTTTTCAACTAATAAAACAAGCTTAATAATAATTGGTATTGCTAAAGCAACACCGAAAGAGCCTAGTGCTGCGCCGATAAAATAATGCTTGCGTGTCACACCATTGCTCACAAAATATTGAAGAAACCCATATGCTGCCACAATGCCAATAATGAACATAAAAATATTGGATGAATAAAAAATCATTGTAGAAAAAGAATCGATATCTGCTTTAGCTTTAAAAATCGCGAACTCGATACCTTTTATAAAGGAGGTTGCAAATCTCACCACGAAAATGAGCAGTAGGACAAATAAATAACCAGATGTCCAACTCATTTGTGTGAAAAACATATCCGATGCTACTTTCATTGAATTTGATTTTTGCATATTAATCATTCCCTCCCTCTGTCAGATGAATAAATAAATCTTGCAACGCAATTGGCCCAATTTCTAACCCTTGCTTTGCCGCATCCTTATATTGTTGCTCTGATAAATGACCATAGACCATCACAGCCTTCGTGCCACCTAATTGCTTTGTATTCAGTTGGCGCATATCTTGGACAAATGCATCTACATCCCCTGCGCTCCCTGTTACTGTCACACCTTTTGAAATCAGCTCATCGTATTCCTCATGTAACACCATTGTCCCTTTGTGCAAAATCAACACTTCATCAAATAAATACTCCATTTCTGATACTAAATGTGTAGACATCAATACCATTCGTGGAAATCGCTCCTGCGATTTTAGCAATTCTTCGTAAAAAATCGTGCGAGTAGGTGCATCCATTCCCGCATAAATTTCATCAAAAATCGTAAGAGGTGCATTGCTTGCTAAACCAATTGTCGCATCAACGGCTGCTTGCATTCCCTTCGATAATTGCTGCATTTTTTTATCCTTTGGTATTTGAAAGCGCACAAGTAAATGCTCAGCATAATTCATATCAAAGTTTGGGCGATATTTAGCAATCCCTTGTAGCAAATTCTTTACTTTATCTGACTCCTCTTTGTAATCTTTATTGTAGGCAAAAATAACTTGCTGCATGACTTCTGCATTTTCAAATGGTACTCGCCCTAAAATCTCCAATGTTCCCGCTGTTTGCTGACGAAAAGAGGCAATAATAGATAATAGTGATGTTTTGCCTGCCCCGTTTCTCCCTAACAACCCATATATTTTATTCCCGTCTAGCTGAAAGGAAATATTTTGTAACGCTGTATCTTGCCTATAATTTAAGTGAATGTTTTTAGCTTCCATCTTCATCATTCGCTTTTACGCTCCTTCACTTGTTGAATGTATTCAATGATTTCCTGCTCACTTATTTCCAATTTATTTGCCTCTTCAATGAGGCTGACGATAAATTGGTCAACAAATGCTTCCTTTCTCTTTTTCATCAATTTTTCTCTCGCTCCTATCGCGACAAACATACCGATCCCTCGCTTTTTATAAAGAATGCCCTCTTCTACTAATTGATTAACCCCTTTCGAAACCGTTGCATGGTTAATTTTATAAAAGCTAACAAGCTGATTTGTCGACGGAGCCTGTTCTTCTTCTAATAACTGACGGTTTACAATTTGATCCTCAATCTTTTCTCGAATTTGCTGGTAAATTGGCTTATCTTTATCGAACACAAAAACTTCACCACCTTATATGGTTATATACTTATGTGTATAACCATAATAGAAAAAATAATATTTGTCAATTTTTTATCTTTACTTCTTTTGAAAAAATGCAATAATGAAAGGTAAATTATTTCGCATCTCGAAGGAGAAGAAACAATGACTTTATTTTTTATTATTTTGCCTGCACTCGTCATTTTTTTGCTTGGCTTTATTGCTCAAAAGCTGGTAGGTTTTGATATTAAATCAATTTCAACCATGTCTCTGTACATATTGTCACCGTGTCTAGCCTTTCGAACATTTTTCACAAATGACATTACATTAGATTATGTGTATATGATGGTAGCAGCGCTATTATTAAGCTTTTCATTATTAGTCATTACATACATCGTTGCCAAAGCGTTAAAAGCGAATCAAGCTGAAAGCTCCGCACTCATTTTAAGCAGTGTTTTTATGAATAGTGGCAATTATGGAGCTCCTGTTGTACTATTCGCACTTGGCCCTGTGGGGTTTGATTATGCGGTTATTATTATGGTGCTACATTCCTTGTTAATGAACACGCTTGGTATTTTCTTTGCATCACTTGGGGGACAAGAAGGAGGGGGTTATAAGCAAGCATTGCAAAGTGTCGTGAGGATGCCTGTGCTTTATGCGGCCATCCTTGGCATGTTCTGTCATTGGATTGGCTTAGAGCTATCTAGCCCTTTTCAAGATGCACTTAACCTTGTAGCAAATGCAGCGATTCCTGTTATTATGCTTGTGCTCGGCATGCAGCTTGCTGTTATTTCTCGTAAAAAGGTGACATATCGTTTCGTTGTAAGTGCAAGCATCCTACGTATGGTTGTCTCACCTATTATTGCAGCATTTATTTTATCTTTTCTGCCATTAAACGATTTAGCGAAAACGGTGTTTATCATTCAAGCAGCGATGCCTGCTGCTGCCAATACAACGATGCTCGCATTGAAATATGATACCGAGCCTGATCTCGTATCATTTACAACGCTAGTTACAACAGCAATTAGCATTATTTCTTTGCCAATTGTGTTGTATTTAACCATTTAGGGGGAACCAAGAAATAAGGGGTGTAATTTCTGGCTTCGATGATAAGAACATGTGGATATTGATTGAACATTGTAGCGTGCGCTGAGACTTTATATTTCTTCACAAAAAACGATTCTCTGATGGAATTCCAAGAATCCATTTTGAAAATATGAATCACAATGGATTCAAAACTAGTAAATTTATATTTCTTTCAAAAATCAATCATTATCCAAAATCTCGCTCAGTTATTATTGATACATTTGTATCAAAGAAACTAACCAAGTATACTTAATAGATAAATTAGGAAAAATAGTTATTGAAACTGGTGTATATATTCGTTAGACCGCAAAAGGGGGTATCTTAAATACAGCCAAAAGTATTTATTACATTTTCTATTGAAACAAATATGGACCCAGACAATCAGTTTGAACATTTTGACCCGAATGAGATAACTAAGATTTTGCAAGTCCAACCAATTCAAACACAATCCTATGATTTAGAACGTAAAGAGCCACCTAGGTCAAGACGTCCTGGAAACCCTTGGTGTTCTTCATGGATTTACAGATTAGGCGGATATTATGATGAGGAACAATACAATCATCCAGATGGTTATATACAGCATTTATTAGAGCAGTTTAACAAACAATTTTTAACAGTTAAACAAAACCTGATTATTGACATACAAAATCGATATAATGCTATTTGTTATTTAGAAATATATTTATTTTCTGCTCAAGATTCCCTTACGCATGTTTCTATCCCTTCTAACATTATGAAATCTTTGTTAACAGTTAATTGTTCCGTAGACATATATACGCATAGTCAATCAATCGAGCACTACCCTCGTTATGAACAAAAGGACATGTATAAATTTAAATAAGAGCTATTATTGGGGCTGTCCATGTATTTTCTTTTGGACATGCTCCTATTTTTGAATTTGACGGGCGAATCATTACCCTTGAACTAAAAATTTCAAAATCCCGCACTTCTACACTATTTTCAACATATTTGGTTGTAGTATATTTCTTAGTGTATAGTTACCCTAAGAAATATGCACTCAACTCATAGTTGAATCCTTATTTCATGAGGCTTTAAGCATAAAAAAATCCACTGCCTATACAGTGGATTTTCTTGTTATTCTCCAAAAAACGCAACAATGTCAGTAGCTGTTTTGCGCTCTTTTCCTTTTGGTAGCTCATCAAAATAGCCAAGCTGTAGCATGGCAATAACTCGCTCACCAGGTTTTATACCTAGTGCTTCTCGGAATTTTGGTACATCTAAAAAGCCTGGTGTTTTCCAGCATGAGCCGATACCTTTATCCCATGCAAGCAGCTGCATATTTTGTAAAAAGCTCGATGCTGCTGCATAATCCTCTAATCTCTCTTTTTGACGCGCATCCTCAGGCACAACCATAAATGCATAGCCACCTGCTAAAGTAAATTTTTGCATTTGTGTAGCTAAAGCCTCATCTGATAGTTCTTGCCACTTTGGTACAGCTAAATCACGCAATAGTTCATGTAGTTTTGGTAATTGCTCCTCACATGCTACAACGAGGCGCCAAGGCTCACGTGTACCATGGTTCGGTGCCCATGCTGCATCATCAATAATATTTAGTAAATCTTCACGCTTTACAAGCTGTCCGTTAAATTTTTTAATTGAGCGACGAGTTGTAATTGCTTCTCGTACTGTTAATTTTGTTGTCATTATGCCATCTCCCTTTCTGCAATTGATGCTCCCTCTCAATTATAAAGCTTTTACCACGAAAATACATCTGCTATATGAAAGTAATAGTAACGCATATTCGGTGTGGCTGCCGTTGAGTCACGATAATGATAGGCCCTATCCGCGCTATCGGATGTATGTGCATGCACATATGGGACGCCCCCTTGAATGCTTGTCACAATCGTCGTATGATCAATGCGATTGTCTCCAGAAAAATCATAGGCAATAACATCACCAATCTCAAGCTCTGTAGGTGAATAGACGCGCGTTGCCGTAAGCCCCTCTTTCGATGTTTCTAAATACCAGCGCAGTGAATGAGCGACAGACCAACTAAAGCTCCAAATTCCTTGCTCAGGCAATATCCACCACCCTGTCGATTGATTAGGTGCCCCTCTCATTGGCGCGCCTCCTGCATATAAGCATTGCGATACAAAATTTGTACAATCATTTTGAAATGCAGGAAAGGCTGGATTACGGTCATTCCACCATCTTCTTGCATACGCTACTGCCTGTTCACGATTATAACGCATTTATCATCCCCCTTTTCTAGGATTTACATATTTTTTCATTTATCGTGTCAAAAGCTCCCCTCTTTGCTCACGATTTGTTACACTATTCAGTAATAGCAATATGCAAGGGGGATGATTTTTATGAGGCTAATTGCAGAACGTGAAGTGACGGTGCCTACACCACTATGTGACAAAAAGGGAAATTTGAATCCTGCTGCAATTGGTTTTGCGAGAAAACCATTGATTGATTGCAACGTTACAGGGCATTATTTACGGAAGAAAAAATGGAATTATTGGTGTGTGTATGGCGAGGATATACTATTTTCAGCAACAATTAGCCATTTAGATTATGCGGCTGTTTGCTTCGTCTATTTTTTAGAGTACGAAACACAGCGCTATTTTGAAAAAACGGTAACAATCCCACTTGGCACAAGTGTAAAAATGCCGACACAAGTACTTGAAACAGTAAAATTTTCACATAATGAGCTAGATGTTCGCTTTACTTATAACAATGATGCGACACAGCTCTCTGTCTCCATACCAGATTTTGATAATGAATTTTTACAGGCAGATTTAACAATTCAGCATCCTCAGCATGATGAATCATTGAATGTTGTCATCCCTTGGAACAGACAATTATTCCAATTTACAGCGAAGCATCATACATTACCGACTTCTGGTACGGTGCATATTGGGCAGCGAAGCTATACTTTTAATCCAGATGAATGCTTCGCAGTGCTTGATTATGGACGTGGTGTATGGCCACGCAAAGCGACCTGGAATTGGGGGATGGCTTCACAACGCATTCGTAATAAACGGATTGGGCTTAATTTCGGTGGACAATGGACGGATGGAACAGGGATGACGGAAAATGCTGTTTTTATTGATGGTACAATGATTAAAATTGGTGAGGATGTAGCTTTTACATATAATCGTGCTAACTTTATGCAACCATGGGCAATCCGCTCTAAATCAAGCAATCAAGTCAATTTAACATTCACGCCTTTTTTTGAGCGAATAGCAAAAACAGATGCAAAATTAGTAACATCTGAAGTACATCAGCTCGTTGGTTATTATCATGGCACAATCGAATTACCAAATGGTGAAACATTGACCATACAACAAATGCTAGGCTGTATCGAAGAACATATAGCAAAGTGGTAGGTGAAAATAGCTGCCTGAACGTAATACTTTCAGGCAGCCTTTTCCTTTCGCTTAAAAATTTCTCTATCCATTAATAACTCTTACAGTATGTAAAATAATCAAGATAGTTGGATTCAACAGGTGATGACTACCCGCTGAATCCAATTTTTTCACACATATGAATGCAACCCTGCAATCACTAAATTCACAAATACTTGATTAAACACAATCAAGCCAAAACCGATAATTGCGAGCCATGCTGTCCGCTCCCCTTCCCATTCCTTCGTCAAGCGCAAATGGAGTAAGGCGGCATAAAATAGCCATGTAATCAAGGCCCATACTTCTTTAGGGTCCCAACCCCAATATCTTCCCCATGCAATTTGCGCCCAAATCATCGCGAAAAATAAACCACCTAGCGAAAATAGCGGAAACCCAATTAATACGGCCCGATGCGAAATTTCATCAAGTAGCTTCAAATCCATACGCAACGTAAAAGGCTTCAATAGTTCACAAAATGTTTTGCGCACTACCAAGCGAATAACGAGATAAAGCACCCCGCCTACCAGAAAAGACCAAACAATCGTATTTAACTTTTTCGCATCAATGCTATTGGATAACATAAATAATCCCGCTTCAGCATGATTCGAAGTGATGATCGGCAGTATATATGTAGCAAGCTCCGTTTCTCCCTCTTTATTGGTAAACTTCACAGTTTGAGGATTCAAAAACAGTTGACAAAAAGTTGAGATTAAAATAAACCCTACAACGACAACAAGTTGAAACATCACAAACTCCAGCCATTTTATGCTACGTGCTTTTGCCGTTTTCAACAAGTACATTACGCTTGTAATAAATGCTACCGACAAAATAGCACTTGAAGCAGCTACAGTAATCACATGAATGGCTAACCAGTGACTTTGTAAACTCGGGATTAATGGCATTGCTTTATTTGAAAAGACACTGCCATAGCCTAAAATAATCAGTGTTATTGGGATAGCGAAGAAACCAATTGACCATTGCTTGTACAGCGAGCTAATCAATAATACTGCACCGATTAGCATAATGCCGAAAAACGTCATAAATTCATACATATTGCTGACAGGTGCATGTCCTACCGCTCTCCATCTAGCTACGAAATAAACCATTTGTGATATAAAGGCTAGCCATGTTAATGCTAATGCCATTTTCCAACTTGCCGCATGTCTTGTTTTTGTTGCAAAGCCAAATGGAATGATAGCGACGAGCAACAAAATAAATGCCAATAATAACGCATTGCTGCTTAGTGAAAAGTAATTCATCCATTTCCCTCTTTCTATTATGTAAATGCTATACTGTTCATTGTAGAAACTTGCGCTCAAAAAAGCTGAACTTTATCTTAAACGTTAGAAAATTCCTCTTGAACGTCTTATTTCGAAGGAGGGTCTGAATGAATTTTTTCTTTTGGGCTTTTAGTTTGTTGAATTACTTGATTGTCTTTGGTTCACTCTTTTATTTATTGCGTATTCGCCCCACGCCAAAAATGCTAGCTATTACTTTATTGTGCAATATAATCATTGCAATCAGCGCTATTTATTTGGCACCTTTTCAATGGGTGGCATTAATTTTAAGCGTGTTATTAAGCGGCATGTTCTTTTACTATATAACGAAAAAAAGTATCGCCTTTTTGCACAGCATCATCATATTATTGCTATTAATCCCTGTGGAATATGCAAGTTTATTGCTGGTTAAATCCTTTCATCTGCCGCTTGCCATACATGTTTTGCTCATCATTACATTATTTATGTTTGTGCTCTACCTGTATAAAAAATTGATGGATACAATGGCATGTTTGCCGTTAAAAATCGAACTATTGCTTATTTTAATGGCTACAATGACATTTATTATTTTTTATATTACGGTCTTTATGGACAATCTGTCACTTTCACTGTTTCATTTTAGCCGATTGCTCACCTATTTGATTTTTCTTTTTGTGATGATTGTCATTGTGCTGCAAACTGTTCGAAAAGAAGCAATACTTGAGCAAAAGGAATTGACGCAACAATCCTTTTATGAATATACAATCCAACTAGAGCAAATGAATCGAGAAATTCGCCAAGTACAGCACGACTATTCGAATATATTATTAGCAATACGAGGTTATATAGAGCAGGAAAATATGGAAGGGCTTAAAAATTATTTCGAGAAAGTGACATCGACCACACAGTCACCATCTATTCATAGCTTACAGCAGCTTGAAAATATTCAATTACCTGAATTAAAAGGGCTTCTTAGTGCTAAAATTGTTAAAGCTCATCACCTGTCTATTCAGATAAATGTAGAAGTGCCTAATATCATTGAACATTTATTTATTGAATCCATTGTTTTAGTTCGGCTCATTGGCATTTTATTTGATAATGCGATAGAGGCAAGTGTACAACACCCTACACCTCAAATCGAATTGGCTATTTTAACAATGAGTGCCAATGAACAGCTACTGATAATTCGTAACACTACAATACAGAGTTATAATGATATAGCAAAAATTTTTGCGGAAAACTATTCTACGAAAAAGAATAATCAAGGTTTAGGCTTGTATACTGTACAGCAATTCGTAACACAGCATCGCAATATCCTGCTGAATACATATGTCGAGGGTGAATGGTTTGTCCAAGAAATGCTAATCGAAAGAGGTGGAGAAGATGCGAATCGCAATATATGAGGATGACATTTTCTATCAACAGCTCATTGTAGAAACGGTGAAAAATTATGCGTTATTTCAAGCACCTAGCATTCAGATTGTATCATGCACAAAGCAACCACTAATTGAGGCAGCTGATTGTTACATACTTGATATTGAGCTAAATAGCTGTGTCAATGGCTTAGATATCGCACAAACGATACGCCAGCAAGACCCGCTTGCACATATTATCTTCATCACAACATATGCACAGTATTTAACATTAACATTTAAATATAAATTAGCAGCACTCGATTTCATCGTAAAGGACTCACCTTCACAAATACAAGCTGACCTTACCGAGGCATTACAAGCTGCCTTCACAAAATATCAACAGCTTGGTGCAATCGACCAAACAAAATGGTTTCAAATTAAAACTGGGGAAAAGGTCAAAAATATAGCTATAGAAGATATTTACTTTTTTGAAACGGCTACACAGCCACATAAAATTAAGCTCCATGAACGCAATGGTTGCCACTCATTTTACGGCTCTTTAAAGGAACTAGATTTAGGTGATGGTTTTTTCCGCAGTCATAAAAGTTTTTTAGTCCATTTAAAAAATATGAAGGAAGTAAATTTCAAAAAACGCAAAATCATTATGGAAAATGATAGCTACTGCCCGATTGCCTTCCGCTCACTGACCGCCTTGCAAAAAGTGTTACAAGAGAACTAAAAAGCCCGAACGATTATGGCATTTCCTTAGAGCATGCCATACATCATTCGGGTTTTATTTTAACTAAAGCTTAAATTTCGTCACATGTGTATTCAATTCCTCTGATAATTCAGCAAGCTGCTCTGCATTATTCGCAATTTGCTCCACTCGGCCATTTGTCATTTGCATCGTTGCAACGGTTTCCTCAATGCCAGCTGTCGTTTGTTCGGTAATCGCTGCAACCTCCTCAATCGACTGTTGAATCACTTGACTATTTTGCGCCATATCCGATAAATTATCCGTAATCGAATCTAGATTTGTAACCATCTCCGTTACAGACTGACTAATTTGCTTAAACGTTACGCCTGTATGCTGAATTTGCTCCGCACCTTGCTCTACTTCTCGATATCCCTCTTGTAAATAAGACATAACAATTGTGGATTCACTCTGAATATTTAAGACAATCGTTGTAATATGTGCCACAGATTGCGCGACTTGTTCAGCCAGCTTGCGCACCTCATCAGCTACAACGGCAAAACCTTTACCTTGTTCTCCCGCACGCGCTGCCTCAATTGCCGCATTTAATGCAAGCAAGTTCGTTTGATCAGCAATATCCTTAATGACCGTTACTAATTGTGTGATTTCCTGTGATTGTATATCGAGCCCCTCTACTTTTTGTAAAGATTGCTGGACGATTTCATCAATTTTGTGCATTTGCCCAATCGATGCTTGCATTAATTCATTACCGCTATTCGTCAATTGCAATATATTATGTGAGGTGTTGCGTGCCATTTCTCCATCTTGATTAATCGTTGTCACTTTTTGTGTAAAGGCATGCATCGTATGGGATAGCTCTGTTGCATGATGTGCCTGTGTTTCAGCACCAGTCGCAATGCCTAGCATCGTTTCTGAAATTTGATTGCTATTTTCCCGCACTTCATCCGATGCTGATGATAATTGCTGACTCGCTTCATATACTTGCTCAGATGTTTGGATTGTATTTTGTAAAATATTACGTAAATTTTCTACCATGCGATTCACATGCATACTTAGTTGCCCTATTTCATCTTGTGTCGCCAGTTTCATTTCTTCTTTTGATAAATCATTTTCCGCAACATGCTCCACATATGTGGCGATGTTTGTAATATTTTTCGCCAGACGTTTGCTAAATACATATAAAATCATAATAAATACAATGATTAATGCTACAATAATCAAAAATTGATTCATTAAGCTACTCGTCAAAGATTTTTTATTTGAATCATACTGTGCTTGTACTAGCTGCTCAATATCATCAATATAATTACCTGTACTTACAATATAGCCCCACGGTTCAAATAATGTAGAATACGCACGCTTTTTCACTAGCCCTTCTACTCCTGGCTTCTCCCACATGTACTCTGAAAAGCCATTGTTCGTCTTGTTCGTTGCAGCCTCTAAAATATTTTGCATTAAATAGGTGCCTTCTGGGTCTTGAATATTGAGACGGCTTGTCCCCTCATTTTGTGGTTGCTCTGGATGCGCCACTAATACACCATTTAAATCATCAATCCAAAAATACCCCGCTTCCCCATAGCGCAATTGTTTTACTAATTGCTGACCAAGTGCCTTTGCATCAGCCTCCGTCATCTCTTTTTGCTGATAACGTTCATAAGCATAATGTAAAACAGCCATCGCATTATCCACTTGTCCTTGAATATTCCTATCATAGGATGTTAGTAGACTTTCTTCATATCCTTGTAACTGCTCATTATTATGCTTTATTGTAAAAATAACATTCACTATACTTATAATACCAATTGACAACAAAAATAATAAACCAAAAATTACAAGTAATTTTGTTCTGATTTTTTTCATAGGATTCCCCCCTTGTAAACGCTTTATATATCATTATAGTACCATAATAGGTGTTACCAGAGGGCTTTCATAATCAAATATAACGATGTCATATCATTCTTTTTTCCTTAACTTAAGTCAGTACATGTTCTTCTATACGTGATGCCCCCCAAAATCCATTAATTACATCATATGAATGCAAGAATACAAGAAAAGTAATTCAATCAGAGGAGAAACAAAAAAACCAACGCAATTACGCCTCGGCATTATTGATTTTAAATTCAAGCTTTGTCACGAATTCCAGATAAGTTATTACAGCTATAAACAAAAGCTATTGGAAAACATAGGCGCTAACCTAACCTACTTTCCCAACAGCTTTTTCGTTTATATTCTATTCTTCAACTTCTTCAGTCGCTTCTTCTGTTTCCACTGGTGCCTCTTCCTCAACAGTCGGTGCTGCTACAGTGATAAGCACTTCTTCATCGTCATTTAAAATATCGTATGCCTGCTGTGAACGAATATCGCCAACCGTTAATGATGAACCAATTGCTAAATTTGTTACGTCTACCTCAATTGCTTCAGGTATCGCGTTTGGTTTTACTTTAATTGTTATTTCACGGATCGGTTGTAACAATAGTCCACCTTCTGCTACACCAACCGAATCTCCTGTCGTCGTTACTGGTACACTTACTTCTAAATCCTCTGCCATATTAATTACTTGGAAATCTACGTGCTTCACAAAGCCTTTTAAAGCATCGCGCTGCACTTCTGATAAAACAGCATTGATCTTTTCACCCTCTAATTCTAGCTGGAAAACGCCATTGCTACCTTGTTCAGATAAGATTTTTGCAAACTTCTTTGCATCAATCGAAATTGGTGTAGACTCAACTTGATAGCCATACACTACTCCTGGAATCGCACCTTGTTGACGTAGCTGCGTTAATGCTGAATGCTGTCCCTTCGTGCGTTTATTTGTAGTTAAAGCTGTACTCATTGTATCTTCCCCTTTCTATGCTATTATATATACCCAGCATGAATTACTTTTAAACATAAAGTTACTACTTGCTTATTCCTTCTACTATTTGATACGATGAATTTCTGACTTAACAGACGATTGGAGGAATGGATTACATGCAACATCCTGATTATCAAGACGAGGTACAACGGTTAGAACGAACGAAGGCGTATATGCATGATATTTTGTTTGCATCTGAACGAGATTTACAGGCAGCGCAAGAAAATATTCGCTCAGCGATGGCGAATCTTGAATACATTGATTCTAGTGATAGTTTTTTGAATATTTTAACGAATGCACGTTTTTTTGAGATGGCTCGCACACAAAAAGAAGGATTAGAGGCGGTTATGCAAAAGCCTTATTTTGCACGTATCCATTTCCAACGTACTGGTGAGCAAGAAGAATTTTTATATATTGGTAAAACATCGCTCTTTGATAAGGAAACAAATGAGCCAATTATCGTAGATTGGCGCTCACCTGTCGCAAATGTTTACTATGATGGGCGACTTGGTGATATGACCTACCAAGTACGTGAAGAAGAGCATGCTGGTCATTTATTCGCAAAGCGACAATATAAAATTGAGCAAGGAGAACTGCTCGATTTTCGCGATGTCGACTTAACGACAAATGATGAATTGTTGCAGGAGGCACTAGCTGGTAAAGCAGATGTCCGCCTAACAGAAATTGTTTCCACTATTCAAAAAGAGCAAAATGAAATTATCCGCGCCCATTTGCGTCAGCCCATTTTAGTGCAAGGGGCTGCTGGCAGTGGCAAAACGACGATTGCGCTACACCGCATTTCATACTTCCTTTACACAATGGGTGAGTATTTTAAACCCGAACAGCTTATGATTTTAGCACCAAGCCAATTATTTATCGAATATATTGGCGATGTGTTGCCAGAATTGGGTGTCGATAAAATTTGCCAAACGACATATGCAGATTATGTGCAAAATGCGATTGGCATAAAATTAAAGCTCCAAAATCCAAATGAACAATTAGAATATATAATAGAAAATAGTAGTGCTGTACTGCCTGCATTTTCAATTCCACAAGTGAAGGGCTCACTCGTATATCGTGATATGATGGAACGCTATGTAAAACGCCATGAAGAACAGCTCGCCTCACTATTTGAAGATGTTTTTATAGAAAAATACCGCATTATACGTGGCGCTCATTTACAGAAGCTATTTTTACAGGAGTTCGCTTATATGCCTGTGGAAAAAAGGCTCGAACGTATTAAATTAGTTATTCAAACAGAGGTAAAGCGCAAAACAACTGCGGTTTTAAATTCATTAAATGTGCGCTACGAGGAAGCTATTGGACGCGCTTTAAATGGGATACGCAATGCAGAAAACAGGCGCCGTATCGTTACAAAATATATTGATGAACGCGATGCACGTATTCCTAAAATTAAGCTGCAAACAAAAACGATTACATCGGCTTATATGAAGCGCTTTAGCAAATTAAAAATCAAAGCTGCCTACCGCGATATTGTTACAAACCGCCTATTACTGCAGGAGCTTGCGCTCGAATGGACGCTACAGGAGCAAGAATCGTTTCTAGAGGTACATAAAAAAGAGCGCTGGGCATTTGAGGATTTAGCAGCTCTCTACTATTTACATGCGCGCATTAAAGGGATTGAGGATAAGTGGAAAATGCGGGTCGTCTTTATTGATGAAGTACAGGACTATAGCATATTCCAGCTCGCAGCTTTAAAGCTTGGGCTTGAAACGGATATGTTTACAATGGTCGGTGATTTAGCACAAGGCATTCATAGTTATCGCTCCGTTACGGAGTGGACGCCTGTGCTTGAATTATTCCCACGTGCAACGTATGCTACATTGCAAAAAAGCTACCGAACGACAATTGAAATTATGGAGGTAGCCAACAAAGTCTTAGCAAAAATGGACGAGGATTTACCATTAGTTGAGCCAGTTGTTCGACATGGAAAAGAGCCCACATTTATCGAATCTAAAAATTTCGATGCTGCTACCATTGCTAAGCTATATGAAACAATTCAAACGGCGGGTCATCGTTCCATTGCGCTTATTTGTAAAACCGCGAAGGAAGCGAAGGAATTCGTAGCATTGTTGCAAGCACACGCTATCAATGCCGCCGAGCTCAATGAAAATTCCAGCATTGACCAAACGACATTGCTCGTCATTCCTTGCCATTTAGCGAAAGGCCTCGAATTCGATGCGGTCATCATCGCAGCTTTTGATATCGCCTTTTATGACCACGCAATCGATCGTAAGCTACTATACGTCGCCTTAACACGTGCGATGCATGAGCTATACTTAGTAGGTCCAGCAAAGGAAACGTTCTTGCTATAGCTACTGATCTTTGCGTGGTGGCACTTTAAAAAACGGCTTTTTTGCAAACCATTTTTGAGAAAATCTCCTACTCAATCTTTGAAAAATAGTCTTTTTATCTGCTTCATTTCGATTTCTAGGTAGTGCAGGCATACGCATGATGTAATCTCCTTTTCACATAATTATAAGGGGCTGTCCGAAAAGCATTACTTTTCAGACAGCTCTATCTTTCATATTAAAAGGAGCCGCCTTAAAATGACCTTTCAGACGACTCCTTTCCTAACACCTTTAGTTTACTATATTTATATGAGAGAAAAGATGAGATTATGCTTATTTTACATAGACATAATAATCTATTTGCATGGATTTAACAAAGCCTGCCTTTTCATAAATGGAGAGTGCATGCGCATTGTCGATTTCCACATCTAACAATACATGCTGCTGTCCACCATCAAAGGCTAACTGTTGTACCCATTTTAATAACGCTGAGCCAATGCCGCGCCCCATATATTGCGGATGTACCGCTAGTGCTGTCAGCCATTGAGCCTCACCTTCCTCACGCGTTGTCACCGTGCCAACAACTGTATCTTCTATAACTGCTACCCATAAAATATGCTGCTCTGATGTTGTATTGTAGGCAATTAAATCTTGGGCCTCTTCAGCAGTATCCCCAAATGCTGCTACAAATGTTTCTACTAACATTTGCTCATCGACTTCTTCATAACCGCGAATTGTCATATTTTCAGGTAGCTGACTTGCAGCCTCTGCTTTCCCTTGCAATGTCGCCTCAGAAAAACTATAGCTGTAGCCATTTTTCTTTAAAAATTGTGCACCAAACGGTCCTTGCTCTAAAGTTAAGGCGAGCGCACCTTCAGCACCACGGGCGGATAGCCCTTTATACACTTCCTGTAGTAAAGAATGTCCGATTGTTCGCTTGCGATAGGCTGGCGCTACAAGAATTGACCATTCATAGGTTTGTAACCCCATTATATCTATCGCACTTGCCAAGCCAATTAGCTGCTCGCATTCATCATCATAAGCAAGCACACAAAATCCTGACATCTCATAATTTTTTACAGCCTGTAAATTCATAATCAACTCATACTGTACATTATCCACTTGTCCAGCTTCAGCGCATAAAATACGCATTTCTTCAAATGTTTCCACATCAACAGGAAATGACACTGTAACAGTTGAAAAACTCATTTCTTTCCCCTCTTTCGTTTAACCTACCATCGAAGCATAAATACCCTTTTGCGCAATAAGTTCCTCTTGTGAACCTGACTCAACAAGTTCCCCTTTTTGCATAACAAAGACGACATCTGCATTGCGAATCGTATTTAAGCGATGCGCAATGACAAAGCTTGTACGCCCTTTCATCAGCACTTCAAGCGCCTCTTGAATTTTCATTTCCGTTACTGTGTCGATGCTGCTCGTTGCTTCATCTAATAATAAAATAACAGGATCTGCTACGAAGGCCCGCGCAATCGATAATAATTGCTTCTGCCCTTGTGATATTTCACTTCCATCGGCTGTTAATAATGTGTTATAGCCTTGTGGTAATTGCCTAATAAAATCATGTGCATTCGCCTTTTTAGCTGCTTCTTCAATCTCTTCATCTGTGGCATCTAAGCGTCCGTAGCGAATATTTTCATAAACCGTTGCCTCGAATAAAAAAGGTTCCTGTAAGACGAAAGCCATTTGACTACGCAATGCTTCACGCGTAAAATCACGCACGTCAATTCCATCAAACAATACCGCCCCTTCATTTGTATCATAAAAGCGAGAAATTAGCTGCATAATTGTTGTCTTCCCAGCACCTGTCGCTCCAACTAGAGCTGCTGTCTGCCCTGGGCTCACAGAAAAGCTGACATTATTTAATGTATGCTCATCCTCTGCCTGCTCATATTTAAATGACACATTTTGAAAAGCTACTGCTCCTTTTAACTGCTGCTCCTTAGCAATATGACCTGTCTCTACTTCATCGTTCTCATCCATAATTGCAAACACACGCTCTGCCCCTGCGATAGCAGATAAAACCGTATTAAATTGATTGGCTAAATCATTTAATGGGCGTGTAAACTGACGAGAATATTCGGTAAAAATAACAATCATGCCAATTGAGGCATGTCCATTCAAAGCAAGCAAGCCCCCAACACCTGCTACAACCGCAAAGCTGACGTTATTCAACGCGTGCATTACTTTTGGAATATAGCCTGAATACGACAGCGCCCAAAAGCCAACTAGTCTTAAGCGAGCACTTTTCTCTTGGAATTCCTCTTTTACGCGTTCCTCCTGTGAAAATGCTTTAACAATACGCTGTCCTGATATCGTTTCCTCAATCATCCCATTCAGTGCACCAACTGCTGCCTGCTGTTCCTTAAAAAGCTTACCTGTTCTACGCGTAATCCAACGCATTGCGATAAACATGGCAGGAATAATAATCATTGTTAAAAAAGTTAGCAAGGGGCTTAAATACAGCATCACTACTACAGTTCCCGTTAACGTTAGCACACTAGAAAACACTTGAATAAATGCGCTATTTAATGTCGCACTGACTGTCTCAATATCATTCGTTGCACGGCTCATTAACTCCCCATGCTGTCTTTTATCAAAAAAGCTAATTGGCAGACGTAAAAATTTATTAAAAACGCCTACACGCATACGATAAATAGTTTGCTGTGCAATACCAATCATCCAATAGTTTTGTAAGTAGAGCGATATAGAAAGGATGATATAAATAGCAATTAAAACACCAATCATGAATAATATGCCATCAAAATTGCCTGGCACAATATAGTCGTCAATCATTTTCCCAATTAAAAATGGACCGACTAATGCTAAAGCAGAACTAATAACAACCATCAAAAGCACCATAACTAATAGGAAGCGCTGCTCATCAACAATTTTCCAAATACGCGCTAATACCGACTTCCAATTATTTGCTCGTGGTCCTTTTTGCTTCTTCGGTTTTTGCTGTAAATCTTCCTTTGTTAATACACGCTCGTAGCCAAAAGGTTTTTCAAGGAATTTCATAGCTCATCCCCCTGTTCCTGCTGTGATTGTGCAATTTTTTTATATAACTCACTCGTTTGTAAAAGCTCATCATGGCTACCGAAGCCTACAACGCGCCCCGCATCCAAAAGCAAAATACGATCAGCTCCACGCGCTGTGCGAATTTTCTGTGTCACAACGAGCATCGTTGCACGTTCTTCCTCTAAAGCAGCCCATAAAGCAGCCTCTGTTTTTACATCTAGTGCAGATGTACTATCATCCAGTATTAATATTTGCGATTTGCGAATCAAAGCACGCGCAATCGACAAACGCTGTTTTTGCCCACCAGATAAATTCACACCTTTTTGCCCCACACGTGTCTCATAAGCATTTGGGAAGCTTTCTACAGATTCATGTATTTGTGCCTGTGTCGCTGCTGCTTCTACTTCGGTTAAACTAGCATCGACTTTCCCCCAGCTAACATTTTCCAAGATTGAGCCTGTGAAAAGCAAGGATTGCTGCGGTACAAAGCCAATCATCGCACGCAAATCATCCAAATCCCATGCTTTCACATCACGTCCATTTACAAATACTCGCCCATCTGTTGCTTCATAAAAACGAGGAATTAAATTGAGCAATGTCGATTTTCCAGCACCTGTCGCCCCCATAATTGCTAGCTTCTCCCCTTGCTTTACATCAAACGATACATTATGTATGACATTTTGCTTAGCATTATAAGCAAAAGATACATTTTCAAAACGCACTGTCCCTAATTCAGATTCATTAAATTCTAGCGCCTGTCCTGTGCGAACTTCAAGCCCATCCTCAACAAGTAAAATTTCCTCCATGCGCTCCGACGATGCCTTCGCACGTGCAAAGGCGATAATGATGAAGGCAAACATTGAAAACGAACCTGTCATACGCATCGCATAATTGACGATGGCAATTAAATCACCTACTTGTGCATTGCTGTTGCTCACCTCATTTGCGCCAAACCAAAGCACTGCTAGCAAGCTTAAGTTCATGATTAATAGTAAAATTGGCATAATGAGCTCCATCGTACGCAAAGCTTTTACCGTATCGATTTTTAAAGCCTCTGCTACCTTATTAAAGCGGCTTGCCTCATAGTGCCCTCGCATATAAGCTTTCACTAAGCGCATTGCCTGTAAGCTTTCTTGTAACACACGATTCACGCGGTCAAGGCGCCCTTGCACCTTACTAAAATAGGCCACGCCTCGCTTGACCATAATCGCTAAAAAAATGACTAAAATTGGTGCACCAATCATTAAAAACATCGCGATTTTCGCATTAACGATAAACGCCATCACCATGCTTCCGACTACCGCAAGCGGCGCTCTTAGCATAATGCGTAAGCTCATGAAAAAGACGTTTTGAACTTGCGTAATATCACTCGTTAAACGAGTAATTAAGCTTGAAGTGGGAAACTTTAAATAGGTTGCCATTGTAAATGACTGAATTCTACTAAATAAAGCATTACGTAAATCATAGCTAAAACTTTGTGCAGCATGTGAAGCAAAATAAGAGTTAGTAATTCCTACTACTAACGCCAATATCGATAGTGCAAACATCACTAAACCCCAGTACCATATTGCTTGTCCATCCTGCGCTAAAATCCCATCATCCACTATCTTCGCCATAATCAATGGTTGCGCCAGCTCCACGAATAATTCAATTAACATTAAAATAAGCGCAATTATAGCAGGCCATTTATATGGCTTCACATAAGAAAATACCGTTTTCATCTCAACACCCCTTACTACTCTTTACAACACACCTTTCAGTATGCCTACTAAACTTAAACAGTAAAACACCCACTTGAGTTAATCATAGCTTTTGACGATTGGTCTATTTTATTTTGTAATCCGAAATATAATTATGCCACAATATTCTTAAAAATTAAACTTTACTCCATTAAATCACCCTATAGTACATATGAAATAAAGAAACTTACACATTTTTTAGAAATTACGCTCTCTTGTTATCTCCGAAATAAACATCAGTAGCACTTTTTAGAATATTTTTTTAAAATACATCCACATACCGTTTCAAAAGATATATAATAGACTCAATTAGGAAAATTCTATTCATACTTTATACCTAAACAATTAATAGGCATTCCCTTTAAATATATAAATAGAGGAGGATTATTCATATGAAAAAATTACAATTACATAAAGTCACTAAAGAACTATTAAATCAAACACAGTTCCCTTCCTTTATTATTAATAAGCGCGGTTACTTATTGGAGTGGTCATCTGCTTGTGAAAATTTATTTGGCTATGAGGCGCAGGATTTTTCTTCTCAGTCGGCTATATTTACTGAGCAGTTATTCTCAATCGCTTCTCCTCATATTTACGAGGCAATTTTAAATAGTAATGTGGCATTAAAGCTCGAATCATTGCAACTAGTTACAAAGAACGAGCAACTATTAGAAATGGCACTAATGACATCACCCTGTCAATTTGAGGAACAACAAGGCATACAAGTTACTTGCATCCCAATGAAAAATATTCGTACCTTCCAACACGACAATGATACGCTTGTCCATTTAAAAAATAGTATTATGTCTTATTTCATGGTCGTGACACTTGATTATGAAGGGCTTATTACACAATGTAATGACTTATTTTTAAAAACAAGTCACTGGACGCCAAAGCGTGTTATTGGAAAATCTTTTTGGCAATTATTCCCTAAATCCTCAACCGGTGTGCAAGCTGCTGAAGAAATTTGGGAAACAATACAAAAGGGGAACGTATGGCAAGGTGAGGCTGAAAAGATAACAAAGGACGGTATGCTCTATTGGACCGATTTACTCGCAATCCCTATAACAGGGAATCGTTCCTTCCTACTAATCGAAAAAGACATTACAAACGAAAAAACGATACAATTACAGCTTGAAAAGATTGCCTATATCGATACAGAAACAGGCTTTATGAATGTACATCGTTTAGAGCACTCAATCAACGAAATGATAAAAGAAGAGCGCCGTTTCTCCTTTGTCTATATCAGCATCGATAAATTTTATACATTAAAGGGCTTATCAGAATTCAACGCAGCACAAAGCCTAGCTAGAGATTTTGCTAAACGCATTAAAATGTATTTCCAAGACAGTACAGTTGCACGTATTGATGCGAGTGATTTTGTTGTGATTACCCCTTTACCTGAATGGTTTATTCAAGGGTTTTTATCTTATTTACAACAAAATCCTATTTATAATGATAATATTGCAGTTCCACTTTCAATTAGTGGTAGCATTACGCGCTTCCCAGAGGATCAATTAACATTTGCTCAAATGATGAAAGCTTCTGTTCAAACAATTACAAATGTTAGAAAGGCTGGAGGCAATAGCATTATGTCGCTCTCTAACGAGGCACATAAGGCTTTAAGCCGACAAGCTTTAATTGAAAAGCGCCTTCTTTTGGCACTTGATCAGAAAAATTTAAATGTTCTCTATCAACCACAGCTTGATATGCATACGGGGAAAATTATAGCGGCTGAGGCACTTGTTCGTTGGATGGATGAGGAAATTGGGGTTGTCACACCAGATGAACTCATACCGATAGCAGAAGAAACAGGATTGATTCACTCGATTGGTTCATTTGTCTTAGAACAGGCGTGTCAGCAAGCTTTGACATGGCAAGATCAAGGTATTTCATTAAAAATTAGCATTAACGTTTCCATTCGCGAATTTCGGGATAAAAATATGGCCCGTTCTATTTTAGAAACATTAGAGCGTACAAAATGCCCTGCAAATTTAATTCAAATTGAAATTACTGAGAAATTTGCTCTAGAAGCAGAAAGCGAAACAGCCATTATGAAGCAAATGCGCCAGCTAGAGCAAGAAGGCATCGTTTTTGTGCTTGATGATTTCGGTACAGGCTACGCCTCTTTCCGCTATATGCAGCTACTGCCTTTAAAAACGGTAAAAATCGACGCAACATTTATCCGAGCAATGACGCAATCTGAAAAAACAGAGCAGCTCGTACGTGGGATTATACAACTTGCAAAATCGATGCAGCTTATCGTGTTAGCTGAAGGTGTTGAAACTGCTGAGCAATTTAAATTACTAAAGGACTTCGGCTGTGATTTAGTACAAGGTTATTATGTATGCAAGCCAACAACAGCAAATGATGTAAAAGGGCTCTATCATCAAAAGCTATAAAGCAAAACAAGCACGTGAAATCACTTTGATTTCATGTGCTTGTTCCATGTTTTCTACCTTTTCACTTTCACAAACGATTGAATCGAAGTCTTTCCTTTACGCAGCATACGGAATAAGATTTGCATAATGACTTCTGCAAATACGAGACCCATTGCAATTGCACCAGAAATCATCAAAACGCGCATTCCATTTTGCATACCTAACGCATAATCCAGCTCAACGATATTGCGCATTGTATTATAAGCAACTCCTCCTGGAACAAGCGGAATGATGCCGGATACACTATAAACAATCATTGGCATACGGAATTTCCTTGCGAGAGCCATCGCTAAAATCGCTACAACGAATGCTCCTGCAAAGGAAGCCCTCACCTCATCTACTCCATTAATACCAAGCTCATAGTAAATTAACCAACCAATCGCACCAACAATCCCGCAATATGGGATGGCCTTAACAGGAGCATTAAAAATAACACCGAAACAAGCTGTTGCAATAAAACTAAAAATTAATTGAATTACATACTCCATCTATTCCCCTCCATTACCATGCCATCACCAGTGCAATACCTGCACCGATTGCAGATGCTGTTAAAAAAGCTTCGGCTCCCTTTGCCATACCTGCCGTAAAATGCCCTGCCATTAAATCACGCACTGCATTTGTAATAAGAAGACCCGGTACGAGCGGCATAACAGACCCGATAATAATTTTATCTACCTGTGTTCCATATCCAAAGGAAAGCGCTAAAGAAGCAATCGTTCCTACAGCAAGCGTTGCAACGAACTCTGAGAAAAACTTCACTCGCGATAGCCTTTGCATGACCGTCACGATATACTGTCCTGCGCCCCCTGCAATAAAGGCTGCTGGCATATCTCCCCATATCCCACCAAATAATATTAAAAAACTAATACTAGCGAAGGAGGCTGCTAACACTTGCAAAATAACAGGCAGGAAATAATTTGTCTTTTGTATCGTATTTAACTCGTCATAGGCCTCTTCTAATGTTATGATGTGAGATGTAAGCTTTCGCGACACATTATTAACAAGTGCAATACGATGTAAGTCCGTAACTCTTGTCGAAATAGCTGAAATACGCGTTGGCTGTGTTTTACCAAGAGAAAAAATAATACCTGTCGGAGTTACATAGCTTTGGGCGTCGTTCATATTTTGTGAGCGAGCCATTCGTAGCATTGTATCCTCCACTCGATATGTTTCTGCTCCACTTTCCATCATAATGCGACCAGCCAATAGAAAACAATCAATGGCTAGTTCGTTTTGCTGGGGCTTCTCTATCATCGTTCAAACCTCCCTTGGTATTTTAACTTAACTAACTGCAAAACCTACCTGTTCTATTAATATTATCTTGATTCCGCAATATTGTCTGTTGCCAAAAAGAAATGTTACATATAGCATACTTCTACCTTAATAGGTGATGAACTGCTGAATAACTGACGAATGTCACAGATTTTGCACAGAAGTTTTTTGAGCGCACTCGCAAGACTCTGGGCGAAAGTTATCTAAGATGAATTTTACATTTAATTGCATCTAATAATACTTTGCCATCTACTAAATTTAAATAATCAACATTTTTTAAAAATTTGTCGTCTTTTTTCAACGCTTATTCGTCTATATTTTATAACAGAAAGGAGTCCTTAAAGCAACATGAAAAATGAACGTAAAAAAAGACGTGGACCATGGATTGACCTCCTTCTTATTGGGGCAATCATCGTTTTAGCAGCAGCCGTTATATTCTTTACCATCATTAACCCAGAATCAAAATTCCAACAGGTTGATGAACCCGAACAAACTGAATCAAATACAGTACAAGGTGAAATAACAGAAAGTCAATCTAGCTTTCCTGGTATTCGTATTGTAACAGATATTTCAAACGATAAAATCATGCCGTATGCGATTCAGTACCCTCAATCTACTTCAGATTCATTTAATGAAGCTGTAACAAATTTTATTACCGCTTCAAAAGAACATTACATAGCGGAAATGCGTTTAGAAAAAAATGTAGATAGTAATGAAATCGAGCCTGGTGAATTGAATATTATTTTTGAAACATATCCATATAAAGAGCATTATTACTCGTTCGTTTTAAAGAAAAAACTACGGACAAACAGTAGTGAAAAAACGACAGCAACAACATATTTTTATAACAATGAAACTGGTGAACTATTAGATATACGTGCTATTTTAGGAGAGGACCTAAAAAATTTAGAAGTACTTTCAACACATATTCGTTCACAGATTACAGATAGTGTCGAGTTTGAAGGACATTTATTAGAAGAGGAAATGCTAGCAAAAACCGAACCGAAATGGAAATTATTCCAGCGCTTTTCTATCCAAAATGAAGCTTTAGTGTTATATTTCGATTCAGGCGAGATTGCGAGCGCTGACCTAGGCATCTCCACTGTCACAACTTCACTTTCATATATTAATCCCATTCTTGCCGAGCAATTTCAAGAACAAATGGTCGGTACGGAAACGATTGTATCTGGACAAGACACATCGAACAATGGCGCTGAGCAAGATCATATTAAACGTGTTGCCTTAACATTCGATGATGGACCTGACCCTAAAGTAACGAGACATGTTTTACAGCTTTTAGAGCAATATAATGCCAAAGCAACCTTCTTTATGCTTGGTAGCCGTGTACAGTACTATCCTGAAATTGTTCAAGAGGTATATGATGCAGGTCATGAAGTAGGCAATCACACTTGGAGTCATCCTGTTTTAACAAAACTTACCTCCAAGCAAGTATTATCAGAGTATAATTCGACAGAGCAAGCAATCCAGCAAGCAATTGGACAATCAGCTACTGTATTCCGCCCTCCCTACGGTGCAACAAATCAGCGCGTTAATGGACTAATTCCAATCCCTGTTGTCAATTGGACAATTGATACATTAGATTGGAAACACCGCGATGCAAAGCAGCTACTGCCAATTATTAAAAACCACATGCATAACAATGCGATTATTTTAATGCATGATATCCATGTTTCGACTGCTGAGGGATTAGAAGATGTATTGCAATATTTGAGCGAGGAAGGCTATACATTCGTTACAGTTAGTGAAATATTGAAATATCGTTAATTATTTAAGGGTGTCTAAAAAGCAAGCTAGCGTATTGCTTTTTAGACACCTTTTACTAACCCTTTAAAGAGGTTTCTTTTTAATTTCCAACAATTATTCATTCATTTTACATTCGTCTTCCTATACGTAGAAAAACTACTTGCTCCAAGAATAAACTTGAAACAAGTAGTAATGTTTACTTCGCAAAATTCACCGTACTCAATTTCTCAAAAGTATTTAAGTCATAGCTCATAATGCTGTTTTGAGAGATTGCGTAAAGTGCATCATCGATATAAATCAGGCGACGCACCATCTTATCCCACTCCTCATACATTTGACTCGATTGTGCTGGTTCAATTAAATTAGCTTTTAGCTTAATACCTTTTGTTGTCACTTCATATACTTGTGAGCCTGTTCCTTTATAAAGCATTTCATTTGCATTCTTTTCCTCATATAACGTCACCGGGAAACCATAGTAGCCTTTCTCAATATGGCGCAACAGTGCTTTATGATCGTATTGCACATCCGAATATGTGCCACGCCCACCGATAATAACCGCTGCTTTTTCTTTCGGATTTGCTAGGTCACTTACATCAAATAAAGCGAGCTTCATGCCTTTTGTTACAACAAATGGCTCTTTCGAATATTCGTTCATGCGAACTTCTGTATCGTAGCCGATACCGATTAAATGCTTATCATCAAGCGGATGTAAATAGTTGCTGAAGCCCGGAATTTTTAGCTCTCCTAACACTTTGGGTTTCGTTGGATTTGCCACATCGATCACAAATAGCGGGTCCACTTCTTTAAATGTTACTAGATATGCTTTATCGCCCATAAAGCGTGCAGAGAAAATACGCTCGCCTCGCGCTAAATCCGTTACTTCACCTACTTGCTTTAAGTTACTATCTAAAATGAACAAATGGTTTTTTGAATCAGCATTGCGCCCCCATGCAAAGCCTTCTGTTGTGGCAATGCGGAAATGGCCTTCATATTCATCCATCGAGAATTGATTTAATGGCGTTCCTTTTACTTCTGCCTGCGCAGCTAATTTAATAGCTGTTTTATCGATCGTAAACTTATAAATTTGCGTATTTGATGTCATTGGCATAATCATCATATCAACCGCCATACGATTCGTCACCGTTGTTGCTGGGCCTATCAAATTATTATATTTAGGGGCTGTCACGTAAATTGCCTTTTGTGACATATATAGCTGCGAGCCACTACCTAAATAACTTTCGGTTTTCACTTCATTTTTAGCTAAATTCTTCAAATCAATCGCCGATAAGGTTGTATAATTCGGCTCTGTATTGCCAGGGAAGATAGAAATCTTTTCAATTGGCATCGGCTGTGATGTACTTTGAACATTACTATCATACATGTATGGGCGTAATTCTACATCCACCCCTTCACGTAACAGCCAGTAATGAGGCGCAGAATTTGTTACCATGTATAAAAAGTCTCCCTGCTTACGTATACCCGCCGTGTGTCCTTCCTGCCCAATTTCGCGTACTAGTTTTGGATTTTTTGCGTCTTTCACATCAAAAAATGCAAATTTTGATAACGTAATCGTCTGCATATAATCTTTTCCGGCTAGAGGGCGTTCCTCATAGCTACTATAAGCAACGATTAGTAATGAATCGTGCAAAATTAAATTTGATAAATATTGTTGCTCCTTAAATGCTTTTTTTGCAACAATCTCCATTTTTTTAGGGTTTTTTGCATCTGTAATGACAAGCTCATTTTCAATAATGGCATAAATATAGCGCCCATCTGTCACAACAATATCGCCTTCCTCAATACCATCTACTTGATTATTCGTTGTAGAATGATCTGAAGATTTACTGTTGGATGCTTCACTTCCTACAGAAGCATCAGACATCTCCTCTTTCGCTCCGCTACGAGTGAAATGTTGATTGTTTAATACCGTTTCAAAGTACGTAACTAAATCCTTTGTTGATTTTATTTGCTTCACTTCTTTCACAACATCAAACTTAATAGCATTTTTCTTATTGTTTAATGACAATTTCTTATACGCTCCTTTTTCAACATGTAGCGTGTATTTTCCTTGGCTTAAACCCGAAACGATAATTGCATCAGCTGTTTCGTTTAATGTTAGGCGTGCATCCACTTTCTTTCCACTAGCATCTGTCACATACACCTTGCCATTCGTTAAACTAGCGGCTTCAATATTTCCTGAAAGTTCAGCGTAAAATGGCTGCCCTTCCAATACAGATGTAGCTGTACTCGCCATTGTTTTATTTCCGAACAACGTAGTTGCTGCGATAAGCATCATACATGCAGCAAAAATAGCGACTATTGCTCGCTTTTTCATCATGTTTTTCTCCACTCCTTTTTATGGTTATATTTCCATGTCATTAAATAAGACGAGTCACGATAAGTTTCGTTACAACTTTATTAGAAAAGTCTGAAAAAAATATATGGCTGTAGTAGAAATGAGGTATCACGCCTCCTTCCCCCTACAGCCATATTTCATCTTACCATTTTACAATCAATGTAGAACGATGTGAAGTTTCTTTAATATCTACACCGCGCTTTGCCATTTCCTCAATGTATACCCCACCTGGCACAATTGATTCTGGTGCGAAAACACCATGCTCTGAAATTAAACCACTGCCTATCATTTGAGCAACAACAGATGCTGTGTTAGCCGTTGCACGTGCCATCGCTGTTACACCTGTTTCTAAGTCCTTTTTCACGATCATTTCATACTCATATGTTACTTGCTCTTCTGATTTTTCACCAGCTACAATCGCACGTAACAATACGGCATCTACTTTCTTTCCAAGCTCTAGCTTTTTCTTTAAAGCCTCACGTACAACTTCACGCACACTTACTTCGTGACCGCCTGCCTCTACAACATTATCTTTGCTTAAGAAGTCTAAATCTGCTAATAGCTTAAATTTCTCAACATGCCCTTTATAACGAATAGTTTTGTACTCTAACGTTTTTACATCTGGGAATGTTTGATACAATGTTGAAATCCCACCTGATGTATAAAACGCCTCTAATACACCAAATTCATCGAAATAAATTGGCTCTACGCCTGTTAATGACTCTACTTCTGTTAATTTACTATCTTGAATCATTTTTGACGGCTCAGTATAGTGGTCAAACACACCGTCCAAAGAGAATACATGTGTATAATGCAACGGCGGTTTTGGCTCTGTAGGAATCCCACCTACATATAGTTTAATAGATTCTACCTTATCAAGCTTTGTCGCCCCATACCCTGCTAAAATATTAACCATCCCCGGTGCAACGCCTAAATCTGGTATGATTGTTACGCCCGCTGCCTTTGCTTCATCTGCCATTGCCAATACATGCTCTGTCACACCACCTATATGTCCACCTAGGTCAACTGCATGAACACCTGTCGCAATAGCCGCCTTTGCTACTGCTTCATTGAATTCATAAAATAATGCGTTGATGGCAACATTTCCTTTTGACATAACATTTTGCAATGATTCTTCTGATGTGGCATCGAGTTCAATCACTTCTACTTTATTTGTATTTAATGTAGCGACAAATTCCTCCGCCGCACTTATTACTAAGTCTGCTAAGTATACTTTTTCAACTGATTCACTTGCTACTAAATCTCGTGCTACTTCTTTTCCCATTAAGCCTGCACCTAGAACTACTATTTTCATGTAATCCAACCCCTTTTATTTAGTATGTCATGATAAGTAAATCAAAATCACTTCTCGCAAAAACTGTATATTCCATTGCAACTCAATACTTTCCGCTGAATATACTAAGTATCTATCTGTGCCCTTTGCAATGTGCCACTGTAATCTACATAAACACTTTTCCACTCTGTGTAGACGTCGAGTGCGGCTTGACCTGAATCACGATGACCATTACCAGTGCCTTTTGTTCCACCAAATGGTAGATGGATTTCAGCTCCCGTTGTTCCTGCATTTACATAAACAATGCCTGTATCTAAAAGCTGCTGTGCTTTAAATATCGTATTCACATTACGCGAGAAAATAGAACTCGATAAGCCGAATCGTACACCATTATTTACTTCAATCGCCTGCTCTAAGCTATCAATCTCAATAATACTCACGACAGGACCGAAAATTTCCTCCTGTGCAATAATCATATTTGGTTGAACATTTGTGAAAACAGTCGGTTCAAAATAAAAACCTTTATCATACGGTTCACCTGTTAAAATGCGGCCACCCGTTAATAACGTTGCTCCTTCTTGTTTGCCAAGCTGGACATAATGATTAATTTTTTCAAGCGCTTGACGATTAATCACAGGACCCACCTTTACTTTTGGATCAAGCCCATCACCAATTGTAATCGCTCGCATTTCTTTAAGTAGCTTTTCTTCTAGCTCTTCTTTCACATCGCGATGTACAATGATACGGCTACATGCTGTACAGCGCTGCCCCGCTGTTCCAAAGGCACTCCAAACGATGCCTTGTACAGCTAAATCAACATCTGCGTCATCCATGACGATGACTGCATTTTTACCGCCCATTTCTAGCGATATTTTCTTTAAGTGCTTACCACCAAGCTCCGCTACCTTACTACCAGTAGCCGTTGAACCAGTAAAGGAAATGACGCGCACATCAGGATGCTCAATCATCGCTGTACCAATCGTTGGCCCCGTACCGAATACAACATTTGCTACACCTTTGGGCAAGCCGACTTCCTCAAAAATTTTCGCCAGCTCATATGCCATCATTGGCGTTTCATTAGAAGGCTTCCAAACGAATGTATTCCCTGCTACAAGTGCAGGAAACGACTTCCATGTTGCAATAGCAATTGGGAAATTCCACGGTGTAATTAATCCAACGACGCCGATGGGAGCACGCACGCTCATCGCAAATTTATTTGCCAGCTCTGACGGTGCTGTTTCACCAAATAATCTGCGACCTTCGCCAGCCATGTACAGTGCCATATCGATGCCTTCTTGTACCTCTCCACGTGCCTCTTCGATTACTTTCCCCATTTCTTTCGTCAAAACTTGAGCTAAATATTCCTTTTTCTCTTTCAATTTAAAACCAATTTCATATAAATAATCTGCACGTTTTGGGGCGGGGATTAACGCCCAACTTTTCTGTGCTTCTTTTGCAGCTTGAACAGCCACATCAATCTCCGTTTTTGTTGAGAGTGGCACTGTACCTAGTTGCTCACCTGTTGCTGGATTCATAATTGGTATCGTTTGCAATTCGCTCTCAACCCATTCCCCAGCTATATAGTTTTTCAGCTCCATTTAGTCTCTCCTTTCCGTACGCAAAAACTTTGTTTCTTGTGTTACATTACGAATTATTCGACATTAACTGCTTCAAACCCTTTTTTTCTAATTTTAAAAATAATTTTAATATTTTTGAAACTTCTTTTATTTACAATGCGTACATACATAGTAAAATTATCGTTTGATTTCTAAAAGAGCTGAATCAAAATAAAGTCTCTGATGGATGTCACAGACTTTAAACTGGATTCAGATTTCGCAAGGAATAATCGACAGGAGGAAATAATAATGAATAACCACGAAATTGATTACAAGCTTTACGGGGATGATATGCAATTTGTAGAAGTTGAGCTTGATCCATCTGAAACCGTTGTAGCGGAGGCTGGTAGCTTAATGATGATGACAGATAATATTCGTATGGAAACAATATTTGGTGATGGCTCTACAAGTACTAGTGGAGGTCTCATGAATAAATTAATGGGTGCTGGCAAGCGTTTATTAACGGGTGAAAGTTTATTTATGACGACATTTACAAATACAGGCTCTGGCAAACGCCATGTTTACTTTGCCGCACCGTACCCTGGAAAAATTATTCCGATTGATTTAAGCGTTTGGAACGGAAAAATTATTTGTCAAAAGGACGCCTTTTTAGCTGCAGCAAAGGGTGTTTCTGTCGGTATTGAATTCCAGCGTAAAATAGCAACAGGCTTTTTCGGTGGAGAAGGTTTCATTATGCAAAAGCTCGAAGGCGATGGTATGGCATTTATTCATGCGGGTGGAACCATTCATCGTCATAATCTACAGCCTGGTGAAACATTACGTGTCGATACAGGCTGTCTCGTTGCGATGACGAGAGATGTTGATTACAATATCGAAATGGTAAGCGGTGTAAAAACAGCATTATTCGGTGGAGAGGGACTATTTTTAGCAACGTTACGAGGACCTGGCACTGTATGGGTGCAATCATTGCCATTTAGCCGATTAGCAAGCCGCGTATTCGCAGCAGCACCAGCTCGCAAAGGTGGCGGTGGTAAATCAAATGATGAAGGCGGTATCGGTGGGTTATTTGATTTATTCAATAAGTAGAAGCACAGTGGCTGTCTGGAAAATTGTCAGGCAGCCACTTGCTATTTTTCGAAAGTTCGCAAATACTGCTATAAATTCAAATACACTCATCCTTTTCACTTACATAAATGTTAATATATACTTACAAGGGGGTTGTTTTCATGAATAGTACATTTCATGCTGGCGATATTATTTCTACAATGCTCTTTTTACTTTTTGCATTTTTAATCATTGGTGCAATCATCATTTTCTTTAAGCGAGTAAGCGATGGAGCAAAACAACAAAAGGAAATAAGCGCGAAGCTGGACACACTTATTGAGTTATTAAAAAATAAACAGTAATAAAGTATAGCCCATTTCAGGCGTGTTGATTAGCCTTTATTTTACAGAGAATACCTAAGAATTCGTTGATTTCTGTTGCGGGTGAACACTTTCCGCGGGTGCGGCTTCAACTAATTTATTTCAGCTCACACTTTTTCCGCTGGAGTCGCCATCCTCCACTCACTATTTTGAAGTGGGGATCTTACAGCCTGTTAATACGGGATAAAAAGCGTTTCTCCCGAAAAACACGTCGATTAATAGAAAATATTTACATAATCAACATGTCTGAGTCTATTTTATATGGATCTATCGTATTTTTAACTATAATTCTTCACTAAATAAGAGTAAGTTAATAGATAATTTCATATTATACTTACTTTGTTCCAAATTCGAATTTACAAAAAGTAATTGCTAAACATAAAATTCATCTCAATCAAAAAGTGCTACCTACTTAATCAATACGAAGAAAGGTAGCACTTTTTTATATTGATTTTACAAAGAAAGCATTAGGCTCTTATGGACAAACATGAAAGGCTAACTCATAAGTAATTTCTAATTATTATGCTATCTCTCTTAGCTGACTACGCTAAAAATGCTCATTAACAATTGTATTGAAGTGTAAATAATAAGAATGATTCCAGTATATTTGAGCCTATTATATTTTTTAACATTGGTGAATTTATAGTCTATTCGGGCGCAATACAACCCGATAGAGCCGAAAAAATAACCGAGATAAATAAATATTGGGCTTTTATCTTTAGCTATGAAACAAATGACCATCATCAATAAAAAGCCATAGTGTATTTTTTGACTATCTTTATTTCTTGTTTTTTGCATTTTACCACTTCCTTCAAATATATTATATAGGCTATCATAAAATAAGGAAATAACATTAATTTTTGGTTTATCATCGTAATATAGGATTGACATATTGTTGTGAAAGAAAACCGAAAACACCGTTAATTTCTAAAAAAGACAAGTAAGTAAGCAGACCGCTCTTTTACAAAATTCAGCTCCATGTTATTGCAAATGATTTTTTAGGCATAAGAAAGCTCCCCATTTCGATAAACAGATTTTATTTTTCAATCTGTCTACCTAATAGGGAGCATATTATGTCTTTTATTGCTTAGAAATATAGCACAACTAATAACACTGCCGCTAGCACGATACGGTAAATGGCAAACGGTGTTAGCTTAATACGTGAAATTAATTTCAAGAAGAATTTAATTGATAGTAATGCAAAGACAAAGGCACTAATAAAGCCGACCACATAAAACGTAAAATGATCTGGATTAATATCCTCCCAATGTTTAATTAACGATAGGCCACTTGCCCCTGCCATAATCGGCACAGCCATAATAAATGTGAAGTCTGCTGCTGTCTTATGGTCTAAGCCTAACAAAACCCCACCTGAAATCGTTGCGCCCGAGCGCGAGAAGCCTGGCCATAAGGATAAACATTGCACAAGCCCAATTTTCAATGCTTTGCCATATGAAATTTGGTCTAATGATGTAATCGCTGGCTTCTTTGGTCCAAATTTATCAGCAATAATCATTAAAATTGCCCCAATAATTAACCCAATGATTACAGTATGAATAGAAAATAAATGCTCATCAATCATATCTTCAAATAGTACACCAAAAATACCTGCTGGAATAATACCAGCAATTACATGCCCTAAATGAAAACGTTGCTTTGACGTTTGCCCTTGAATTTTATATAAACCTACTAAGCTCAACATGCGCTTCCACATAACGACAACAACGGCTAAAATCGATCCAAGCTGAATGACAATTTTAAATGTGTTTGCAGAGCTAGAGCCTAAAAATTCCTTTGTTTTCAGCCACATATCATCAACAATGATCATATGACCTGTTGATGATACAGGTGCGAACTCGGTCATTCCTTCTACAAAGCCTAAAATCAAGGCTTTTAATAACTCAATCAAGTCCACTTCGTAACTCCTCCAATTTCAATTAATTAGGTTCAATATGAATGACCCATAGCTCCGATTGGCTACCTATGCGCATTGGTGGACCCCAAAAACCAAAGCCACTTGAAACAAGTGCATGCATCCCCTCTTTATTTTTATAGCCATAATCCAACTCAAACACTTTATCCGTAATAAAGTTATTTGGCCATAGCTGCCCTAAATGGGTATGTCCTGATACATGCAAATTCACTCCTGCTTCCATAGGTGAATTTAAATCATCAGGCGTATGATTCATCACAATCCAAGGTTTATCTCGTTCTGTTGGTGCCAAATCGGCAATCACCTTTCTTGCCTTATTCGTTTTATCTTCCTGCCCTGTTAAATAGAAACGTTCCCCTACTAAAATAGTTTCATCCATCAGCATTTTTACGTTCGCTTTTTCTAGCTCATCAACAATCTCTGAAATGGCATTTCCATAGTACTCATGATTACCTAGTACCCCATATACACCATATGTAGATTTTAGCTGCGCCATCACTTCACCCATGTTCTTCTTGATAAACAAGTCTGGCTTATCGTCTACTAAATCCCCTGCTAATAACACAACATCTGGGTTTTGTTCATTTGATAGTGTCACAAACCTTTGCAAATGTGCCTTATTTGACAACACACCTAGATGGAAGTCTGATGCTAATACCACCTTCATCGGCTGATCGACATTCATTTTAATTGTCGTTTCTCGCACAACTGGCGAATAAGCATTGTATGTACCATAAATAAAGAGCACAATAAAAATCAACACCGCCACACTACCTGTCGTACGCGCTGTTAGCGGCGTTATAAAGACAATGATATTGGCAATAATACATAAAATTAAGCCATACTCAAAAACAAACATCCAATAGTTTCCTATAATTGATAATGGACGTAAGTATTCATGAATTCTCCCTAACACAAAGCCAAATGCTGCTAGATAGAGAATAGGCCAAAAAATTAGATTCGGTATATGTATCTTGATTGATGCCAACCACAAATTCAAATTCCAACCTATGTAAAATGTAAATCCACTATAAATAACAACTACTAATATACCAATTAAAAATTGCAATGTAGAATATCCTCCTGTTTCTTTTATCATGCAAAAGTATATCATTACTAATTGTATGTAGAAAAATATAAGTCTTAGAAAATATGATTTAACGATTTTTCGCCAGAAACCACCACTTCAAGTAATTATCTGCAAATTTTCCTATTCAAAAAGTCAAAATCACCTCTAAACAATGAAAAACCTAGTATAGAACAGTAAAAAGTGTTTGAAAAGTGGTCTAATACCCCACTTTTCAAACACCTCTATCTCTTAATATGCTACTTGTACAGCAACAGTTACTTTAAACAAATCGCCATCCACTTCAATTTTCATTCTCGCTCCGTGCAAATCAACGATGGATTGTGCAATTGCTAAACCTAAGCCTGAGCCTTCTGTATGGCGCGATGTATCCGCACGTTTGAAGCGCTCTGTTAGCTCCTCTACATTTTCAGCAAGTTCATATTTCGCTACATTTTTCACAATAAGCTCTGCCTCTGCACCTTGTTGCTTTAACGTAATATAAACTCGTGTGCCTTCTAATGAATATTTCTGTGCATTGACAATCAAATTATCAATGATACGCCACCACTTTTGCCCATCAACATAGGCGAAAATTGGCTGGCTTTCAATATTGATACGCATATCTAAATTAGCCGTCACAAACGCTTCTTCATGCTCACCAATCGCTTGTTGCAACAACTGCGCTAAGTCAACCCGCTGCTTCAATAGCTCAACATTGCCACTCGCCATTTTTGATACATCGAATAAATCTTCAATTAACGTTTTCAAACGTGCTGATTTTTTATCTAGTATATCGATATATTTACTGCGCTCTTCCTCTGATAAATCTGGTTTTTTCAATAAATCTGTGTACGTAATAATCGATGTTAACGGTGTGCGCAAATCATGGCTCACATTCGTAATCAGCTCGGTTTTTAAACGCTCGCTCTTCGCCTGCTCCGTCATTGATGTACGAACACCATCTCTTAATTTATTTAAGTTTTTTGCATGCTCTGCAATTGGTGATTTCCCCGTCACCTCAACATCGCTTGTCAAACGCCCTTCTGCCATATCTTCCGTTTGCTTCATCACACGATTTAGGTAGCCCATACGACGTAAGAAGATATAAAGTGTCGGGATAAGTACAAATAAAAATAACGGTATATAAATAACAAAAAGCTCTGTTTGCACCATCGCTCCTGCAAATCCTATCCCTGCAAGGAAAAAGATAATCAGCATTGCGAATACTTGGATACCAATCGAGCGGTTTAAAAAGACATCTTGCCCCGCCTGCCAAATGTGGAAAAACATCGCATTTTTCCAGCGCTCAACATCACGAATTCCATCCATCAGCCATATTGCGCCTATGAAAGTGACTGTAAACATTGGAACAGCAATTGCTAAAATCATAACCAAATCTATAACAAACGCTATGCCTCCATTTCCCATGGAGTAGGATACTTGATAAAGTGTACTTAATATCATCTCAATCATTTTAATCGAGAAAAGACCACCTACCAAAACTAAAATAAGTAATGAATCAATTGGTAGTTGTCTAAATGATGATTTCTCCTTGGGTAGTAATGACTGCAGCCCCGTTTTTTTAGAACGTATTAAAAAGATTAATAATAGTAGCGTTATAACACCTGTTACCCATATAAAATAAGTCAAAGTTTTAAATGTTTCAAAACCTTCATAATTTCTTTTGAGCTCTGTATTCTTTAATGCCGCTTTAGGTAAGGCAATTGTTCCTGTAAATTTCGGCTGCTCTAACGTTATTGGGATACTTCCATCTAATAAGGCGAAGCTTTCCTCAAAGGCTCCATCCATGTAAATTTCTGTATCCATTCTAGTTGAAGTAGAGCTACTAACCTCCTCAGTCCAACCTCCAGATGTGTACTCATAGCTTCCAGTTAAAACCGGTGGAAAATAATTCTCATCTCCATCTGGGAATTTTTCAAAAAATATTGCAGGCACATCTGTACTGTTATATAAAAAACGCTGCCCCGTATCAATATTTACTAAATCATAGCTGAACATTTTATAGTTGCTTGATGCTAAGAAATTTCGTCGACCTCTTTCCTTTTCCTCAGCATAGTTATCGATAATCTGTTCTTTTAATGAACGTATTTTCGCTTCTACATGCGCATCATCTGCAAAATTCTTCTTAATTTCTTCAATTTTTCGGTCGCGTTCTTGCTTTACTACTTCTTTTACCTCATCAGAAAGACCTTCATCTTGCAAGCGATAATCATACTGTGAAACAATATTTTCTACCTGCTCTTCCAATGAGCCGTAATAATTGCGATAATGACGAATTTCTTCCTTACTTACTTTTATTTGTTTCTTTGCCATCTCTGTATCAAATGTTATTAAAACATTTTCATACAAATCCCGATAATAACTATTTACTTCCCATTCAAATTCATCTGAGGTAACAAAAGATTTACCGATGATTCTATTGGCATTTTCTAAAAAAGAAAATAGCGCAAATATTGTCCAGAAAATCAATAAAAGTGTAAGGGCGCCTCTCCCTTTCTTCATTCCTTTATCCTCCTAAAAAAGTTTTCGTAATAATTGCAATGTGTCGATTAAATCCGCCTTTGCTGCCCATAAAAATATCCCGATATAAATGAGGCCAATCACACTAGCTGCCGCACTAATAATTGTACAAATTAGCGCAACATTATTTTTCCATTTTGTAGCCAAGTCCCCAAACAACCTTTAAATAACGTGGATTTTTCGGATCTGTCTCAATTTTTTCGCGGATTTTTCGGATGTGGACAGCAACAATATTTTCGGCGTTATACGCCTCTTCCTTCCAGACAATTTCATAAATTTCTTGAATGGAAAAAACACGCCCTACATTTTTTAGTAATAACTCGGTAATTTTATATTCGATTGGTGTCAACTTGATAGGTTCCCCATCTTTCAATACTTGACGACCAGCAGCATCCAGTTCTAAACCTTCAACCTGTACCTCGCTATTTTGAAATGTTCCAAGCTCTACATATCGACGAAGCTGTGACTTCACACGTGCCATTAGCTCTAATGGATGGAATGGCTTCGTAATATAATCATCTGCGCCAACAGATAAACCATGAATTTTATCTGAATCCTCCGCCTTTGCACTTAACATAATAATAGGAATATTACGTTCAGCACGAATTTTAAATGTTGCTGTGATACCATCCATATTTGGCATCATAATGTCTAAAACAATTAAATGTACTTCATGCTGTGACAGCATTTCTAGTGCCTCTACACCATCAGCGGCCTTCAAAACATTGTAGCCGTCATTTTTCAAATAAATTTCGATACCGTCACGAATATCTTGATCGTCATCTACTACTAATACAGTTAATTTCGCCATATCGTTCACCTCACTGCAAACTCTTATAATGTTATAATAAAGGATAAAAATGAAGTATTGCTTATTGTAAATCTTAAGAATTTCTGAAGAAATGGAAAGGAAATGTCGTTTATGTATAAAACTGTAGCCCAAACAGCGGTAGATTTAAATATGCCAGAAGAACAAATTTTATATTATATTCACAACGGTCACATTAAAGCGGTTTATGATGGGGAGCAATTTTTAATAAATAGTGGACAATTCGATACGTATCACGAACAAATCGAGCGCATTAAAGAGGAAATTGATATTTGGCGAAGCACACCTATTCCTGAAGATATCGATGTGAAGGATGAAGATTAAAAGTGCCAGGCACAGAAACAATTCAGAATTGTTTCTGTGCCTGGCACTTATTTAAATCCACACAGCCTGCCCTGCGCCTCGCAACATAATTTCTGCGTAATCTTCCACCATTACACTCGCAGTCGGATACATGCCCGCCCCAGGTCCAACAAGCGTCAGTGTGCCAATATAATCTGTATCAACAGTTACCGCATTATATACATCATCAATTGGATAGAGTGGATGCTCTTGATTTACTAATAAAGGAGCTACTTTCCCAACAAGCTTTCCATCTGCTAAGCGCTCAATTTCTGCAACATGACGATAGCGTAGGCCTTGCGCATTTGCAGCCTCCACATCTGACAAGGAAATTGTATCAATACCAATCACATCTATTTCTGACCAGTTCGGCTGTTCACCGAATGCTAAGCTTGATAAAATCATTAGTTTTTTGAAGGCGTCTTGCCCTGACACATCATTGAATGGGTCTGCTTCTGCATAGCCTAGTTGCTGTGCCTCGCGTAAAGCGTCCTCAAATGACACATTTTCGATACGCATTTTCGTAAAAATATAATTTGTCGTTCCATTTAAAATACCTTGAATGCGCTGCGCATTATTAACCAATAGCACATTTTTTAATGTTTTAATAACAGGTACACCACCAGCTACAGAGGCTTCATATCCTACACGTACTCCATGCTCTTTAGCAAGCTGTTCAAGCTCCTGCCCGCGCTTTGCAAACATCACCTTATTCGCTGTAATTACGTGACATTTGTGCTCTACCAAACGCTTTAAATAGGAAAATGCCGGCTCTTCATTGACAATTGCTTCAAAAACAATTTGCAAGCCCGGCTCTGCTAATACATCCTCTATGCTTTCTGTCATGAGATGCAATGTGTTCGGTACACGCTCTTTACTCGCATCTGTTACTAATATTTTTGCAACTTCAAGCTCCACCCCTAATTTCTCTTGAAGCTCCAGCTTCTTTTCCTTTAATATATGATAAATTCCTTGCCCCACAGTTCCAAAACCGAGGATGGCTGCCTTCACTGTTGCCATTATATCATTCGCCTCCAAATTTCCTTTCACAACCGAAAAAAGTATAAAATAGCGCATATCCCTCATTATGCACAAAAACCATTAATTACATCGTTCTAGTTATTATATAGTGATTCTAGCGTAATACTTATAATATTACAAGGAAATTCTACCTTAAACGTACATTTGTTTTTCTACAGTGTTCAATTTTATTAAATGACAAGAAAAGGAGCCATCTAACGGTAGATGACTCCTTTCGTTTTTAATATATAAATAAAAGAAATGGGGGAATTTCTTCTATTATAATAGGAAAACCTCAACTTACTTGCGTCAACTGTCTACGGCGATAGTTTTGTAAAATCGATTGGACGATTTTTTCCTCTACCGCTGAGAATGCAGGCACTGCGTATGTGCGCTGAATGAGTTGGAATTCCCCGTAGCGCAAAAACCACTCCTTCGCTGGCAAAGCAATATGATTATCGCCATGCTCCACATATGCATCATAAACTTCTTTTACAATATAGCCATTCGATAAATCGCATGTTGCTTCTAAGAACGCACTGTGCCCAAACACTTTCATCCACATCTTTTCCACAATTGCTAATACAGATTGAATTGCCTGCGCATTGACGAATGTAGATGTTTCATTTAAATCATATACGATATACGATGCTATGTTTTGCGCGCTATATGTACGTCCCATGTCCAACACTCCTTTGATTCATCATTTTAATTCCCTGCAAGTTGGTTGGTTTTATTATAATTCATGAAAACGAATAAGTCAATAATTCTTATATAAATACTAGGTATTAAATTTTTTATACTTTAAATTAGAAAGCTGCGACTGCGAAATGATGCAGCCTACAGCCCATTAGTTAAGCCTCTTTCGAAATTTGCTGCAATGCTTGGTCTAAATCTGCAATGATATCTTCTGCCGCCTCTAAACCAATCGATAAGCGAATGAGCTCCTCTGATACGCCAGCAACTTTCAGTTCCTCTGTTGATAATTGCTGATGTGTTGTAGATGCTGGATGAATAATAAGCGAGCGTGCATCCCCGACATTGGCTACATGCGAGAATAATTGTACGCTATCAATCACTGCACGTCCTGCCTCTCTACCACCTTTAATACCGAAAGTTAAAATAGAGCCAAAGCCATTTTTCAAATACTTTGTCGCCAATGAATGCGAGTCAGCATCTTCAAAGCCATTGTAATTTACATATTCCACAAATGGGTGGTTACGTAAATATTCCGCTACTTTTTTAGCATTTTCATTATGTCTTACTACACGCAAATGAAGCGTTTCTAAGCCTTGTAAGAAATTAAATGCCGCGTCCGCACTCAATGTCGGACCAAAATCACGTAGTAATTGTACACGCAGCTTTGTGGCAAATGCAGCCGCTGCTGTGTCAATTCCGTAGCATATTCCGTGATATGTTAAATCTGGCTCTGTAAAACCTGGGAACTTGCCCTGTGTCCAATCAAATTTCCCTGCATCGACAACGATACCGCCAATTGTCGTACCATGCCCACCAATCCATTTTGTCGCTGAATGGATGACGACATCTGCGCCAAATTCGATTGGGTTAGAACCATATGGTGAAGGGAATGTATTATCAATAATTAATGGAATATCATGTTCATGTGCAATTTTAGCAACCGCTTCGATATCTAACACATGTAAACTTGGATTACCAATTGTTTCTGCAAAAATTGCTTTCGTATTTTCTTTAATAGCCGCTCGGAAATTTTCTGGATCGCTCTCATCTACAAACGATGTCGTAATCCCATAGCGTGGCAATGTTGTAGCAAATAAATTATAAGTACCGCCGTATAAAGAGCCAGCTGATACGATATGGTCTCCTGCACTAGCGATATTTAAAATAGAAAATGAAATAGCTGCCATTCCTGAAGAAAGTGCTACTGCTGCCGTGCCCTTTTCTAATAAAGCAACACGTTCTTCAAATGCTCCAACTGTCGGGTTCATAATGCGAGAATAAATATTGCCCGCTTCTTCTAATGCAAATAGTCGCTGCGCATGGGCAGTGTCATTAAATGCATAAGCAGTTGTACGATAAATCGGTACTGCAATTGCTCCTGTTACTGGATCAGGCTTTTGCCCACCGTGTAGTAGCAGTGTTTCTGGACGTAGTATTGACATGATGTTCCTCCTAAAATTTATTCGATGGTTAGTGGATTTTGAGGAGGGTCGAAAAACAAAAAACCCTCTTCCTAAGAAGAGGGTTTTGCAAATGAGCAAGTTTTCCTCCCCTTATCTGTCAGATTCCATCTTGAATCTGTAGGAATTAGCACCTTTGCAAGTTCATCACTTGCCGGTTGCCGGGCATCGCAGGGCCTAGTCCCTCCGCCGCTCTTGATAAGAGTATTTGATTCATGTTCCATCGTTGAGATTGAGTATAAAGCATTGTAAACCTAGAAGTCAACTATTATTTTCAAAATTTTTTAAATTGCTTGAGACAATAGCTTTTAGTCAACATAATTGGTTATTTGATATAAGTAGTATAAAATATGAGGAGAATACAGGTATTTAGGAGGATGGAAATGGATACTAGAGAACTTTTACGCAGTCATTCATCTGTGCGCAAATATACGGGGGAGCAAATCTCACGGGAAACGGTAATAGATTTAATCGAAACAGCACAAATGGCGGCTAGCTCACATTTTGTTCAAGCATATAGCGTCATTTGGGTGACGGATGAAGATAAAAAGAAAAAGCTTGGCGAATTATCTAGAAATGAATTTCAATTCCAAACAGCTGGTGCTTCATTTTTATTTTGCGTTGATTTCAAACGCCTACAAGTTGCAGGACAAAAGCATGGCATAGACATCGTTACAGATTCAGCGGAAAACTTACTCGTTGGCATAGTGGATGTATCTTTATTCGCACAAAACTTCGTCATTGCTGCAGAGGCAAAGGGCTACGGGATTTGCTATATCGGTGGTGCACGCAGCAACCCAACAGAAATTAGTGAGTTATTCAATCTACCTGAAAATGTTTTCCCATTATTCGCTCTGACAATTGGAACACCGACAAAACGTAATGAAACAAAACCACGTCTACCTGTTGCAGCTGTATTGCATGAAGATAGCTATGACACAGCAAAATATGATACTTTGTTAGATGACTATGATGCCATGATGGAAAGTTATTATACAAGTCGTTCAGCAAATCAAAAAACAGCAACATGGACGAAGCAAATGGCTGATTACTTAATTGATCAAAAACGCCCATTCATTAAAGATTACCTTGCTAAGCAAGGATTTACATGGAAATAATAGCGCTTGTGAGATGCCCATGTCTCTTCACTTCGATTTTACGTAGCACTATGCTCATGTTAAAATATACCTACAATACACGAGAGTATTAAGGGGTGTTCGCTTATGCAGATAAATAGACATGCCGCCAAATCGTTAGAGCGCCAGCAATTAAAATCAATTCGTCGCTTTTATTACGCTATCGCTGACATCAATTTAGCATTGGCAGATATTCACAAAAAAATTCAACAAAATATCGATGAAGTGACATACAAACATGCTACGGCCTATATTAATCAATATATATCTTATACAACCGTTTGGAACATGAAATTTGCTTACAATATAGAGAGCCCTGAAGTCGCAATGCTTCAACTATTCCATTTGCGCTATATTTTTCAACATGAGCCTGTTGTCGCTTTTATACAGGAACGCCAACTCGTTCAAGAGCAGCAACAAGCATTTGATAAGCTACAACTATTTACAAACGAGCAACTTTTCCTGCGCTACGAAAAAATGCTTAAATATATTGATGAACAAAAAGAACTGTAGGGAGCACTTTTCCTACAGTTCTTTTTAATACATTCATGCGAAATTGCTTTGTATATGTGTAAATCATTACTTTCTACTTAGCTCATTCTTTAATTATACGCGCATTTGGTAACGGCCAAACCACGACTGGTACTGTACCCAATATTTTTTCCTGTGCGACAAAGCCAACTCGTATATCACGGCTATCCCAGCTTTTACGACGATTATCCCCAAGTACAAAATAATGACCTTCAGGTACAACCTCCTCACCTAGCGCATCCTGCAGAGTAAAGTTCCCTGTTAAATTTCCACTGTCTACTAAAGCCTCTCTGTTGCTAGTTAAATATGGTTCATCAAATTTCTCCCCATTAATAAACAACTCGTCATCACGATATTCGATGCTGTCTCCAGGTAAACCAATAATGCGTTTAATAAAGTTTTCATCGTTCGGTGCTTTAAAAACAATCACATCAAAGCGCTTATAGTCTAATAAAGTAGGACCGATAATATTAACAATTACTTTTTCCTCATCTTCAAATGTAGGCATCATCGAAGCACCCTCTACATTAACAGGTGTAAATAAAAAGACGCGAATTCCAACAGCTAGTATAACAGCAAATACAATTGTTTTAATCCAGCTTACAACTTCACTTTTCTCCAATTCTACACCTCCTTCAACTTTCTGCTTATGCTATATAGACGTTCCGTATAAGCAGAAAGTTGCAAGGATTTGCCATCATTATAATTGGAATTTCCCTACTGCATTATTCAAATTCATAGCTAATTGATTGAGCATCTGTGTTGCTGAAGAAATTTCTTCCATAGAGGCAAGTTGTTCCTCTGATAAAATTGCTACTTGTTGAGATGCCTCTGTTGAAGATTGTGAAATCGCCTGCAACGAATCAAATGTCGCGGAAATTTGCTGTGCACTTGCTGCCATTTGTTCAGAAACCGCCGAAACTTCTTGAATTTGATTGGTTACTGTGTGTACAGCCTGAATAATTGTTTCAAAAGATGTACCTGTATGTGTAATGGATTGTGTGCCAACCGACACTTTATCATTGACCTTGTTCATTTGTTGTACAGTTGTCTGCATGTCCGCTTGGATCATATGAATAATATTCGCAATTTGCTTAGCCGAATTACTTGATTGCTCTGCTAACTTCCGTACCTCATCTGCCACAACGGCAAAACCTTTGCCACTTTCCCCTGCTCTTGCTGCCTCAATCGCAGCATTTAATGCCAACAAGTTAGTTTGGTCAGCAATACCTGTAATCGTTTCTACAATGTTTTCTATTTCTTGTGATTGTATCGATAATGATTCGATAGACGCCATGGCTTCATCTACAGCTGTATCAACTTCCTGCATTTGAACAATAGCATGCTGCAAGCCTTGTCCCCCATCCTCTGCTTGTTTAGATACTTCTGTCGATGAGGTCGCTACGTCGGATGCTGCCGATGCAATATGTTGAATCCCTTGCGCTACTTCCATCATAGCCTTTGAACTTTCTTGTATTTGCTCAAGCTGTGTTTGTGCTCCGCTAGCAATGTCATCTGTCGCCTCCGTTACACGCTCTGTAGCCCCTGTTGATTGACTGACATTCACACTTAATTCCTCTGTTGATGCTGATAATTCCATACTGGCCTCATTAACAGTGAATATTGTACGCTTTAAGCTCTCAAACATCGTGTTAAATGCGATAGATAGCTGAGAAATTTCATCCTTTGCCCCCTCTTTTACAGCAAGTGGTTGAACCATTAAATTACCATCTGCCACTTGTTCAATTTGCTGAATTACAGCAAACAGCGGCTTAATTTTGGAAATAATGAAAACGCTTGCAATTATACTAAATAAAGATGACACTATAACAGATAAAATTAAAATAATCATACTAAATGTCACTCGATTTTGAGCTGTTGTTGATAATTCATCAATCCATTTCGTCATATCTGTATGAAATTGTTGTAAATGACCATTAATGCGGTCTTTTCCTTCAAAATAAGTGGCATCATACATCATTTCTACAGCACTTTGTTGGTTTCTTTGCTGCATCAGTTGGAAGCCTTGTTGTTCTATTTGAGCTAAATTCCCTGATTCTAGCTGTACATTACGTACAATCGCCAATAAACTTTCTGGTAGTATTTCTTCAAATTGAGCAATGATTTGAGCATATGTTTGTGTGTCATTTACTTCTTTCATATATGCATCATAAAATATCTTATCCCCTGTAGTTACATAAGCACGCGCATCTGTTGTTAAATTATCGGATACAACAACAAGCTCTTCTTTTAATTGAAGCACTGTACTTTTCGTTTGGAATGCTTGCACTTGTTGTTTAGTGCTTTGTACTAAAAAAACTAAACTAGCTGCATTAACAACAAATAAAATTACCGCAATTGCTGAAACCATCATTAACATCGATTTAATTTTCATAAGCATTGCTCCCCATTGGTTTTTTAGCTAGCATTTCTTATTAGGAAAAATACAAATATGCTAGTATACTACATATTTCGACATTTTTCGTCAAAAAACCTTTCAAAATAGCGATATCTAGGCATTTTTTTAGAAAAAAGCTATCGAGAAATAGAGGTTATCCCTCATTTCTCGATAGCTTTTCAATTATTTCCCATATTTACAACTTCAAGCTGCTTAATTGGCTGGAATTGCTCACCTGTTGCATAGTAAGTCATCATCACTTCATCCCCCTGCTCTAAATAAATAGCAAGTGGTGCTGCTTCTGAACTGACAATGAAATTCCCTCCATTATCTACCATAAACGATACAATCGTAAAATCGCCAACGCGCTCTTTATATACGCGCACAACCTTCGCTCTCAACTGCACTTCCTTCGCGTTAGAAGAGCCATCTACTGTACTACCACCACGACTAAGCGCTGTTTTATATTGCTTCAACGCTTCATTCGGTGTAAAAGCAAATGCTGAAATTTCTGGATTCGCCGCAGATACGATAAAGTAATTTTGTAGGAAGCCGTTCGAATCTAACACGGCTGATAGCCAGCTTGCTTCACCGTAGAAGTTATACAAAATTGGCATTTCGCCTTCCCACTCTTTTTCGATAAACTTTTTCTCGATAATGTCTAATGCACCTTGCGAATCCATATAAGATTCTTCTAAATTGCCTGTGTAATACGTTGCTTGACCCGTTCTTGCATGTGTTAAAGAATAGCCAAGCATTGAGTCAACACCCTCTTTTGGGCTTGAGAAATCTGTGAAATAATACATTTCTCCATCTTCCATAAAGACAGGACTTACATTTGCCTCTGTTCCTTCATCCGATGGAAGTTTGACATCTTTTTTGCCAAATAAACTATTCCAAAAGCCATGCACATAGTTGCCGTAATAGCTATTTTGTAAGCTAACTGCCTCTGGTGAAATTGCACCATCAATAAATTCTGGCACATCTGCTAATGCAATTTTCTCTGATTGTCCTGTTTTCGCATCAACCTTCACAATTCCTCGTACATCAAAGCCATTACGTGCAGAAATAAAATCACCATATGTGCGAATATAATAAGGTACACCGTCATCATCAATTTCTAGCTGCACATCACCATAAAAAATTAATGTTGGGTATTGTAAGCGTATATGGCGCTCTAAATTTTTATTAAAATAAGCGGATGGTACATAGGCCATGTCATGTGCCATGAATTTTGGATTATCACTTGAGTCTGTAGCACTCATTACAAAGTAACCTGGCGTTGTTTTACCATTAAACCATTTAAATAATCCTGAAAACTCCACTGGTGCAATATAAACATATTCACCATTCACCTTTTGTATTTGCAAGCGACCTAGCTCATAATAGCTTGTGTTTGGTACTTGCCCAAACGCCTTTTTCATTTTATTTTTCACAAACTTTGGAGGTACACTTGCTGGTGTTTTTGATTCATCAAATGGCTGAATTTCAACTTGCTCCTCCATTTCAGAAGATTGATATTTTTTTTCTGCATTAAAAATTGGAGCTGCTAGCAAATAAGCAACAGCTATAATCGATAGCAATGTTACTACCGATTTTAGCTTCTGCTCAGCGCCCGTTGCAAATAATGCACCTACTAAAGCAACTACAGGCACAACATATAAAAATACCGTCCAATGTAAATCAATTTTTGAAATATATACCGTTAAAAATGTTAAACTTAAACTACCTAAAAAAACGGAAGTTAAAAGTGTACTATATTGCTTGCTAGTTAACTCGCCCTTTGCTATTTTTTTTGTTAATGGCACGACTAAAATTGTCATTACAATCGCAGCAATTAGCACCGTTATAAATAATTGTCCCACTATAATCACCTCTTATTTGTTTTACGTATGAGGTGCATGAAAGTTTCATTTAAATTATTGAAGGAGGATTTCGATGGAAAGAAAAATAGTGTTATTTTTATTCGCAATTTCCGGACTTTATTACATCTTTTTCTTTGATTCAATTGCGTCTTCACTACAGATGGTGTTCAAATTAATTCCGATGATTTTGCTGATTTTTTTAGCCATACGCTCAAATGGAGAAAGGAAATATAAAGCGATTATTATCGGTGGGCTTATTTTTTGTACAATCGGCGATTACACATTACAGTGGTTTATCGTTGGACTCTTTAGCTTTTTAATTGGACATATTTTTTATATAGTGGCCTTTCAGCAAACAAACGAGGGGCGAATTCCGACCACTTTCAAAATGCTGTTAGTTGCATATGGAGGGTTTATGATGGTGTGGCTTATGAGCTCTCTTTTACCTGATGGCAGCTATGTTTTAGCTGTAGCAGTTTGCGCTTATATTACAGCAATTTTATTAATGGGCTGGAATTCATTCCGTACAGCGAGCCGCTTTGCCATCATTGGTGCACTTTTATTTATTTCATCAGATTCAATTTTAGCAATCAACCGCTTTATTACAGATATTCCATACTCACATATATTGATTATGGCAACTTATTACGGCGCACAATTATTTATCGCACTAAGCATCGTTCAATATTCCGCACTGCGAAATAAAGTGATACAATAGCGTAGAAGCATGATAACAAGGGGGATTATTTCCATGAAAGAACAATTAATCGAACGTTTAATTCGCTATGCGAAAATCGACACACAATCGGATTTCACAAGTACAACAACACCTTCTACAATGAAGCAATTTGATTTATTAAACGTCTTAAAAGATGAACTAGCAGCAATTGGCTTAACTGATATTACATTAGATGAGAATGGCTATTTATTCGCAACATTACCAGCGAACACAGAGAAAGATAATGTACCAACATTAGGCTTCCTTGCACACGTTGACTCAACACCTGACTTCTCAGGTACGAATGTTAATCCACAGCGCATCGATAATTACGATGGTGGCGACATTCAATTAAATGAGCAGCTGGTAATGTCAACGAGCTACTTCCCTAACTTGAAAAATTATATTGGTCAAACTTTAATTACAACGGATGGCACAACGCTTCTTGGGGCTGATGATAAAGCAGGAATCGCAGAAATCGTGACAGCAATGGAATATTTAGTGCAGCACCCTGAAATTAAGCATGGCAAAATTCGCGTTGCCTTCACACCAGATGAGGAAATCGGTCGCGGCCCACATAAATTTGATGTAGAAGCATTTGACGCAAAATATGCTTACACATTAGATGGTGGCCCACTTGGTGAGCTTCAATATGAAAGCTTTAATGCAGCTGGTGTTAAAGTAACGACACGTGGTACAAGTGTACACCCGGGCTCTGCAAAAGATAAAATGGTCAACGCAACAACAATGGCAATTAAATTTCAAAACGAAATGCCAGTTGACCAAGTACCAGAAAAAACAGAAGGCTATGAAGGCTTTATCCACTTAATGAGCTTTAATGGGCGTATCGAGGAAGCAACATTAAGCTATATTATTCGCGACCACGATCGTGCAAAATTCGAAGAGAAAAAAGCACACTTTATCGAAGCAGAGAAAAAAATGAAAGCACAGTTTGGCGAAGATGCGATTACAGTAGAAATCGAAGACCAATATTTCAATATGGGCGAAAAAATCGAGCCTGTGATGGAAATCGTAGATATCGCAAAAGAGGCAATGACAAAACTTGGTATTACACCAGTTGTCGAGCCTATCCGTGGTGGTACAGACGGTTCACAGCTGTCTTACATGGGCTTGCCAACACCAAATATTTTCGCAGGTGGCGAAAACATGCACGGTAAATTCGAATACGTATCAGCAGAAACGATGGAAAAAGCAACAGAAGTTATTTTAGAAATCGTGCAAGCATTTGAAGCACGCGCCTAATAATTCAGGAAAAACGCTAGCATAATGGCTAGCATTTTTCTTCGGTTATACGTTCAGAATATTCAGTGATAAAGGAGGTGTCTAAATAAATGAAAGAAATTCTAATCGGCATTATTGCGGCTCTGTTTTTTGCATTTACATTTATTTTAAATCACTCGATGGAATTAGATGGCGGTAGTTGGCTATGGAGCGCCTCCCTACGTTATTTCTTTATGCTACCATTCCTAATTGCTATTGTTCTTTACCGAAAAAATTATCGACAATTACATAATGAAATGAAGACACATCCTCGGCAATGGTTTGTCTGGAGCTTTGTTGGCTTTGTATTATTTTATGCACCATTGACTTTCGCAGCGGCATACGGTCCTGGCTGGCTTGTTTCAGGCACTTGGCAGTTTACAATTGTTGCAGGGGTATTGCTTGCACCACTTTTTATCACGGTCATTGCAGGTCAAAAAATTCGCCAAAAAATTCCGATGATATCATTGCTCATTTCATGTGTTATCTTAATTGGTATCTTATTAATTCAAATTCCGCACGCCAAATCCGTATCAACAACCGCACTTTTACTTGGCATTTTTCCAGTGCTCATTGCAGCATTTGCTTATCCACTCGGCAACCGAAAAATGATGGATGTGTGTGGTGGACGCATTGATACATTTCAACGGGTGCTCGGCATGACAATTGCTTCCTTACCTGCATGGATTATTATGGCTATCTATGCTGCTATGACTGTCGGATTCCCTTCAAGCAGTCAACTATTCCAGTCGTTATTAGTAGGGGTAAGCTCAGGGGTGATCGCAACGACATTATTCTTTATCGCCACTGACCGTGTGCGTGATAATCAAGGGAAGCTAGCTGCAGTAGAAGCAACACAATCAACTGAAGTAGCCTTTGTTATTATTGGCGAAATGCTATTATTAGGCATTCCCCTTCCGACACCTATCGCGCTGGTTGGATTAGCAATTATTATTATCGGGATGCTGCTACATAGTTATCATACAATGCTTGCAGCAAAGCGCAATTTGATCGCCGCCAAATGATGTTTATTGGCGGTTTTCATGTTTTTATTGGCGCCTTTTAACATTCTATTGGCGCTTTTCTTAATTCTATTGGCGAATTTAGACGTTTTATTGGCGCTTTTCTTATTCCATAAAAAAATGCCGATCCTATGGCTAGGGATCGGCTCAATTTGGCTCTCAAAAGAGAAGCTTTGAAGAAAATATAAAGGGTAAAAAATTACGTTCTAAAATGAGGGGGGTAGAACGTATTTTTTGAACTAGCGAACTTCTGGAGAAAAGTAGCTAAAGTTCAAGCTCATAAGCACTGTATTGCATATGAGTAATGCTTACAATGATAATGATAATCGTTTTCATTTAACTTGTCAACAGTATTTGTGCAATTTTTATTTTCATCTTAAAAAATGTTATGATAGTTGAAAAAGGTGAGTTTATGCCCACATTATCCTATGATCAAATACGTCAATTAAATGCTTATAGTATCTATACCGAGAATCCTGAACGCCCTTTATTTACTGTAGCTAATTTACAAAAAGATTTTTATTTAACTGATTTTCGCAACTTAATGATGGGCATTACACAGGCTGCCACAGAAACAGCCGCTATTTCTCATTTCACTCGTCGCTACGGTATGTTCGTTGCCATGCAATTTTATATGTTAGCCGTTTATGATGAAGTTTGGGACGGAAAACTAGAGGACATTCGCTTCGCACTCGTTCACGAATATGGTATCAATACGCTTGGTACATTTATTACAGCAAATGATTTTCGCTATGTGGAAGATAACGAACGCGAAACTGTTATCCACAAAATATTATATAAACAAACTTTTGAAATTATTCAGCAGCTACGCAAAACAACATCTATTTCACCGCTCATTATGTGGGAAAATATTTTTGGCTACCTTATATGGCATTACCATACCTTGCTCGAGAATCCAGCATTAGCTGACCGAGCATACGAGGACATTGAAATACTTGAAGAAACAAAAGTGTGGAACTACATTTCCGATAAATCACTGTTTTTAAATTACACAGGCGGTAAGCATCCTTCCCAGTTGTTAAATACACCCGTTCGCAAAAGCTGCTGCCAATCAAAGGATATTCCTGGTTTAATAGCCTGTGGATTTTGCCCATTGAAATGAATAAAAACCACCAGTAAAACTGGTGGTTTTCTCTGCGCGTGAAACGCTGGGGTACTGGCCCACGTCTAAAG